>MFAF01000110.1:1480-10279 GCA_001774505.1 Candidatus Coatesbacteria bacterium RBG_13_66_14 | reverse complement strand
GCGCTCGGGGCTCATCGTGGCCGGCGTGGTGACCAACGCCACCCTGTCGGGCGTGATTCTGGTCATCCTGGCCTGGCTGCCGGTGTTCAGCCAGGGGGCCGTGCTGGCCTGGCTCCTGGGTGATTTATCCACCCCCTACGTGGAGTGGTGGCCGCTCGCGATCACGGCCGTTCTCGTCGCCGGCGCGGGGGTGTACCTATTCCTGCGCGCCCCGGCCCTGGACGCCCTGGCCCTGGGGGAGGCGCAGGCCCACTCCCTGGGTGTGGAGCTGAAGCGGACGCGTCGCGGCATCCTCCTGGCCGCCTCGCTCGCCACTGCCGCGGTGACCGCCTTCGCCGGCATCGTGCCCTTCGTCGGTCTGGTGGCGCCGCACCTGGTCCGCGTGACCGCCGGCGCCGGGCATCGGCGCATGCTCCCGCTGGCGGCCCTGGTGGGGGCTGTGCTAGTATTGGCCGCGGACAACCTCGTGCGGCTGGCGCTGGTGTACCTCCGTCTGCCGTCCCTACCGCTGGGGGCGGCGCTGGCCTTGGCCGGGGGACCTTTCTTCTTCCACATCTACCGGAAATCCGGGCGCGGGGAGCTGCTCTAAGGAAAAAATCCGTAGGGGCGGGGCTCACGGTTAAGCCCGTTGTTTTACCCCTTGCCCCCCAAGGAGGTTCCCTTGACGGAAAGCCTCTACGACCGCATCGCCGCGGTGTTGACCCGCATCGGCGAAAAATCGGCCTTCGAGGAGGTCGCCCTGGTGGGCGAGGACGGCCTCGTCATTTGCTCCTGGGGTCGTGGCGGGCACGTGGACCTCCTCAACCTCATCTCCCTCCAGCTCCAGACCCCCATCGCCGAGCTCCGCCGGGACTCCTCCGGGGTCGAGCTGGACGAAATTCTGGCCACGTCCGTGGGAGGAAAGAAGTACTGTTTCCGCTTCTTCCTCGTGGACGGCGTGGATTACGTCCTGGCCGCCGTTTTCCCGCGCCGCCGCCCCTACCGCCGAGCCACGAAACTGGCCATTGGAGAGCTGAAAGTACTCCTCTCCTAGCCCAAAGACCGCACCCCTTTCCCGTGGGCGGTCGTCCGCCCTTTTTAAGGCCCCGTCGCCGCGGACATTCGCATGGCCTTCGAAGAATTCAGCGAAAACCTTCTGGACTTCCCGAAAATACTTCGGGAGCTCGCCGGCGCGACCCAGACCCACGCCGGTCGGGAGCTGGCCCTCGCGCTACGCCCGGCGACCGCGCTCTCCGAAATCCGCGAGGGGTTGGCCCTGGCCGACGAGGCGCGCCGGCTCCTGGAGACCGATTCCCCGCTCCCCATCGGGCGGCACGAGGACCTCAAGCCGGTGTTCCGGAGCCTGGCCCCCCCCGGGGCGGTCCTCGAGGCCGGATCCCTGCTCGAGCTCTACTTCCTGGCGGTGGTGGTGGGCGGGCTCCGTAAAAAGCGGCCCGACGCCGAGCTCTATCCAGGCCTGGCCGAGATAGTCGCCGGGCTGGAGCCCCTGGACGACCTCCGCGGCGCCATCGGCGGCGTCCTCGAGGAGGACGGCACGGTCAAGCCCGACGCCTCGCCGCTTCTGAAGCGCCTGAGTCGTGACAAGGAGAGGCTCCGCCGCAGGATCAACGACCGCCTGCTGGAGATGATCTCCTCGCCGGGGCTGGACGAGTCCCTGGGCGAGCGGGTCGTCACCCAGCGTGACGGGCGCTTCGTCATCCCCATCCTGCGCGACTTCCGCGGACGGGTGGCCGGCATCGTCCACGACCAGTCGAAGTCGGGGACGACGCTCTACGTGGAACCCCTGGCCGTTGTCGAGGAGAACAACGAGCTGGCCGCCCTCCACCGCGCCGAGCGGGAGGAGATAGCGCGACTCTTCGGCGAGTTGAGCGAACTGGCGCGGGGCCGGCTCGACACGCTGGAGCTGGATTACGGCCTCGTCACCCGGCTGGACCTGGCGCAGGCCAAGGGCCGATTGGCGCACAAACTCGGCGGCGTCGTCCCCGAGCTCACCGCGGACGGCCCCACCCGCCTGTTGACGGCCCGCCACCCCGTGCTTCTCCTGCACCACCCCGCCGGGGAGGTGGTGCCGGTGGACCTCGAACTGGGCGGGGCCTACGACACCCTCCTGATCACCGGGCCCAACGCCGGCGGCAAGACCGTGGCGCTCAAGACCCTCGGCCTTCTGACGGTCATGGTCCAGAGCGGCCTGCCGATTCCGGTGAGCCCCGACTCCACCGTCGGCCTGCGCACCTCGGTGCTGGCCGACATCGGCGACGAGCAGTCCGTGGAGGGCGACCTCTCCACCTTCAGCTACCACGTCAAGCGGCTGGGTCAGATTTTCAACGCGGTGGGGCCGGGATCCCTGGTCCTCCTCGACGAAATTGGCACCGGGACCGACCCGGACCAGGGGGCCGCCCTGGCCATGGCGGTCCTGACCCGCCTGCAGCGCGCCGGGGCCTGGGTGGTGGCCACGAGCCACTACGACTCCCTCAAGGGCTTCGTCTACGGCGCCCCGCGCATGGAGAACGCCCAGGTGGCCTTCGACCCCGAGACTCTGGCCCCGCTCTACCGGGTCAGCGTCGGCTCGCCGGGGGCCTCGAACACGCTCCAGATGGCCCGCCGCCTCGGGCTGGACGCCGGGTTGGTATCCGAGGCCGAGGGTTACCTCGACGAGGAGTACCTGCGCCTGGACCGCCTGATCGCCGAGCTGGAGGACGAGCGCGGGCGCCGTGGCGAAGCCGAGGAGGACAACCAACGCCTTAGGGATGAGCTGGAGCGCGTCCGTCGGGAGACGGCCGAGCGCATCGCCCTGGTCGAGGGGGGGAAGACGGCGGAACTTGAAGCCATACGGCGGTCGCTGGAGGATGAGCTGGCCCGGGTGGAGCGCGAGACCGAGGAGGCGGCGCGCCGCCTGCGCGAGAGGGGACAGGCCCCCACCGACGCCGGTCTCTCCCGCCCCCGGGAGAGGCTGAAACGCCAGCGCGACGAGCTGAAGCGGCGATTCACCGAAAAGGAGCGCGCCCCGGCCGATACCGGGGAGCTCGCCGTCGGCGACCGGGTGCGCCTCGAAGGGACCCGCACCGCCTCCGACCTCCTCGAAATCAGGGGCGACCGGGCGGTCATCGCCATGGGGGCGGTCCGGATGACGGTCCCCGTGGCTAAACTGACGAAGGTCGCCGACGACCGCCCCACGGCCCCCCCCGAAAGCGCGGAGGTTCCCGACCGCTACGTCCCCTCCGAGCTGCTCCTCGTGGGGAAGCGGGTCGAGGAGGCCCTCGAGATTCTGGACAAGTACCTGGACGACGCCGCCCTGGCCGGGCACGCCAACGTCCGCGTCATCCACGGCCGGGGGACGGGGGCGCTGCGCTTCGCCGTGTTGGATTTTTTGAAGGACCACCGCCACGTAAGGGCTTTCGCCGCGGCGGAACCCAAGCTCGGCGGCATCGGCGTCACCGAGGTGGAGCTGAAGTAAATGGCCATAGACGACGCCAGTCTCGAACGGGTTCGGCGCGCGGCCGACATCGTCGCCGTGGTGGGCGAGTACGTCCAGCTCAAGCGCCGCGGCCAGAGCTACGTCGGTCTCTGCCCCTTCCACGAGGAGAAGACCCCCTCCTTCAACGTCCACGCCGCGCGCCAGTTCTACCACTGCTTCGGCTGCGGCGTGGGCGGCGACGTCTTCAGCTTCGTCATGGAGCTGGAGAAGATGGACTTCCTCGAGGCCGTCCGGCACCTGGCGCGCAAGTTCAACGTCGAGATAACCGAGACCGCGGACCGGACCGGGGACCGCCGCGGGGAGCGGGACGACGCCTACCGGGTCCTCGAGCGGGCGACCACGCTCTACCAACGCCTCCTGACCTCACCGGCCGGGGTCAGGGGCCGCGATTTCCTCACCCGGCGCAAGGTTTCGGCACAGATGCAGGCCGCCTTCGGCCTGGGCTACGCGCCGCCCGAGTGGGATTTCCTGGCCAAGCGGCTCCCCAAGGACGGCGTCCGCCCGGAGCTTCTCCTGACGACCGGCCTCTGTACCCGGGGCAAGTCGGGCGGGCTCTACGACCGGCTGCGGGACAGGCTCGTCTTCCCCGTCCGCGACCCCCGGGGCCGGGTCGTCGGATTCGGCGGGCGGGACCTCTCCGACGCCCAGGACGTTCCCAAATACGTCAACTCCCCGGAGTCACCGATCTACCACAAGGGATCGGAGCTCTACGGCCTGGATCTGGCCCGCAAATCCCTGCGCGATTCCCCGGCCCTTCTGGTCGAGGGCTACCTGGACGTGGTCAGCCTCCACGGCGCCGGTTTCGCCGCCGCGGTCGCCCCGCTGGGCACCGCCTTGACCGAGGAGCAGGCCAAGCTCCTGGGCCGTTTCGCCGCCGAAAAAGGCGTGGTCGTGCTCTTCGACGGCGACGCCGCCGGTCAGGCGGCCGCCCTCCGTTCCCTGTTGCACCTGGTCAACGCCGGGCTGGCCGTGCGGGTGGCCACGCCCCCCTCGGGGAGGGACCCCGACGACGTTATCCGGGATGACGGGCCCGCCGCGCTGTCCGCGATTCTAGACGCGGCCGTGGGCATCGAGGAGTTCCTGACCAAAGCCCTCCTCGGCCGTCACCGCCCCGAGGACGCCCTGGGGCGCGGGAAGCTCGTCGAGGAGCTGGCTGGGCACCTCTTCGTCCTCAAGGGGAGCATGGCCCGGGACGTGCTCATAGACCGCTTCGCCGACAAGCTCGGTGTGAGCAACCGGTCTCTGCGGGAAGACCTGCGGCGCGCAGTCCGCGAGACGAGGGCGGTCGCCGGCGACCGGGCAGCTCCAGTGAGACGGGTCAGGCCGGTCCCTCTCGAGCAGGACGTGCGGCTGCTCCTCTTCCTCCTCTTCAACGACCGGGAACGGGCCGGGCGCGTGGTCGGGGAAATCCACCCGGCGGACTTTCCCGAATCCGTCCGCCCCGCCGTGGAGCCGGCCTACGAGGCGGTTCGAGAGGGGAATCTCGCCGACGTCGGCCCCGCAGCCGCGAAGCTCGAGCCGGCCGCGCGGGAGGCCTTCTTCAGGGTAATGGCGATGGAGCTGGACGAGGAGGAACGGGAGAAGGCCCTCGTGGACTGCCTGGACGCTTTTCGGCGACGCAACCTCGGGACCGAGCTCATCCGGCTGAAGGCGGAGCTGAAGGATGCCTACCGGAAGGGGGACGAGGAGCGTTACAGGAAGCTCCTGGCCCGGATTGATTCCTTGAAGGTCGAGGAGGGTTAGGCGCGGAACTACGGTTTTGCAACTAATTCAATTACATAGAGTTACGCTATTCGGCCAGGCCCGCTCGGCCGCTTTTGTGTCATTTTAACGTCATCTCGTTGACTTAAAAGGGTTAACGTCGGGGGATCGCCTGGAAATTCGGCTAGACTCCGGCTATACTTACCGTGAGCAAAAAATGCAGCATATTTCCGCGACCAGGGTCGCAACTTAATATGTAACTTGTTTGTCTTCAGCGAGTTATCCCTTTCACAATCCCCGAAAACGCACCAGAAATCTCCCTTGTATCGCCCCCGGGATTTTCTTATCATTGCCCGCTCTTGAAGGTACGGCAACCGGTTCGGTTTGGAGGAGCCCGTGAAGGACGACGACGAAAACAGCTTCGAGGACGAGCTTGAGGAGTCCGAAGACACCGAGGTAAAGCACAACCTCCACGACATCCCCGCCAGCGAGAGCATCGAGAAGCTGATCGTTCTGGGCCAGGAGAAGGGCCAGCTCACCTACTCGGAGCTCTACGACGCCCTGCCCTCGGACGTCGTAAGCCCCGAGCAGATTGACGAGCTCCTGATGCTCTTCGACGAGCTGGACATAGACATCGTGGACACGTCCAAGGCCAAGCTGCCCAAGACGGTCAAGGCGGGGGCCGAGGTCAGCCTGGCGAGGGAGTACGCCGACGCGCTGGCGGACGTCGAGAAGATACGCACCGACGACCCCGTCCGCCTCTACCTGCGCGAGATGGGGCGCGTCCCCCTCCTGTCGCGGGAGGGCGAGATAGAGCTCGCCAAGGGGATTGAGAGCGGCCAGAACGTCATCCAGGACGCGGTTTTCAGCGTTTATTCCACCCACCGGGATCTGGAGGCCCTCGCCGATAAACTCCGCCTGGGCGATCTCAAGATCGAAAAGGTGGTCAAAATCAACGCCGAGGGGCGCCTCCCGCTCTACAAGCAGAAGGAGTACATCCGCCGCACCTGCAAGCTCCTGGCCGAAACCTACGTCGAGCACCAGCGGATAATGACCGAGATCGCCGAAGCGAAGCACGAGAACAGGGAGCCCGACGGGGACCTGATCTCGGCCGGTGAGGTCGCCATCCGGGAGAAGCTCCTGGACGTTCAGTTCTCCCCCCTGCAGATAAACCGCTTCGCCGACCGCATCATAGACCTCCTGCGCCTGATAAACCTCAAGCAGCGCGACCTGGAGCAGACGACGAAGAAGCTGGGGATAGACCTCGAGGAAGCCGAGGCCATCTCCGACAACATCACCGCGAAGAACCCCCTGGCCGCCGGGCTGATGAAGCGGCTGGCCACCGACGAGGAGGGGCTGGCCCGGACGGTGCAGCGGCTCACCAAGGCCGCCGAGAAGGTCCGCCAGGTCGAGCGGCAGGTCGGCATGACCACCGACGATCTCCGCGACGTGGTCAAGCGGATACGGGAGGGGCGTCAGCAGGTCCACGAGGCCAAGATGACCCTGGTCCGCTCCAACGTCCGGCTGGTCGTCTCCATCGCCAAGAAGTACACCAACCGCGGCCTCCACTTCCTGGACCTCATCCAGGAGGGCAACATCGGCCTGATGCGGGCGGTGGACAAGTTCGACTACAAGAAGGGCTACAAGTTCTCCACCTACGCCACGTGGTGGATCCGCCAGGCGGTCACGCGCTCCATCGCCGACCAGGCCCGCACCATCCGCATCCCGGTGCACATGATCGAGGCGATAAACAAGGTCATCCGCACGAGCCGCCAGCTCCTGCACGAGCTTGGCCGCGAGCCTACCCCCACCGAGATAGCCGACGAGCTCGGCATGAGCGCCGACAAGGTCCGCCGCATCCTGAAAATCGCCCAGGAGCCCATCTCCCTGGAGACGCCCATCGGGCAGGAGGAGGACTCCCACCTCGCCGATTTCGTCGAGGACAAGAACACGGTGAGCCCGGCGCGTTCGGCGGCCTTCATGCTCATGAGCGAGCAGATAGAGAGCGTCCTCTCCACCCTCACCCGCCGCGAGGAGAAGGTCCTGCGATTCCGCTTCGGCGTCGGGGACGGGTGCCCGCGCACCCTGGACGAGGTCGGCACCATCTTCAACGTCACCCGCGAGCGCGTGCGGCAGATCGAGGCCAAGGCGCTGCGCAAGCTGCGGCACCCCACCCGCTCGAACAAGCTCAAGGCATTCCTCGAGCTGTAACAAGGGGTTTAAACCCCTTGTCTCCGTCGTATCTCGATAAAAAAAGGGAACGCCGCCGGGCGTTCCTTTTCCGTGTTTGGACCGGCCTCAACTCTTCCGCTGGAGCAGGTTGTACTTCAGCGTGACCCCCGCGGAGAGCAGCCCGATGAGGTTCTGGGTGTTGGTGTAACCGTTCTCGGCCGGGTCGAGATAATCCGAACCGCCGATGGAGGCGAAAGGTTCCTCTTCCTCCCCCATCTTCACGTGCAGAATCTCCTCCATGCTCCGATGGATTTTCCGGCGTAAGGGGCGCTTGAACTGGTGGATGGTTATCCTTGCCTTTTCGCAGGTCAGCATGGCCACCGCCGCCGCCTCGGGCGACAGGCTACCGAGCCTGGCGTGGAAGAGCTCCCCCCGCGAGAAGAACAGCGTTCCCTTCCTCTTCTCCCCGCACTCGATGTCCACCCGGCAGGTCAGCTCCTTCGACGCCAGCACCCGGGCGAAGGTGGGCAGGGTGACCCCGCTGAGGTCGGCGACGGCCTTGGGTTCCCGGGTCAGGTTCACTATCATCCGGTGGAGCACGTCCAGGTCCAGCGGCTTCTCGACGTAACTGACCGAGTATTCGTCAAGGACTATCTCGATGTCCGGCGAGCCGTAGGCCGTCATCAGGATGCAGGCGGTCTGTGGGAAGTGGTTGACGACCTGCTCGATGATGTCCAGGCCGGTGACGTAGGGCATGATCATGTCGGTGACCAGGACGTCCACCGGATTGCGGTCGAGCAGCACCATCCCCTCCACCGGGTCGGAGGTGGCGGTGTAGCTGAAATCGGGCGAGAGCTGCCCGAGGCCCAGGGTCAGGGGCTCCAGCAGGTTTTCCTCGTCGTCTATGATGAGTACGGTTCGCCGGGGGCGTAGCTCGCTTCGCTCGGTTCGCCGGGGCGTGACTCGTGTCGCTTCGGTTTTCATGTTCCTCATTTTGAGGCAATGGATTTAAACCCCTTGTCTTCCTTTGGTAAGGGGATGACCGGGTTTGAATTGGGGATTCCCCTTGAACGCAAGATGCGTACCAGGGACGGACGAACACCGTCGTTTAACCGGAGAGGCACGCCGGACGCGGTCCGACGCCCGATAAAAAAAGCGGGGTCACCCCCGCTTTCGAAGAGCCAGCCTGGAAAATTCGTCGCTTGTTGGTGTCCCTCCCAATCTGGCGCGCCAAACTGATTAAGGCCCCTTCACCTTGAGCCAGTAGCAGGTATCCGAAGGGGGCTCCAGGTCGGTGAACTCCCACACGGCCGTTTCGCCTTCGAAGGTCGGCTCGGGCAGGTGCTTTTGGCCGAAATCCAGGGCCACGTCCCAGTCGGCTCCCGGCCCAGGCTTCAGGTAGAGGGTGCCGTGGCCGATGGGGGAGTTCCAACCGCCCCCCGTGCCCAGGG
>MFAF01000110.1:0-1457 GCA_001774505.1 Candidatus Coatesbacteria bacterium RBG_13_66_14 | reverse complement strand
TCGCTCCACACGTAGGGCGCCAGGTAGCTGGCGACGAGCCGCGTGGTGGAGCCCGTGGGGAATTCGTACTTGAAGAGTGCCATGACCATGGTCGCCGACCACTCCCCCGCCTCGTCGAACTGGGGGCGCAGGTAAGCCCGCGTTTCCAGCTCTTCACCGTTTACGCTCATCCGCACCCACGGCACGAAGTCCTCGTCCGGGCCCTCGTCGGGGTAGATGAAGTACATGGGCAGCATCATCGGGGTCAGACCGGAGGACCCCGTGCTGGTCATGTCGTACCACGCCTCGACCAGGACGACGTCCTCCCAGAAGAAGACGCTGACCTCCTCGTCGGACATGGTGATGGACGGGTGCTCGCCGTGGGCGTCCCCCGGCCGGTCTTCGACCCAGCGTCCCGGCGCCACGTTCGCCGCCGCGGGGAGGGCCGCCAGGAGCAGGATGGTTAAAATGCGTCTCATGCCGCCTCGCGGGTTGAATGCTATTTTTCATTCCCATTATATCCCGCGCCGCGGCGTATGTGTCAAGGGCGGGTCTTGCCAGCGCGGGGCGCCGCTGGTATCATCGCGGCGTACAAAAACTCACCGTGAGGTTTCGATGAAAAGGACGCTTATTCTTGGCGCGGCCTTTATGGCGGCCCTCTTCGCAGCTTGCGACACGCCGGGCACCCCCGAGCCCAACCCGACGGAGGCCTACGTCCCCCTGGCCCAGGGCAACGAGTGGGACTACGCCTGGGACCTGCCCGACGACGGCGACCCGATGAACTGGTACGTGACGGGCTCCGAGGGCGACGCGTGGCGGGTGGAGTTCACCTGGGGCGACACCGCGGAGGAGTGGCTCTGGCGCCACACCGAGGACGGCGAGTTCCAGGCCAAGCCCGCGGACGAGGAGAATTGGCGGACCTACCTCAAGACGCCGATCGAACGTGGTACGGAGTGGACATTTACAGATGATGATGGGGTACTCTGGGATTGTAGAATTGACCAGATTGATAATTTCTCAGATACGCCTTCAGGATATTACGAAGATGTTGTCTGGGTTACAGTTAAAGACAACGACTTAATTATTACAAATGTTTTCTTTAAAGAGGGGGTCGGCATCGTAGAGGTCCGTATCGACGATGACGGCGACCGTGATGCAAACTGGTGGTGGCTTTTAAATTACTACACCCTTAAGTAGATTTCTGCTAAAAATAGAGGCAGCCGCTGTGGGTACCTCTACCTGTCTTTACCAGAGAAATGTTAATGGGCGATGACCAGGGGAACTGAGCAGCGCGGTGAGTCGGAATCATTGCAGGTGAGGACGTAGCAGCCGGAGGTGAATACAGAAACATTGAGCCCCAGAATCCTAACACCAGGGGCAACTTCGACGGTCGTGCAGAGACGTCCGGCGAGTTCTTAAGAGATAAACGAGGTTTATTTTGGGCAAATAAGAGCAAGGGGCTTAAGCCCCTTGTCTTT
>MFAF01000109.1:10467-12047 GCA_001774505.1 Candidatus Coatesbacteria bacterium RBG_13_66_14 | reverse complement strand
CTCACCGTCGTCCGGCACCCCGGGGACGGGAAACCGCAGATACTGCAGTGATAGGGCAAGGGGTCTAGCCGGGCGAACCGAGCTTTATTCTCGGTAAAACCCCCTTGCCTTCTTTTAACCGAGGAGAGGATGTGAGGATCGCCCTGCTGGGCGCAGGTCTCATGGGCCGCTCCGTGGCCCATGACCTGCTGCGTAACTCCGGGCTCGAGGAGCTGCGCCTGGCCGACGCCGACGAGACGCGCCTCGACGCCCTGGCCGGACGGCTCGACGACCCCAGGGTGCGGACCGAGCGCCTGGACGCGGCCGACGAGCGGGCCGTCGCGCGCTGGATCGAAGGCTGCGACGCCCTGGTCTCGGCCGCGAGCTATCGGCTGAACCTCGGCCTGGCGCGGGCGGCCATCTCAGCTAAAACCCACTTCACGGACATGGGTGGCAACTCGGAGGTCGTCGCCCGGGAGCTGGCCCTGGACGACGAGGCGAAAAGGCTTGGGGTGACGCTCATCCCCGACATGGGTCTCGCCCCGGGGCTGGTCAACGTCCTTACCCGGCGCGCCGCGGAGCTCACCGACCGCCTGGAAGCGGTCCGCCTGCTCGTAGGCGGCCTGCCGCAAACCCGGCGCGGTGAGTGGGAGTACGAGCTGGTCTTCTCCGCCGAGGGGCTGGTGAACGAATACCGGGAACCCTGCATGGTCCTGCGGGAAGGGAAGCTCGTCACCGTGGCGCCCCTGACCGAGGTCGAGACGGTCCGCGACCCCGATCTGGGCGAGCTGGAGGCCTTCCACACCTCGGGCGGCTCCAGCACCCTGCCAAAGACCTTCGCGGGGAGGGTCCGGTCCCTGGAATACAAGACGCTGCGCTATCCGGGGCACGCCCGGCTGGTGCGCGCGCTCTTCGAGCTGGGCCTGGACGGCGAGGGTGAGGTGGAGGTGGACGGGCGGCGGGTCCGACCGCGCCGTCTTCTAGAGAAGCTGATCACGGATAAACTGGCGGGCGAGGGGCGGGACCTGGTGGTCCTCCACGGCGAATTCACCGGAGAGAGGGACGGCGGGCCGCTGACGCTCTCCTGCCGCCTCTTGGATTACGCCGACGAGGAGACGGGGCTCACGGCGATGATGCGCTGCACCGGCTTCCCGGTGGCGGTCACGGCGCTGATGCTCTCCGACGGCCGGATTACGGAGCGCGGCGCCCTGCCCCCGGAGAAGGCGATTCCCGCCGCCGAGCTCCTCCACGAGCTCGACCGCCGGGGCATATCCATCCCGTTCACGGAGATAGCTCCGTAGCACCGGGCTCCGGTCGTCTGTTCCTGCCCGCGACGTTGACGATTAAAACCCCGGCCAGCACCAGGGCACCCCCCACCGCCGCCAGCCACGTCAGGTGCTCGCCGAGGAAGGCGTAGCCCCACAGGTGGGCCAGGACGGGAATCAACACGATGAACGCCGCGACCTGGCTCGGGTCGGAGCGCGAGAGCGCCCAGTTCCACGCGAAATACCCCGCCAGGGAGGCAACCAGCCCGAGGTAACCGCCGATTAAAAGGGGCGTCCCCGGCGAGGCGAGGGCCTCGAAGAAGGTCCCGTCAATGA
>MFAF01000109.1:8964-10151 GCA_001774505.1 Candidatus Coatesbacteria bacterium RBG_13_66_14 | reverse complement strand
TCGAGAGTCCGAACTTCAGCGCGGCGAAGGCCCCGCTCCAGACCAGCGCCACGCCGCACATCACCAGGAAAGCCGTACCGCGGTCCTTCGACATGGCCGCCATGCTACCAGAAACCGCCATCAGCGACCACAGGTGAAATTTTTTCCGAATGGTTAAGCTGGGAAAAACCCTCGCCTACCTGGCACTCGTCGCCCAGACCCTCATCTCCGCCGGGACGTACATCCTTGGCAAGTACGCCGTGGCGGAGCTGGAGCCTTTGAGTCTGTGCTTCATGCGCTTCGGCGGCGCGGCGCTCATCCTCCTCATCATCTGCAGGATGAGGGGCGTGGACCTGCGCGTCAAGAAGGAGGAACTGCCGCAGCTTCTCGGCCTCGGAGTCCTGGTGGTGGCGGCCGACCCGCTCCTGTTTCTCTACGGCCTGCGGCTCTCCACTCCGGCCCAGATCAGCCTCCTGTACCCCCTGACGCCCGTTTTCGTGCTCATCATCGCCGGCCTGCGCGGCCTGGAAAGACCCCATTGGCTGCGCTGGCTCGGGGTAATCCTCTCCCTCGCCGGGGTGAGCCTCTTCCTCACCGAGAAGGGGTTGAGCTTTCAGAGCGAACACCTGCTCGGAGACCTGCTGGTCCTGGGGGCCGTGGCGAGCTGGGCGCTCTACACGACGTTCTCGAAGCCGCTCGTGGAGCGGCGCGGGACCCTGGCGGCTCTGACCCTGGCCGTCTGCGCCGGGATGGTCCTCTTCACTCCCTTCGGCCTCACGGCGACGCTCACCGCCGACCTCTCCTCGGTGAGTTGGACGGCCTGGCTCGGCCTGGCGTACCTAGTCGTGATGACCGT
Source organism: Candidatus Coatesbacteria bacterium RBG_13_66_14 (assembly GCA_001774505.1). Taxonomy (GTDB): domain Bacteria; phylum RBG-13-66-14; class RBG-13-66-14; order RBG-13-66-14; family RBG-13-66-14; genus RBG-13-66-14. The sequence goes on along the minus strand of MFAF01000109.1, from coordinate 9,316 downwards.
CGTAGTGGGTTACTTCTGCTGGAACTACGCCCTGGGGCGCCTGGAAGCGAGCCAGGTGGCGGTCATGGCCAACGGCCAGCCCGTGGCCACCACGATTCTGGCCGCCCTGTTCTTGGGTGAAGAGATCACCCTTTGGTTCATCGTCGGGGGGGTCATAACGCTCACCGGCGTCACCATCGCCCAACTGGGCGGACGGAAGCGGAGAGCGGCCGCACAAACGGTCGCTTGAAGAGCCGACCGGCTCACCGCTCAAGCCTCAATGGTAAAAAGGCGGGGTACAGAGCCCCCGCCCTACGACGAATAAATCATCGCGTAGGGCGGCAGCTCTGTATGCCGCCCGTAAAAGTTGTAA
>MFAF01000109.1:8551-8938 GCA_001774505.1 Candidatus Coatesbacteria bacterium RBG_13_66_14 | reverse complement strand
CCGCCCTACGCCCAACGAATGGCATCTTACAGGAATAGTACCTTCTCCAGCCCGGCGCGGATGTGCGCCGAAATCGGCCCCGAGCGCAGGACGATGAGCTGGCGCTCCAGGTCCACCATCCGGTGAGTGTACTCGGTCAGCGGCATTTTTCCCAGCTTGCACGCGGCGTCAATGCCGGCGACGCGGCCCTCGATCATGGCGCTGGTGGCCTCCTCGACCCCCGCGCAGTCCCCCGCCACGTAGAGCCCCGGAACGGTGGTCTCGCCGGTCCGCTTCCTCTTCGGCACCCATCCGCCCAGCTCGCCCACGTAGGCGTGCTCGGCCCCGGCCATGCGCGCCAGCGTGTTTTGGGGCGAGAGTCCCACGGCCAGGCATATCGCGTCGCAG
>MFAF01000109.1:8213-8533 GCA_001774505.1 Candidatus Coatesbacteria bacterium RBG_13_66_14 | reverse complement strand
CCGGGAATCGGCACCCAGTCTCTGTGTTTGACGATCACCGCGCCGGTAACCCGGTCCTCACCCAGCGCCCGAGAAATTGTGTGGTTGGCCAGGATGGGCACCCCGGCGCGGGTGAGCTTCGAGGCGTGGACCTGGTAGCCGCCGTAGGTGGGCAGCCCCTCGACCACCGCCGCCACCTCGCACCCGGCCTGGATGAGCTGGTAGCTGACTATCAGGCCGATGTTCCCCGCCCCGACCATGAGGAGCCTTTCGGCCGGCAAGACTCCATGGACGTTCATCAGCGTCTGAACGGCCCCGGCGCCGTAAACCCCGGGCAGGTC
>MFAF01000109.1:7032-8111 GCA_001774505.1 Candidatus Coatesbacteria bacterium RBG_13_66_14 | reverse complement strand
GCCGTCGGGGTACACGCCCAGGACGCGCGAGTCGTGCCAGAGCACGACGTTGGGATATTTTACCAGCTCCTCGTAGAGTTTTTCGCCGATCCGCAGGCCGCGGGTCCCGGCGAGCTGGAGCTTGCTGCCGAAGAACTTGTGTGTCTGCTTGACGAGCTGGCCGCCGAAGGCTGGTCCGTCGTCCACGACGAGAATTTTGAGGTCGAAGGGTGCCGCCTCCACCGCCGCGCACAGGCCCGCGGGACCGCCGCCGATGACCAGGAGGTCCAGCGGCTGCGGCTGGTGGATGGGCTCCAGGTCGAAGCCGCTCATCGGGCGCCCCCTTCCACCAGGAGGTGCCCCTTGTCGTGCTGGCGCCGGACGGCCATGCCCTCGCGCAAGGGGGTGACGCAGACGCGGGTGTTGGGGACGCCGTCCACGACCATCAGGCAGCTCGAGCAGTTGCCGATGGCGCAGAAAAAGCCCCGGGGGCGCTTTTCCTTTATGGAGTAGCGCAGGATGCGGACGCCGGAGTCGTGGAGCGCGGCGGAGACGGGCTCGCCCTCATAGCCGAAAAGCTCCTCGCCGTCCAGTGTGAACCGCACCCGTCGGCCGAGCTTGAAGTGCAAAACGGGGTGGTCGGTTATCCGCATCGGCCTCGTCCTTGGGGAATCAGACAGATAGCGGGGTTTAAAAACCTTCGAGGTAGTTGACCGTCAGCTCGCTGACAGCGGTGTCGTGCCACTTCTCGCCGGGATGGACGGCGAGTATGGTCAGCCGCAGCCAGCTCACCATGTGCGTCTCGACAAAACGAAAACCAAAAGAGATTACCTGGGCGATGGGGGCGTCCTCCAGTTCCTTTTCGAGAAAAGTTCCGTCGGAAAGCTCCAGCAGTACCCTGGACGGCCGACCGTTGGCGCGCCAGACCTCAGGCGAGGCGCAGTACCCCGGCAGGACGGCCACATTCCACACCTCCGTCGGCACCCCCAGTTCGAGGGTTAGCCACTCGCCAACGCCATCGCCCTCCGCACCCTCGACCCAGGCGGTGCCTATGTCGCCGTCAATGGCCCGGGCCGGGGAGCAGTCGGCGGGGTCGGCGG
>MFAF01000109.1:0-7007 GCA_001774505.1 Candidatus Coatesbacteria bacterium RBG_13_66_14 | reverse complement strand
CCACAGGGGTTCGAGAATTTTCTCCAACTCGACGTCCAGCAGTACATATTGCTGGTAGAGGCTTTGGCTTATGCCGCCGGGCGGGGAGCCGTCGGAGCGCATCGGCAGAACTCCACCCTCGCTGAATCCATAGGCTTCGGCATCGCAGGGCAGGTCCCGGCTGAGTACCAGCCTCTCGTCGGCGGTACGGGCGATGAAATCGCAGTTTTCCAGCAGAGCATTAACCACATCCTGCGGCCTCCACTGCAGGAGGGCATAGCGCGTCCCTCCCCCGAGCAGCACATAGATGGACGCGTCGGGGCCCAGCCGCCCCATCATCAGCTCGCAGCCCCGGGGCAGATCCACCGTGGCGAGCTCATCGGGAGCCGCCCCTTCCTCGCGGTGGAAACGGAGGGTGACCCGGAGCCCGACGGGCTCGGTATCCCCGCCCTCCTCCGCCAACGACTCGACGCCGACCGGTTCGACAAGGTCAAATCCCCCCAAAACCAGCGGGGCCAGGCCCTCCTGGACGACCCAACCCTCGTCGGTCGGCCCGTTTCCGGCCATAGCCGCTGCGCCGAGCAGGCCGCAGACGAGCACCAATGTTTTTCGCATTATTCCCTCTTCACCCGCAATTAAAAAACTCGGTGAACGACGGTCCTGGCTACACCTTGAACTTGCGGTCCAGGCTCCGGTAGGCGATGCCCTCGGAGACGTGGGCCGCCGTTATCGTGGGGACATCCTCCAGGTCGGCGATGGTCCGTGCCAGCTTCAATACCCGGTCGTAGGCCCGGGCCGAGAACCCCAGCCGGTCCACCGCCTGGTGCAGGAGCTGCTGAGCCTCCGGCTCGGGCTGGCAGAATGTGCGGATCATCTTGCTGGAAAGCCCGGCGTTGGAGTGGATGCCGGTGCCGGCGTATCGTTTCTGTTGAAGGTCCCGGGCGGCGTTGACCCGCTCGAGGACAACCGAGCTGGGCTCGCCGGAACGGTCGGCGGAGAGTTCCCGGTACGGCACCGCCGGGACCTCGAGGTGGATGTCTATGCGGTCCAGGAGGGGGCCGGAGATTTTCGAACGGTAGCGCCGGATGGAGGCCGGGGAGCAGGTGCAGCTATGGTTCGGGTCGCCGTAATAGCCGCAGGCACAGGGGTTCATCGAGGCGACCAGGGTGAAGCTGGCGGGAAAGGTGAGGCTGATCTGGGCCCGGGCGATGGTCACCCGGCGGTCCTCCAGGGGCTGGCGCAGCACCTCGAGGACGTGGCGCTCGAACTCGGGCAGCTCGTCGAGGAAGAGGACTCCGTGGTGGGCCAGGGACACCTCGCCGGGACGGGGGTAGCTCCCCCCGCCTATGAGCCCCGCCGACGAGATGGTGTGGTGGGGCGAGCGGAAGGGACGCGTGGCGACCAGCGCCTGGTTCGGCGGCAGCATCCCCGCCACGGAGTGGACCTTGGTCGTCTCCAGCGCCTCGTCCAGGGAGAGCCTCGGGAGGATTGTGGGCAGCCTGCGGGCCAGCATGGTCTTCCCGGCGCCGGGGGGTCCCATCATCAGTAAATTATGCCCTCCGGCCGCGGCCACCTCCAGGGCTCGCTTGGCGTGCTCCTGCCCCTTCACGTCCACCAGGTCCAGGGCGTAGTGGGCGGCCTGGGTGAACTCCTCCTGGAGGTCCACCTTGAAGGGCTCGGGGGTCAGACGGCCCTCGAGGAGCTCCGCCGCCTGGGCCAGTGTTTCCAGGGCAAAAATATCGAGGCCGTCCACCAGGGCGGCCTCCTTCGCGTTCTCCTTAGGCACGACGAACGCCTTGAATCCCTCGTCCCGCAGCGCCACCGCGATGGGCAGGATGCCGTGCACCCCGCGCAGGGCGCCGTCCAGGGAAAGCTCGCCGACCACGGCGATTTTATCGCGCCGGACGGCCACCATCTGCCGCGTGGCGATAAGGACGGCCAGGGCGATGGGCAGGTCGAAGGACGGGCCTTCCTTCTTCGTGTCGGCGGGGGCGAGGTTGACGGTGTAGGAGCCCGGGGCGAAATCGTAGCCGGAATTGCGCACCGCCGCCCGGACGCGGTCCTTGGATTCCTTCACCGCCACGTCGGGCAGCCCCACGGTGAAAAAGGTGGGCATGCCCGGCGATACGTCGGCCTCCACCTCCACCAGGTAGCCCTCTACCCCGCGCACCGCCGCCGAGAAGACCTTTGCCAGCATCGCCTTGAACCCCGCGGATAACGAATTGGAGCAATTTTACCAGAGCCACCCGCCCGGGGCAAGGCGACGTAAAAACTCTGACACGGATGACAGTTTATGTCAGCAGCCATCGGTAACTTTAATACTGTCATGACATTGACCCCCGGTATGCGGATATAAAAAACCGAGGAGAACCGATGAACCATAAACTGGCATTGGGCGTGACCGTCCGCCGTCACCGTCAGAGGCTCGGCCTTTCCCAGGAGCAGTTGGCCAAGAGGGCCGGCCTGCACCGGACCTACATCGGCAGCATCGAGCGGGGCGAGCGCAACATCACCCTGGTGAACATCCTGCGGCTGGCCCAGGGGCTGGAGATGGACATAGTGAAGCTCTGCGGGGAGATGCTGGCGCAGAAAGACAGAACGGACCGGCACATCTCCTCGGCGATTCAGAGGGTCATGTGACGGCGCGGTCCACCCACCGGTGGGCCAAGGGCGGTAGGAGCAGTATCATCGTCGCGCCAGCGGCGACTCCGGGGAGGAGCGCCGCGGCCATGTAATCCCAGTAACCTCCCGAATACGGAACCATCAAAGCGGCGAGCCCCATGTAAGAAAGCCTGCCGGCGATGATGGCCAGTCCGGCTGCGAGGTGACCGTTCAACGAGAACCTTTCGCGAAGGAGCCCGGCCAGGAAACCGTATGTTGCCAGTTCGGCCACCATGACCGGCAGGATGATCGGCGACGGCAATCCGGAAAGTGTAAAGCTCACGAGCGGGGCCAGCGCCCCAACCGCCAGGCCGCCGCGCCAGCCGTAGACCAATCCGGCCAGAATCACGGGCCAATGCATGGGCAGGAGCCACCTGACCGGCGCATCGAGAACATGGGTCATCGCCGGAAGCACGAGCGCCGAGGCCAACAGCCCCATGTTAGCCAGAATCGCCCTCCACCCTTGGAAGGGCACAACAGTCGAGATTGCCGTCTTCACCTGCATCCGACCTCCCTCGGTTCCATTCCCACTCTAAGCCGACCGTTATTATAATAAAATCCCTCACCGGCTTGACTAAATCGCAATAAGCCGCTAGAATGTGGGTGAGATACATTCTCATTTGGGAGGTCCGCCATGGCCATCCCCACCTACGAAGAGGCCGAGCGCACCTTGAGGAAATACCTCTCCCTGCGCGGCCTCCGCTGCACGGTCGAAAGGCTCGCCATTCTCAGGGCCATCTGGGAGCATCGTGGTCATCCGAGCGCCGAAGAGATTGCCCAGGAGCTTACCGAGGGGCCGCTTTACGTCAGCCGCGCCACCGTCTACCGCACCCTGGACCTCCTGGTTGAAACCGGCCTCCTTACATGCTCCAGCCTCGGCGAGGGACACCGGCACTACGAAATCGGCGCCGAGCATCACGACCACCTCATCTGTCGCTCCTGCGGGCGGGTCATCGAGATCCGCAGCGCCGACATGGAAAAGCTGCAGGACAGGATATGCAGGGAGAACGACTTCGAGAACGTCTCCCACTCCCTGGAAATAATCGGCTACTGCTCGCACTGCCGCAATGGTGGCGGGCGCAAGGCCGATTCCTGAAGTTTTTAAAAGCGACCTGCCGGATGTCCTAAGCGCGGCTGGAGTGACGTTATTCCACTACATCGGTAAAAAGCAAGGGGCTTCAGCCCCTTGTAGTTTATCCGCAATTCCAGTTCAAGAAGTTACCACGGACATTTTACCGCCCCGCTGGTCGGTCGAGGAAACGCAGCATTCATGGTTTCCGGTGGGAACGGTTTTTAGGGTCTACCCCAGCCGCCGGGCCAGCTCCCGGGCCCATTCCCGAGCCGCCTCCAGATCTCGGTAATCCTGGTTCACCGAGAAATCAACCCCCTCCTTTTTGGCTATCCCGGTCATGATCCCCTTCACCGGGAAGCGGTACTCCTCGTAGTTGGCCATCCCGGGGAAGGCGCCGACGTCGAGGGGAGCCAGGCCGGGAACCTTTTCCTTGACCTTCGCCAGATATTCACCGAAAACCTGCTTCCTCCCCTCCTCTTTCCGGGCCGAGAGGCAGCAGAAGAAGACGGCGTGCCTTTTTCCCGCCTTCACCACCCACTTTGCCAGCTTCACGGCCGGACCGAGCCATCGCCCCACCCGGACGCTCCCGCCGATGACGACGAAATCGTAGGACGCGAGGTCTCTGAGCTCCCTGGCAGGAAGGGTGTCGGTCCCGTGCCCGGCCAGAGTCAGCTCCTCGGCAATCACTTCGGCGTACGATTTTGTCGAACCGTAACCCGTGGCGTAACCGATCAGAACCTTCATTAAATCTCCTTCAGCTCTTCGAACAATCGGTGGGACCTTCTCCCGCCCGACCGACGCGCACGCCGATTATCAAGGCTGTCAGCGCCACCGTGAAACCGATCGCAAGCGCCCACCAGCTCTCACCGTGGTATTTCCCCTCGACCAGGGTGTTGGCCAGCATCAACACGGCGAAGGCCGGGTAAATTTTCCAGAACGAGCCTGTAAGAATCACGGCGGCTGTGAAAAATAATCCTAAAAGACCCAGGGTTAGCGCCGTACCCGGGTCGCCGAACAGGCCGTCCACCCAGAAGCCGAGGAAACTGACCACGCCGCCTGCGGCGACGGCGGCCAGGGTGCTCCACGGTCCTGAACCGAACTTTTTTATAAGCGCCTGCGGAACGAGCCAGAAAAAAACCAGACTGACGGCCAGGCTCATCGGCAGGAACAGCAGTATGTATTTCAGGAAAATCATCCAACCCGGGAATTTTCCGCTTAACACTTCCAGAGCCCCGGAGCCCAACAGCCCCACCGCCAGGGCGATTACCGCGAGCAGCGCCCCCACCCACGGCCTCCAGCCCCGCTGGGGCTCGTTTAACCGCAGACCCGTCCTTCCGCCAACCACCAGCGGAAGTAAAATCCCCGCCCCGGCGACGTAGAGCACCATGAACAGGACCAGGTTCAGGGCGTCGGCCCGCCCCCCCAGAGCCCGTCCCAGCCACTGCAACAGCCCCCAGGTCGCCAGAAAGACGGCGACGACCAGGACCGTCCGTCCCCACGAGAAGCGCCTCTCCCCTTCGTTCATCGGCCTCTCCCTCTGAGGGAAGTCGTAACTCACAAGTCAACAAGGAGGTTTGTGTGCCACCGCCAGGAACCGTGCCCTCGGCTCACTGGACCACGATGGACACCAGCCGTCCCGGCACGACGATGAACTTTTTCAGGTTTTTTCCGTCGGTGTAGACCCGGACCCGCTCGCTGGCCAGGACGGCCTCGCGGACGGCCTCCTCGCTCAAGTCCACCGGCACCTCCACCTGGTCGCGGATTTTTCCGTTTATCTGCACCGCCAGGGTCACCGTCTCGACCTCCAGGGCCGCCTCGTCCCACGTCGGCCATGGACGGTCGTGAACCGATTCCTTCCCGCCGAAGCGCGCGTTCAGCTCCTCGCAGATGAAGGGGGCGATGGGCGCCAGGACGTCCACCAGGTCGCGCAGGCAGGCGGCGACGACCGGGTGCGCCCCGTCGGGGATACTCCCCCCGGTCTCCAGGGCGTAGATGTCGTTTACCAGCTCCATGGCGGCCGCGATGGCCGTGTTGAAGTGGATGCGCTCGATGTCCTCGGTGAACTTCTTCACCGTGGAGTGCCGTTTGCGGTATAACGCCCTGAGCGCCCCGGAGAGCGACGCGGGATCGTACACGAAGTCTACTAGCCGCCAGCGGCCGTCGAACAACCGCCAGACGCGGCCCAGGAAGCGGTAGACCCCCTCGACCCCCTCCTCGCTCCACTCCATCTCCTTGTCGGGCGGCGTGGCGAACAGGGTGAACATCCGCCCGGTGTCGGCGCCGTAGCGCCCGGCGATGTCCTCGATGCCCACCGTGTTGCCCCGGCTCTTGCTCATGACCTTGCCGCCCAGGGTCACCATGCCCTGGGTGAACAGGCGGGTGAACGGCTCGGAGAAGGAGAGCATCCCCGCGTCGCGCAGCGCTTTGGTGAAGAAGCGGGCGTACATCAGGTGCATGATGGCGTGCGTGATGCCGCCGATGTAGGTGTCCACGGGCAGCCAGCGGTCCACGGTTTCTTTTTCGAAGGGCCTGTCCGCCGGTTTGCTGGCGTAGCGCAGGAAGTACCAGGAGCTGTCCACGAAGGTGTCCAGGGTCTCGACCTCGCGCCGCGCCTCGCCGCCGCACTTGGGGCACTTTACCAAAACCCAGTCCACCGCCTCGGCCAGCGGCGGGTGGCCCTTGGGGCGGAAGTTCTCGATACGGGGCAGGAGCACCGGCAGGTCGTCGTAGGGCACGGGCACGACGCCGCATTTCTCGCAGTGGATGAGGGGAATCGGCGTGCCCCAGTAGCGCTGGCGCGAGATGCACCAGTCGCGCAGGCGGTAGTTCACCCGCCGGCGGCCGTACCCCCCGGCCTCCATCATGTCGGCGATGCCGTCCATCGCCTCGGCGGATCTATCCCCGTCGAAGGGTCCGGAATTGGCTAAAACCCCCGGCTCGACGTAGGCGTCCGCCATCGTGTCCGCCGTCAGGGTCTCCCCGGGGGGCATGACGACGGGGATGATGTCCAGGCCGTATTTTCGGGCGAAGGCGAAGTCGCGCGTGTCGTGGGCCGGCACGGCCATGACGATGCCGGTGCCGTACTCCAAAAGGACATAGTTGGCCACCCAGACGGGCACCGGCCTGCCGTTGACGGGGTTGACCGCGTGGCGCCCGGTGAAGACGCCCTCCTTCTCCGTCTCGTCGGCGGCGCGCAGGAAGCGGTCCTGGGCGAGCACCCGGTCCACGAAGGCGCCGACCTCGGCCTCACGCTCCGTCCCCTCGACCAGGCGCCGCACCAGCGGATGCTCCGGGG
>MFAF01000108.1:7941-8089 GCA_001774505.1 Candidatus Coatesbacteria bacterium RBG_13_66_14 | reverse complement strand
GCGGCCTGGGCGACCTGGGCCGGTTTATCTTATTCACCGCGCCGCCGCTCGCCTGCCTGGCGGCCGTGGATTGGAAAAAGCATCGGCGCCGGCTCTGGCCTCTTTTAACCGGCACGGCGGCCTACTGGCTCTTCTTCGCGGTCATCGG
>MFAF01000108.1:5428-7907 GCA_001774505.1 Candidatus Coatesbacteria bacterium RBG_13_66_14 | reverse complement strand
ACCCTGCCGCTGGCCTTCACCGCCGCGGCCCTGGGCGCGGGGCGACTCCTCGAAAAACTGCCCCGGAAAATACTTACCGTCCCGGCCGTGTTGACAATCTTCCTCGCCGGAAGCTGGGCCCTCTCGACTTTCTGGAGCGAGCCGGCGCTGACCTTCGGCGACCTGCGGTACTACTCCGAGCGGCTCCACGCCACCGCCCGCTGGCTCGGTGAAAACACCGGCCCCGATGACACCGTGGCGGTGACCATCGCCGGCGTGATCCCCTACTTCACCGGCCTGGAGACCGTGGACATGCTTGGGCTCTCCGACGCCCACATCGCCCGGGAGGGGGTGAAAATCCCCGGCCTGGGGAAGCCGGGGCACGAGTGCTACGACTCGGATTACGTCCTGGAGCGCGCTCCGGAGTGGATAACTCTCCAGCCCTTCCCCGACCTCTTCCTCGCCGGCGGGACGCCCGAGCTGGTGAGCGAGCTGGACCTGACCCGGCGCGGCGCGTTTTGGGAGCGGTATCACCTCGTCCTGCCCCGGACGGCCACGGTGACCGTCCTGCATCGGCGCGACGACCTCGCGGGCCTGGCGCGGATGGACCCGGCCGAGTGGCGCGACGCCTGGTATTTCGCCCCGCCTTACGCCGTGCTGACCGGGAGGCCGCCCCCGCCGCCAGGTCCCTGACTTCAACCCCTATCTTCCCGCAATTGCGATGATGTAGGGGCCGACCGACGGCGCGCCGTCGGTCGGCCCCTACGCGCATGGCAGGAATCACATCAGGCACGTCGGGGCGGGTGCAAAAAAAACCGCCCATTCATTAATCAACCGCATATGCCTAAATGTAGGGCGGCCCTTCCACGGGCCACCGCGTCTCAACCCTCACCCGCGATTGCGCTGACGTAGGGCGGCCCCTCTGCGGGCCGCCGCGTATTTCTATGTTCCCAACCCCGACCGTTTCCCGAAAGGGAGAGGGAGTCCGTTTAAAGGTAGCCCTCAACCCCGGCCCCGTGGGCGACTGCCCTTCCCATGGGGAGAGGGGGGCGCGACCCCCATCTCCCCACCCACCGGCGCTACCGGGCTCGGTGGGGCAATTTCGGCTCGCAGTAATACTCGCCGTCCTCCCGAAGCCACAGCAGCGGCGCGAGCGCCTTGAACCGCTCCCGGGGCGTCCCCCAGGAAATCCCCCGGTCCAGCTCCACCGCCACGATTTCGGCGACGTAGAGCGTTGCGCCAGGGAGGGGTTTTTTCTCCGTGACGCGGCACTCGAGGTTGGCCGGGCACTCGGCGACACGCGGCGGGGCGACCTTCCGCGACGGCTCAAGGGTGAGGCCCAGACGCCCGATGCGGTCCAGACCGGTATATGCCGGCTCCCCGGATCGCCAGAAGGCGAGGGCCAGCCCCGTCGGCGCCAGGTTGACCACGAACTCCCGGGTCTTGGCGAGGTGCCGGTGCGCGAGGGTGCCCTCGGAAAGGACCAGGCCCAACAGAGGCGGTTCATCGGCGAGGGGGAAGAGGCGGGTCACCGGCTCCAGGTGCGGGTTGCCGGCGTGGTCGGTGGTGGTGAGAAAGAAGGCCTGAGAGAAAAAGAGCGGCGTCTCCCAGCGGCGGGGGTCGGTTTTCTGGGGAACTTTCTCGGCCAACGCGCCCCCCTAGGGCAGCTCGTGAAAAATCTTTTTCGGCGCGACCCGGTCGGCCCTCTCCTCGGTGCAGGTCCCTTTCCCCACGGGCACCAGGGCCACCGGGCGCTCGTCGGCCCCCAGGCCCAGCACGCGCCGCACCCCGCCCTCGTCGAAGGCGCCCACCCAGCACGAGCCGTAGCCCAGGGAATGGGCGGCCAGGAGGAGGTTCTGCACCGCGGCGGCGGTGTCCTGCAGGCAGTAGAGCGCCCGTCCGCGGTCGCCGTAGCGCCCGGCCGACACCTCCGGCAGCGCCACCGCGACGACGACGAGCGGGGCCTCGGCGATGAACATCTGCCCGTAGGCCGCCTCGCCGAGGCGAACCCGCGTCCCCCGATCCCACACCAGGACGAAGCGCCAGGGCTGGCGGTTGCCCGCCGACGGGGCCCAGCGCAGGGCCTCTTTCAGGAGCTCGACGTGGTCGGGCGGAAGCGCCTCGGCGGTGAAGTCGCGGCAACTGCGTCTGGCCAGGATGGCATCTATCACGGGATTCATGCGGTCACCGGCTCCTTTTTTAGGGCGGCGGCCCGAACCAGGCCGTGGAAGAGGGGGTTCGGGGCGAGCGGACGGCTGGTGTACTCGGGGTGGAACTGGCTGGCCACGAAGTAGGGGTGGCCGGGCAGCTCAAGCACCTGCATGATGGCGCCGTCGGGGGTGGTGCCCACGAAGCGCATCCCTCGTTTCTCGAAAATTTCACGGTACTCGTCGTTGAACTCGAAACGGTGGCGGAACCGCTCGGTGACCTCGGTGCGGCCGTAGAGCCCTGCCACCGCGCTCTTCGGGTCCAGGCGCACCTTGTGGCCCCCCAGGCGCAT
>MFAF01000108.1:3350-5377 GCA_001774505.1 Candidatus Coatesbacteria bacterium RBG_13_66_14 | reverse complement strand
GGGGTGGGGCGTGCGGCTGTTGACCTCGGTGGTCTGGGCGTCCTCGAGGCCGCAGACGTGGCGCGCGAACTCCACCACGGCGAAGTGGAAGCCGTAGCAGATGCCCAAAAAGGGCAACCCCCGCTCCCGGGCGTACCGGATGACCTGGATTTTCCCCTCCACCCCCCGGGCGCCGAAGCCACCGGGGACGATTATCCCGGCCGTGTCGGGGGGCAGAAGCCGCTGGACGTCCTCGGGGCGCGCTATCTCGGTGGTGTCCACCCAGACCGGCTCCACCCGGACCCCCAGCGCCACCCCGGAGTGCTCCAGGGCGTTGACGATGCTGATGTAGGAGTCCTTGAGCGTGGCGTACTTACCGGTGAGGGCGATCTTTACCACGGGGAGTCCCTCGGCCTGCACGTGCTCCACGTAGGAGTGGAGCGGCGGCTCGGTCTTGCCGTTGGTCGGAATCGGCATGGAGAGCTTGAGCCGCGCCGTCACCAGCGAGGCCAGCCGCTGGAGGTCCAGCACGTAGGGCAGGGTGTAGATGCTGGGGAGGTCCGGCGAGCTGATGACGTTCTCCTGGGCCACGTTGCAGAAGAGGGCGATCTTCTGCCGCACCTTCGGCGCGACGCCCTTGGGGCTGCGGCCCACGACGATGTCGGGCTGGATGCCGGTCTCGAGGAGCTTTTTCACCGAGTGCTGGGTCGGCTTGGACTTCTGCTCCCCCGAGGCCTCGTTGTAGGGGAGCATGGTGACGTGGGCGAACATGACGTTGTCGCGCCCCTCGGCCACGAAGAGTTCCCGCGCCGCCTCCACGAAGTGCAGGTTCTCGATGTCGCCGATGGTGCCGCCGATTTCGATGAGCACGATGTCGTAGGGTCGCGAGCTCGCCAGCGTGCGGATGAAGTGCTTGATCTCCCCGGTGACGTGGGGGATGACCAGCACGTCGCGCCCCAGGTAGTCCCCCTTGCGCTCCTTCTCCAGCACCGTCGTGTAGAGCTTGCCCGAGGTCAGGTAGTTGTCGGCGCAGAGGTCGTAGCCGAGGAAGCGCTCGTAGGTGCCGAGGTCCATGTCGCACTCGGTGCCGTCGTCCAGGACGAAGACCTCGCCGTGCCGGTAGGGGTTCAGCGTCCCGGCGTCGAAGTTGAGGTAGCCGTCAATCTTTATCTGGCTCACGGAGAAGCCGTAATGTTTTAGAAGGTGCCCCAGCGACGCGGAGAAGACCCCCTTCCCCACCCCGGACATCACCCCGCCGGTGATGACGATGTACTTCGTGCGCCCGATGCGGTACTTCTCGGGGAAGAAGTCCACGTCCTCGGTGTCGTCGGTCTTGGCGCTGATGCTCTCGAAATCGAACAGTCCTTCCATCGTCCGTTCCCCCGTCCCGCTGGGTGCTTATAGAACCGGTTTTTTCGCGCCGGTTTGGTTAATCTACGGGAGTATAGGTTAACAAAAAAAACCCGTGGGCGCCACGGGTTATTTTTTATAAATCAATCACCCGCCGCGATGACGTAGGGGCGGGGCTCCGTCCCCGCCCGTTTTTTAAGGAAGCCCTCACCCCCATCCCCGTGAGCGAACGCTCCTCCCACAGGGAGAGGGGGGTCGCCCCGGCCCTCACCCTGGCCCATGCGTTATTGCAGCTAAATGTAGGGCGGGGACTTCAGTCCCCGCCGTTTTCGCGTTCCCCGCCCCGGCCCACGGATGAATGCCTAGACCCGGAGGACCGCCTCAGCGACCGCGCCCCTTGTCGGTGACCAGGACCGCCGCGCTCCAGACGAGCCCCCCCAGGGCCATGATCTGGGGCGCGCACAAGCCCAAAATTAAAACCGGGTCGTCCGCCCGCAGGAATCCGAGGCCGAGCCAGAGTAGAGCCAGGGCGGCCACCAGGACCGCGCTGAAGACCCGGGGCGCCAGGCGTTTTTTCAGAAAAACGCCCCCCAGGCCGATGAAAAAACACCCCAGGGCGAAGTAGGCCTGGACCGGGTGGATGGTGTAGGCGGCGGCAATCCCCGGATCGAAGGCGGCCGCGGGGCCGAACGCGAGCA
>MFAF01000108.1:3147-3307 GCA_001774505.1 Candidatus Coatesbacteria bacterium RBG_13_66_14 | reverse complement strand
AGGTAGGTCCACGACCGGACCAGATGGCCCAGCTCCAGGTAACTGGGGAGAAAGACTATGTACTCGACCGCCCGCGCCGCCGCCAGACCTATCACCAGCGCCCGGAGGTAATCGGCCGTCGCCCGTCGCCACGTCCCGCCGGAAAATTTCCCGTAAAGAA
>MFAF01000108.1:0-3114 GCA_001774505.1 Candidatus Coatesbacteria bacterium RBG_13_66_14 | reverse complement strand
CGAAGAGGGTCCGCATCAGGACCTCTCCGCCGAAGAGCGGGATCCACTTGAACATCACTCGCCGCGCTCCAGCAGGGTACCGCGCTCGGACTCGAGCTCCGCCAGCCGGGCCTCGATCTCGGCCAGCCTGGCGTCCACCTCCGCAATCTTCTCCTGGACGGAGGCGGTGTCGGCCTCGGGCTTGGACAGCTCCTTCTCCAGGACCTTGCGCTGGTCCTGGAGCTTTTCGCGCTCGGCCTCCAGGGTGCGCTTTTCCCGGTCCACGCCCCGGGTGAGCGCGTCCACGATGTTGCTCCGGAGCTTGTCGAAATCCTTGCGCAGGGCCTCCGGGACGTCCGGGGGCGAGGCGTCGAGGGTCGCGAGGGCGGCGGAGAAATTTTCCATCTCGTACTCCGACGCCGCCTTGGCGTAATAAATTACGGCCCGGGCGCCGGAGAACCCCGAGGGCAGGGCGGCCAGCGCCTCGTCCGCCTTCTCGACGGCCACGGAGTACCGGTCGGAATTGAAGTTGGCCAACACCAGGGCGGGCCAGGCGAACTCGAGGGGCCCGCCGCCGTCAATGGCCCCCTGCGCCAGCCGGACCGCCGTGGAATCGTCCTCGTCCTCGAGGGCGTAGAGGTAGGCCAGGTGCGCGGTCAGCACCATGTCGGAGTCGCCGCCGTGGCGGATGCCGTCCTCGTATACGTCTATGGCCTCCCCCAGGTCGCCCAGCGCCTCCCAGGCGAACCCCCACTCCCGGAAGGCGTCCACTCCGTACCCCAGTTCGGCCGCCCGCTCGAAGGAAGCGAGGGCGTCCCGCTGCTTCCCCTGGGCGACCAAGGCCCGGGCCAGGAAGAAGTGCCCCGCCCCCAGGTCGGGCTTTATCTGTGCGGCCTGGGTCAGGTACTCGACCGCGGCGGCGGGGTCGCCGGTTTTCAGCTTGAGCTTCCCCAGCTCCAGATTGGCGCCGTAGTGGCGGCCGTCGAACTTGAGCGCCTCGAGGAACGCGCCCTCGGCGCGCTTGTCCTGGGAGCCCTCCAGGTACTCGATGCCCTGGACGTAGTTCACCTCGGCGGTGGCGCGGGGGACGAGCTCGTAGCCGGGGACGTAGGTTTCCGCCTTCTGTATCTCGCGCAGCGCCTGGGAGTAGCGGCGGTCCTTCAACAGGACCAGCCCGAGCTCCACCTGGGCCAGCGCCTGATTGTTGATGGTGTTGGCGATCTCCTTGTCTATGAGCGACTGGAGGTCCACCACCTGGGGCTGGAGGTTATCCAGGTTGGCCTCGAGGACGGGGTCCCCGTCGGGGGGCAGGAGGGTGCGGGCCGTGGACAGCGCCTCCTCGGCCTGCTTGGCCAGAATCTTGGCCTGTTCGCCGTTGCCGGCGCTGGTGCGCAGGCGGTTCAGCTTCTCCTGAACCAGCGCCACCTCGTCCTCCACGCTCGGGTTCTCGGGCAGAGCGTCACCGGCGAAGAGCTGGTGCATGAGGCCCAGGTAGTTCATGGCCGAGTAGAAGTGGCACTCGGCCAGCTTGATTTGGGCGGTGGTCACCTGCCAGCCGGCGATTTCGCCGAGGCGGTACAGGTCCTCCTCGTACTTGATTTTCGGGTCGTCCTCGCCCTCCTCGGGCACGGGGAAGACGGGGGGGTTGTCCCTGGCGTCCTGAATGGCCTCCCGGACGCGCTGCTCGCCGTTCTGGATGGCCCGCACGTCTCGCTCGATGAGCTTGAGGGCGTTCAGGGCCTGGTCATGGTTCCCGGCGGCGCGTTCCTCGGCGGCGGTGGCCAGGGCCGACTCGATGGCGTCCAGCTTTTCGCTGGCCTGGTAGACGAGCTCCTGGACCCGTTCGAGGGAGTCCGCCACAGACGGGGAGAACGCCGCCAGCACCACGAAAATCGTCAAAATCCGCTTGTAAGATACGGCCATCCAACCCTCCGGCCTTTCGCCAAGGGCGTTACTTCGATTCAGGGTTTCAGATGCGGGGCGTGTCCCCGTTTGGGTAAGTATACCGTCAAACGGCGGACATTGCCACCCCTGCGGGGGATGACTCCCCTCTCCCCGTGGGAGCGGCGCGCCGACGGGCTAGGGGTAAGGGCTACCTTTATAACAAACGGGCCGACCTGAACGGCGCGCCGTCGGTCGGCCCCTACGTCATCGCAAATTGCAATCCCTGTTCAAATAAAAACCGCCCGCTCGCGGCGATAACCCCTCGAAAGAAGAAGACTCACCCCGCGGAACCGCCCCCGGCTGCTAGCCGGTGGTGCCGGATTTATCGAAAAAAAACCGCCCGCTCGCGGCGATAATCCCTCGAAAGATGAAGACTCAACCCGCGGAACCGCCCCCGGCTGCTAGCCGGTGGTGCCGGATTTATCGAAAAAAAAACCGCCCGCTCGCGGCGGAAATCCCTCGAAAGATGAAGACTCACCCCGCGGAACCGCCCCCGGCTGCTAGCCGGTGGTGCCGAAGGGGGGACTCGAACCCCCATGAGGCGAACCCCACTAGACCCTGAATCTAGCGCGTCTGCCAATTCCGCCACTTCGGCTCCGAGAGGGGCATTATAGTGTCGGGACGGGGCCAAGTCAAGCGCCCGGGGGGTGCAGGCGAACGCGGGCGCCGCCGGACCCCATTCGGGCGCCGGATGAGGTACAATCTTCCGGAGGTGAAAACAACCCCCGTGAGGTGACCATGACCTACCTGGCGCTCGCCCTGGGCATCGTCTTCAACGCCGGGGCCAATATTTTAATGAAGGTGGCGATGCGCGGCATCGGCACCCTGGACACCCTCGGTCTCGGGTCCTACGTCAAGGGGATGCTCGGGAGCGGCTGGCTGTGGGGCGGCCTGGCGAGCTTCGCCGCCGCCCTGGTCTTCTACACCTACGTCCTGTCGAAGATGAACCTTTCAGTGGCCTATCCCGTTTTCACCTCCGTGGGCTTCGCCATCGTCATCCTGGTGAGCGCCCTGATGCTGAAAGAAACCATCACCTGGTGGCAGGTCGCGGGATTCGTGCTCATCATCGCCGGGGTGTGGCTGGTCGTGGCCAAGCAGGCGGTCGTCTGAAGTGAAACGGATTCTTCTTACCAACGACGACGGGGTGGGCTACCCGGGGCTGGCGATTCTGGCCGAGGCGCTCGCCGGGCT
>MFAF01000107.1:3356-12304 GCA_001774505.1 Candidatus Coatesbacteria bacterium RBG_13_66_14 | reverse complement strand
CATCGAGGTCACCAGCTACATCCCCGGCGAGGGGCACAACCTCCAGGAACACTCCATCGTGCTGGTGCGCGGCGGCCGCGTGAAGGACCTCCCCGGCGTCCGCTACCACATCATCCGCGGGACGCTCGACTCCATCGGCGTCTCCGGACGTCAACAGCAGCGCTCGAAGTACGGCACCAAGAGGGAGAAATAACCCATGCCCCGCAGAGCAAAAGTCCAGCACCGCGACCTCGCGCCAGATCCCGTCCACGGATCGCCCCTCGTCACACGCTTCATTGACTGCCTCATGCACCAGGGCAAAAAGTCCGTCGCCGAGAACATCTTCTACTCCGCCCTGGAGATGATCGAGAAGAAAACCGGCACCGAGGGCATCAAGGTCTTCCAGGACGCCCTGCGCAACGTCAAGCCCAACCTCGAGGTCAAGAGCCGCCGGGTCGGCGGCGCCACCTATCAGGTCCCCGTCGAGGTCGCCCCCGAGCGCAAAGTCGCCCTGGGCATCCGCTGGATAATCTCCTTCGCCCGCAAACGGCACGAACACTCCATGGTCGAAAAACTCGCCCTGGAGCTCATTGACGCGCACAACGGGGTGGGCGCCTCCGTCAAGAGACGCGAGGACACCCATCGCATGGCCGACGCCAACAAGGCCTTCGCCCACTTCCGTTTCTGAATCTTCCCCCTCGGGGGAACCACCAGGGGATTCGGTGCCGTCCCCTCCCCGCGACGGGATACGCACCGACCCCTCCTCGGACCAGGAGGGCCAGTCAAGGGGGCCAAGTAAAGCGAGGGGAGCGTATTCCCCATCGCAAATTTGACGCCCCGCTTGAACTGGCTGAAAAACCCCGTTAGGGCCGCGGACGAACCGCCAGGTTCCCGCCGCGACCGAGAAGGGGTCCTGGGGGGGCGATAAAGCCCCGACGGCCGTTTAAAAAAACGGCCACCGAGCGGACCGCGACGCGGTCTTTTACGACACAAGACGACCCTTTTTTCGGGGACCTCCCCGGGGCGGACGCCCGTGGGGCGCCCGGGGCGGGTTATACCTTCGCGCGAGCCGTGGACCCTATAGCCCTCATCCGAAACGTCGGCATCACGGCCCACATTGACGCCGGAAAGACGACGCTCACCGAGCGCGTCCTGTACTACTCCGGCAAGACGCATAAAATCGGCGAGGTCCACGAGGGCACCGCCGAGATGGACTGGATGGAGCAGGAGAAGGAGCGGGGGATAACCATCACCTCCGCCGCCACGACCTGTTCCTGGCGGGCTCACCGCATCAACATAATAGATACACCGGGCCACGTCGACTTCACCGTCGAGGTGGAGCGTTCTTTGAGAGTTCTGGACGGAGCCGTCGGCGTCTTCTGCGCCGTGGCCGGGGTGCAGCCCCAATCCGAGACCGTCTGGCGCCAGGCGACGCACTACGGCATCCCGCGGCTGGCCGTCGTCAACAAGATGGACCGCGTGGGCGCCGACTTCAATCGGGCCGTGGAGAGCCTGGTCGCAAAGCTCGGCGCGAACCCGGTCCCCGTCACCGTGCCCGTGGGCGCCGAGGACGCCTTCGCCGGCGTCGTGGACCTGCTGACCATGGAGCTCGTCACCTTCGGCGACGACCTGGGGCTGACGGTCACCCGGGAGCCGCTGGACGGGTTCCTGGCCGAGATGGCCGCTCCCTACCGCGAGCTTCTGGTGGAGGCCGCCGCCGAGTACGACGACGCCCTCATGCAGAAATACCTCGACGGCGGGGAGGTCACCCCCGACGATATCCGCGCCGGTCTGCGCCGCGGGACCCTGGCCGGGGAAATCCAGCCCGTCCTCGCGGTGAGCGCCCTGAAAAACAAGGGCGTCCAGCCGGTGCTCGACGCCGTGGTGGACTTCCTCCCCAGCCCCCTGGACCGGGGCGCCGTCAAGGGCATCAACCCCAAGACGGAGCGGGAGGAGGAGCGCAGGCCGGACCCGAAAGCGCCCCTGACGGCCTACGTGTTCAAAACGGCCTCCGACACCTTCTTCGGCAAGCTGACCTTCTTCCGCACCTACTCGGGGACGCTGAAGGTCAAGGACTCGCTCCTGAACAGCCACACCGGGCGCGGGGTCCGCGTCGGGCGCCTCCTGGAGATGCACGCCAACAAGAAGACCGACATCGCGGAGCTGGGCCCCGGGGAGATCGGCGCCGCCGTCGGTCTCAAGGGCTGCCGCACCGGCGACACCCTCTGCGACCGCGACCACCCCATCGCCCTGGGGACCATCGAGTTCCCCGAGCCGGTCATGCGGGTGGCCATCGAGCCCGGCTCCACCGCCGACGAGAAGAAGCTCGCCGACGCCCTGGAGAGCCTGGCCGAGGACGACCCCACCTTCACCGTGACCGAGGACCCGGAGACCGGCCAGCGCATCATCTCCGGCATGGGGGAGCTCCACCTGGAGATCATCGTGGACCGGCTCCAGCGGGAGTTCGGCGTCCGCTGCCGGGTGGGTGAGCCCCAAATCGCTTACCGGGAGTCCGTCTCCGGCTCCGGCGAGGGCGAGTTCACCCTGGACCGCCAGCTCGCCGGGAAGGCGCAGTACGCGCAAATCAGCGTCGCCGTGGAGCCGGCGGGCTCCGGGGAGGGCTTCTCCTTCTCCGGGCGGGTGGAGGGCCTGCCGAAGCCTTACCACGAGGCCGTCCTTGAGGGCTGCCGTCAGGGGATGCAGGTGGGCGTCGTGGCCGGGTATCCCATGGTGGACGTGAGGTGCCGCCTGGTGGACGCGGCGTACGACGAGGAGCTCTCCTCCTCCGAGGTTTTTCGCGCGGCCGCCTTCCGCGCCTTCCACCTGGCCTGCGCCGAGGCCGGCCCCATCGTCCTGGAGCCGGTGATGAGCCTCGAGGTCACCTGCCCCGAGGAGTTCCTGGGCAACGTGCTCAAGGACCTCTCCGTCCGCCGGGGGCAGATTACCGAGACCCGGGTCCTGCCCGGCTTGCAGGTGGTGGACGCCTTGGTGCCGCTCTCGGCCATGTTCGGCTACTCGACGGCGGTGCGCTCGCTGACCCAGGGCCGCGCGGATTACCACATGCAGTTCGAGCGCTACGCGGCGGTGCCCGAGAATTCGCCCGCCCGGTGGTGGTAACCGAATCCCTTGAAATTGAAAGCCTTGTGATGTCTTTTATCGGTCAGCCAAACGCATCCCTCCCCGCCCCGCGACCAGGAAAAAACACGAGGGGTTTTGCCGGGGGCATAGCTCGGTGTGCCGGGGGCATAGCTCGGTGTGCCGGGGGCATAGCTCGCTTCGCTCGGTTCGCTCGGTTCGCTCGGTTCAACCCCCTGTACGGAAGGTTCCCCCTGCCCCGCCCCGGCGGAGGAAAAAATCGCTCGAATGGTCTGGTAATCCGCGCCGAGATGTGTTATATTGCACCGCCCCCGCGCACAAGGCCGTTCACGCCCGCGGCGCGGCTCAAAGACTTTGACCGTTCGGGATTCCGGAGCTCTTTAAACTTGACTTTACGTCACACTGGCACTCCAGCCGTTTAATAGGAGGCCAAGATGGCTAAGGAGAAATTCGAGCGCACCAAGCCCCACGTCAACGTGGGCACCATCGGTCACGTGGATCACGGCAAGACGACCCTCACGGCGGCCATAACGCTGAACCTGTCGCACCACAACCTGGCCACATACGTCAGCTTCGACGAGATTGACAAGGCCCCGGAGGAGCGCGAGCGCGGCATCACCATCAACACCGCCCACGTGGAGTACCAGTCCGACAAGCGGCACTACGCCCACGTGGACTGCCCGGGCCACGCCGACTACGTCAAGAACATGGTGACCGGCGCCGCCCAGATGGACGGGGCCATCCTCGTCGTCTCCGCCGCCGACGGTCCCATGCCCCAGACCCGCGAGCACATCCTTCTGGCCCGCCAGGTCGGCGTGCCCTACATGATCGTCTTCCTGAACAAGACCGACATGCTCGACGACCCCGAGCTCCTGGAGCTGGTCGAGATGGAGTGCCGGGACCTGCTGAACCAGTACGAGTTCCCCGGCGACGAGATCCCCTTCATCAAAGGGTCCGCCCTCAAGGCCCTGGAGAAGGGCACCGGCGAAAAGGACGACCCCGACATCAAGTGCGTCTTCGAGCTTCTCGACGCCCTGGACAACTACATCCCGCTGCCCGAGCGCGCCACCGACAGGCCCTTCCTGATGCCCGTCGAGGACGTCTTCACCATCACCGGGCGCGGGACCGTCGGCACCGGCCGCATCGAGCGCGGCATCGTCAAGGTCGGCGACAAGGTGGACATCGTCGGGATGCGGGAAAAAATAGACTCCACCACCGTCACCGGCGTCGAGATGTTCCGCAAGCTCCTGGACCAGGGCCAGGCCGGAGACAACGTGGGCTGCCTCCTGCGCGGCACCGAGCGCAAGGACATCCAGCGCGGGATGGTGCTGGCCGCTCCCGGCTCCATCACCCCGCACACCAGGTTCACCTCCCAGGTGTACATCCTGACCAAGGAGGAGGGCGGCCGCCACACCCCCTTCTTCCCCGGATACCGGCCGCAGTTCTTCTTCCGCACCACCGACGTCACCGGCAACATCGCCGAGCTCCAGGACGCCGAGATGGTCATGCCCGGCGACACCGTGAGGATGACCGTGGAGCTCATCACCCCCATCGCCATGGAGAAGGAGCTGCGCTTCGCCATCCGCGAGGGCGGCCGCACCGTAGGCGCCGGCGTCGTCACCGACATCCTCAAGTAAGGGGGCCGGTGAGAGGGGCGGGATTGCCCGTAAGAATGGGGAACGGCTGGACACAGTTGCGTTCCCACGGGGGCCGGTCGGGGGATGTTTGAGAGAGGGACCGGTCGGGGGGGCTGGTCGGTAGATTTGCACGAGGGGGCTGGCCTGAGATGCTGGTAAGAGGGGACCGGTCGGGGGGCCTGTTAGAGAGAAGGGCTGGCCGGGGGGCTGTCGGAGAAGGTGCTTGGTAGGACAGAGGCCGGTTTCGGGAACCGCCTGTATGAATGAAGGGCCGGAGACCGTGAGGCCGTTGAGAGGAAGCCATCCCGTTCGGGGGCTTGGAAGGTAGGCAGTAACGGTTTCGGGCTCGCCGGTCGTGGTAAAAAAGCCGGTCCACGGAGGGTTGGAGAGAGCCTGTCAACCGTTTAGCCGCTCTATCCGGGGGCCCGGACTCCGGAGGATTCAAGAAGGGTTATGGCCAAGAGCGACAAGATACGCATCCGCCTGCGGGCGTACGATCACCGGCTTCTGGACCGCTCGGTGGCGCGCATCGTCGAGACCGTGCGTTCCACAGGGGCCGTCGTGGTCGGACCGGTGCCTCTGCCGACGCGCATCCACCGTTTTACCGTCAACCGCTCGCCCTTCATCGACAAGAAATCGCGCGAGCAGTTCGAGATGCGCATCCACAAGCGGATGCTGGACATCCTGAACCCCTCGGGCGACACCACCGACGCCCTGATGCGCCTCGACCTCCCCGCCGGGGTGGACGTGGACATCAAACTCTAGGGCGCAAGCGAGGTGGCACGTGGTTAGAGAGCTTCTGGGCCGAAAGCTGGGTATGACCCAAGTCTTCGACGAGGACCTGGCGGTCCCGGTCACCGTCCTCGAGGTCGGCCCCTGCACCGTCACCAAAGTTCGCACCGCCGCCGTGAACGGCTACGAAGCCCTGCAGGTCGGATACGGAGAGGTCGCCCCGGCCAGGGTCTCCAAGCCGCGCGCCGGGCAGTTCGCCAAGAACGGCCTCACCCCGACCCGCTGGCTGGCCGAGGTGCCCTGCGACCCGGGCGACGAGCACAAGATCGGCGACGTCCTGGACGTCACGACCTTCGCCGACGTCCGGTCGGTGGACGTGCGCGGGGTGACCAAGGGCCGCGGATTCGCCGGCGTCATCAAGCGGTACGGCTTCAGCGGCGGGCCCGCCACCCACGGCGCCAAGTTCCACCGCGCGCCCGGCTCCATCGGCGCCTGCGCCTTCCCGGGAAGGGTCCTGAAGGGCAAGCGGCTGCCGGGCCATTACGGCAACGTGCGCTTCACCGTGCTCAACCTGAACGTCGTTCGTGTGGACGCCGAGAACAACCTCCTCTACGTCCGGGGCGCCGTACCCGGACCCAAGGGCGGCCGGATAGTCGTCCGCGTCGGCCGCGCCGGCGTGAAGGGCGAGTAAGGGGATACCATGGTCACCGTTGACGTCCTCAACCGCGAAGGCTCCAAGGTGGGCGAGCTCGAGCTCCCCGTGGACGCGCTAGACGAGGTCACCGTCACCATTTCCAACGTGGTGCGGGCGTACATGGCGAACCAGCGCCGCGGGACCGCCGCCACCAAGACGCGCGGCATGGTCACCGGCGGCGGACGCAAGCCCTGGCGCCAGAAGGGGACCGGCCGCGCCCGTCACGGCTCCCGCCGGAGCCCCCTGTGGGTCGGCGGCGGCATCATCTTCGGACCCCAGCCCCGCGATTACACCCAGCGCACACCCACGAAGATGAAGCGCCGCGCGCTCATCGAGGCCCTCGGATACCGCCTGGGCAGCCTGAAGGTCGTGGACGAGCTCACCCTCGCCGAGAACAAGACCCGCGAGGTGGCGTCCATTCTCGCCAAGCTCGAAGCCGCCTCCAAGCCGCTCTTCGTCACCGCCGAGGCCGACCGCGGGCTCTGGCTGGCCAGCCGGAACATCCCCGGCTGCCGCACCGCCCGGGTGGACGACCTCAACGCCTACCTGGTGATGTGGCACGGTGGGGTCGTCTTCACCAAGGCCGCCGCCCTCCGGCTCGCCGAGAACATCAAGGGGTGGGTCCGATGAGGGAACCCTACGACATCCTCCTGCGCCCCGTGATCGGCGACAAGGCCGCCATCAAGCGCGAGAAGGAGAACCGCTACGCCTTCGTCGTCGTCCCCGACGCGAACAAGATCGAGATAAAGCGAGCCGTGGAGCAGGCCTTCAAGGTCAAGGTCCTCCACGTCAACACCGCCTGCTTCCGCGGCAAAAAGCGCAAGGTCCGCATGAAGGTGGGCTACACGCCCAAATGGAAGAAGGCCGTGGTCACCCTGGCCCCGGGACAGCACATCGCCCTCTTCGAGAGCGCGTAGGGCCGGTCGGCCGGGCCGATTGCGCAGCCGGTTCGGGGGGAGTTAGAGGTTTAATAGGGTTCGGTCGAGAGGCGAGTTGGGGGAGTCAAGAGAGCTCAAGACCGATGCAAAGTGCCAATCGGAACGCAATGGTGAGGGCTCTCATTAGCAATCACGCTTATTCCCCGTAGGGGCGGGGCTCTGTCCCCACCCGCGGGAGGCCGCAGAGGACTCGTCCTACGGGCCTCCCCTACGAAGACACTGCTCTGTATTTGTCATTTGATGCGATACACTCCCCGCAGCCGTGCTGCCCCGGGAGGACGAAAATGCCAGTAAAGAAGATGAAGCCGACCTCGGCAGGTGTCCGCCACGCGTCCCGGCTGGTCACCCCCGACCTCTCCAAGGAGCGCTCGCCGAAATCGCTTCGGCAGGCCAAGAGCTCCTCGGGCGGCCGCAACAATCGGGGTCGCGTCACCATGCGCCGCCGCGGCGGCGGCCACAAGCGCCAGATCCGTCTCGTGGATTTCAAGCGCATCAAGGACGGCGTCCCCGCCGTCGTGGCCCGAATTGACTACGACCCCAACCGCTCGGCCAACCTGGCACTCCTCAAGTACCTGGACGGCGAGTGGAGCTACATCATCCAGCCCAAGGGCCTGAATGTGGGCGACACCGTCATCTCCGGTGAAGAGGTCGAGGTCAAGCCCGGCAACGCGATGAAGCTGCGCTTCATGCCGCTGGGCCACCTGGTCCACAACGTGGAGCTCAAGCCCGGAAAGGGCGGCCAATTGGCCCGCTCCGCCGGCGCCTGGGCCCGGCTGGCGGCCAAGGACGGCGACTGGGCGCACATCCGCCTCCCCTCCGGCGAAGTCCGGCTCATCCGCCTCGACTGCCGGGCCACCGTGGGGACCGTGTCGGTGTCCGAGCACAACCGCGTCTCCCTGGGCAAGGCCGGCCGCAGCCGCTGGCTCGGCCGTCGCCCCAAGGTCCGCGGCTCCGCCATGAACCCCGTGGATCACCCCCACGGCGGCGGCGAGGGAAAAACCGGCGGCGGGCGTCACCCCGTCTCCCCCTGGGGCAAGCCCACCAAGGGCTTCCGCACCCGCAAGGGGTCCAACCGCTACATGGTCCTGGGACGCCGACGCGGCAAGCAGGCCGGCGGACGCGCCAAGGGCCAGGTCAAGCTCTAGGGACCGACGAGGGGGCCGATGGGGCGTGTTTCAAGCATGGACGGGGACCGCGCCGTACGCGCCAAGGACCGGGTCAAGCTCTAGGGGCCGACGAGGGGGCCGATGGTTTCGGCGGACGGGCGCTCCGAATGGCATTGAGTTTTGGGGCGGTCGGATATGGTCTGGGGGGCGTGGTCATCCGGTATGGGTGTGCTGACGCGCCGCCAGGTCAGGAGACAAGGGGCTTAAGCCCCTTGCCCCGGCACGGCGGGCCGTCCGCGGATTGAAAAGATTCCTTCAGAGGTTCAACGGACACGCGGAGTAAGATTGTCTAGATCCGTCAAAAAAGGGCCGTTCGTGGACCCGAAGCTTTTGGCGAAAATCGCCGAGCTCAACGCGACGGGCGAACACAAGGTGCTCCGGACCTGGGCGCGGCGCTCCACCATCCCGCCCGAGTTCATCCGGCACACCATCGCCGTCCACAACGGACACAAGCACGTCCCGATCTACATCACCGAGGAGATGGTGGGCCACAAGCTGGGCGAGTTCGCGCCGACGCGAACCTTCCGTGCCCACGGCGGCAAGTCCGCCCGGTCCACCGCCCTCAAGTAGCGGCAAAAGAGCCCGACCCCGGACCCCGCGGGGGAGTACGCGATGAAAGCGAGCATCAGGTTCGTCCACATTTCGCCCTACAAGCTGCGTCGGGTGGCCGACGTGGTTCGCGGGCGCAACGTCAACGAGGCCATCG
>MFAF01000107.1:0-3331 GCA_001774505.1 Candidatus Coatesbacteria bacterium RBG_13_66_14 | reverse complement strand
GGCCGCGCCGATCTTGGGGAAAATTCTGAAATCGGCCCTGGCCAACGCCGCCAGCAACGACCTTGACGGCGTCCTCGACCTCGACGCCCTCATCGTCGGCGAGGTCCAGGTCAACCAGGGGCCGACGCTCAAGCGCATCCGCTACAAGGCCAAGGGCATGTTCGGGCGCGTTCGCAAGATGACCAGCCGGGTTTTCGTCTACCTGACCGATCCAACGGCCACCGAGGAAGAGGAGTAGCGCCTCCATGGGACAGAAGACTCACCCCATCGGTTTCAGGCTCGGGTTCTCCAAGCCCTGGGAATCCCGCTGGTTCGCCCGGGGGCGGGAGTACCGCAAGCAGCTCCACGAGGACATCATCATGCGCGTCAAGCTCAAGCAGAAGCTCTTCGCCGCGGGGGTCTCCTCCATCGAGTTCGAGCGCCTGCCCAACCTGGTGACGGTGATAGTCCGCTGCAGCCGCCCGGGGATAATCATCGGCCGCAAGGGCTCCGAGGTGAACAAGCTCCGGGACGACATCGCCGCCGAGCTCGGCAAGCCGGTCAAGGTCCTCATTGACGAGGTGCGCGACCCCGAGATCAACGCCCTGTTGGTGGCCGAGAACGTGGCTTCCCAGCTCGAGAAGCGCATCGGCTTCCGCCGGGCCATGAAGAAGGTGCTGGAGTCGGCACTGCGGCGCGGCGCCGAGGGGATAAAAATAATCTGCTCGGGCCGCCTGGGCGGGGCCGAGATGAGCCGCACCGAGCGCTACATCGCCGGCCGGGTCCCCCTCCACACCCTGCGCGCCGACATTGACTACGGCTTCACCGAGGCCGCGACCACCGCCGGAAAGATCGGGGTCAAGGTCTGGATTTTCCGGGGCGAGCGGCTCCCCGACTCGGACACCCTGTCCGGCGAGCCGGTCAACGCCCCCTCGGGGATGCACGGCGAACGCGACGACGCCCGGCGCCCGCGCCGCCGGCCCCCCCGGGATAACAAGGATGACGCCCGCGGCTCCGACCGGCCCCGCGGGGGGGCGAAGAAGGAGTAGCCATGCTTATCCCCAAGCGGAGCAAGTGGCGCAAGCACCAGCGGCGCCGGATGCGCGGAAAAGCGATCCGCGGGTGCAAGATCAGCTTCGGGGAGTACGGGCTGATGGCCCTCGAGCCCCACTGGATCACCGGCAACCAGATCGAGGCCGCCCGAATCTCCATCTCCCGCCACGTCAAGCGCGGCGGGAAGGTCTGGATTCGCATCTTCCCTCAGAAGACCTACACCAAGAAGCCCCAGGAGGTCCGCATGGGGTCGGGGAAGGGCGCGCCCGAGGGATGGGTGGCCGTGGTAAAGCCCGGAACCATCATGTTCGAGCTCGACGGCGTACCCTACGAGGTCGCCTTCGAGGCCATGCGCCTAGCCGGGCACAAGCTGCCCATCCGGACCCGTTTCGTGGAGAGGTAAAGGAGCCGCATTGAAGGTCAAGGATCTGCGCCAGATGACCGAAACCGAGCTCACCAGCCGCCATCAGGAGCTGTCCGAAGAGCTGATGAACCTGCGCTTCCAGCTCCAGATGAAGCAGTTGACGAACCCGGGCCGCATCCGGTTGGTGCGCAAGGACATCAGCCGGATCAACACCCTTCTCGCCGAGCGCGAGAGGGCAGCCCAGAGCGGGGGTTAAGCGATGGGCGCCAACCGGAAACGCCGTACGGGCAGGGTCGCCCGCGACGCGCACGCCAAGACCGTCGTGGTCGTCGTCGAGCGCCGCCAGGCCCATCCTCTGTACAAGAAGACCGTGACCCTCACCAGCCGATTCATGGCCCACGACGAGGAGAACTCCTGCCGCGCCGGAGACCTCGTCGTCATCGAGGAGACGCGCCCCCTGTCCAAGCTGAAGAACTGGCGCGTGGTGGAGATTCTCGAGCGGGCCGTCGGCTAGAAGGATACTTTTTTTCGCCGGAGCGTCCGTAACCCGGAGCCCGAGGCGGCCGACCGCCGAGACGCCCGAACGCCCGCCTGACGGGCGCACGGCGCGGCTCCCCGAACCGGTCCCCCGCACCGCGCCGACAGCCGGCGACAGGGGGTTTGGAAGATGATCCAGCAGGAAACCGTCGTCAACATCACCGACAACTCGGGCGCCAAGCGGGCTCTGTGCATCAAAGTCCTGGGCGGCTCCCGGCGGCGCTACGCCACCGTCGGCGACACCGTCGTCGTCACGGTCAAGGAGGCGCTGCCCACGAGCAACATCAAGAACGGCACGGTCATGAAGGCCGTCGTCGTGCGGACCCGCAAGGAGATCCGCCGCAAGGACGGCTCCTACATCCGCTTCGACGACAACGCCGTGGTCCTCGTCAACGAGGCCGGAGAGCCCGTCGCCACCCGGGTCTTCGGGCCCGTGGCCCGCGAGCTCCGCGAGAAGAAGTTCAACCGGATCGTATCCCTGGCCCCGGAGGTGCTCTGATGGCCCGCGTCACCCGGCTGCGCAAGGGGGACACCGTGGAGATTGTCTCCGGCTCCGAGCGCACCTCGAAGAAGAACCGGGGTCAGATTCTCAAGATCAACCTCGAGGCGACCAAGGTCATCGTCCAGGGGCTCAACTTCACCAAGAAGCACCAGCGCCAGAAGAAACAGGACGTCCAGGGCGGAATCATCGAGATCGAGGCCCCCATCGAGCTCTCCAACGTGATGTTCGTCTGCCCCAAGTGCTCGAAGACCACCCGGCTGGGCGTCAGGCGAGTGGACGGCAAGCGGTTCCGCGTCTGCAAGCGGTGCGGCGCCGAGTTCGTCTAGGAGGACCCGTGGCCCCCAGGCTGAAAGAAATCTACGAGACAAAGGTCCGAGCGGCCCTGGCGAAGCGATTCGGCTACTCCAACCCCATGCAGGTCCCGCGGCTGGAGAAGATCGTCCTCAACCGGGGCATCGGGACGGCCAAGGACAACCCCAAGGCCATCGAGGGCGCCGTGGGAGACCTGACCGCCATCAGCGGCCAGAAGCCGGTCCTGACCAAGGCCCGCAAGTCCATCGCCCAGTTCAAGCTCCGGGCCGGTTTCATCGTCGGCTGCCAGGTGACGCTCCGCCGGGACAGGATGTACGAGTTCTTCGACCGTCTGGTCAACTTCGCCATCCCCCAGATCCGCGACTTCCGCGGCATGTCCGACCGCTCCTTCGACGGCCGGGGGAACTTCAACCTGGGGCTCAACGAGCAGCTCATCTTTCCGGAAATTGACTACGACGACATCGCCTCCATCGCCGGCGTCACGGTGACCATCTGCACCACCGCCGGGAACGATGAGGAGGGGAAGGCGCTATTGTCCGAGCTCGGGATGCCCTTCCGCCGCCCGAGCCGTTAGGAGGAGACCC
>MFAF01000106.1:3414-5627 GCA_001774505.1 Candidatus Coatesbacteria bacterium RBG_13_66_14 | reverse complement strand
CGGCGCCCATCGTCACGGGGAACACCGTCTGCCTGAAGCCCGCCACCCCGGCCCCGGCCATCGCCTGGCAACTGGTCGAGATTTTCGAGGAGCTCAACCTCCCGCCGGGCGTGCTGAACTTCATCCCCGGCTCCGGGGGCGAGATCGGCGACCTCATCGTGGACCACCCCCGGACCCGCTTCATCAACTTCACCGGCTCCATGGAGGTGGGGACGCGCATCTTCGAGCGCGCCGCCAAGGTCCACCCGGGGCAGAGGTGGCTCAAGCGGACGGTGCTGGAGATGGGCGGCAAGGACTTCATGGCCGCCGACGAGACCGCCGACGTGGACGACTTCGTCGAGGGCGTCGCCGTGGCCGCCTTCGGCTACCAGGGCCAGAAGTGCTCCGCCGGCAGCCGCGCCATCGTCCACGAGAAGATTTACGACGAGGTGGTGAAAAAGCTCGGCGAGCGCATCCCCAGGATAGTCACCCACGACCCCACGGAGTGGATAGACGGACCGGCGGTGAACAATCACGGCCCCGTCATCACCGAGGACTCCTACGACAAGATTCTCTCCTACATCGAAATCGGCAAGAAGGAGTCCCGCCTTTTATGCGGCGGCAAACCGGCCCAGGTCATCGGGCGCCAGGGGTACTACATCGAGCCCACGGTCTTCGTGGACGTGCCCTGGAACGCCCGCGTCGCCCAGGAGGAGATATTCGGCCCCGTAACCGCGGTCGTTAAGGCCAAGGACTTCGACGACATCGTGCGCATCGCCAACTCTACCCCCTTCGGCCTCACCGGGGCGCTGTATTCGAAGAAGCGCGAGAACCTGGAGCGCGGCCGGCGCGAACTCTCCGCGGGAAACCTCTACCTGAACCGCAAGTGTACCGGGGCCCTGGTGGACGTGCAGCCCTTCGGCGGGTTCAACATGTCGGGGACCGACTCCAAGGCCGGCGGCCGCGACTACCTGCTGCTCTTCTTGCAGGGGAAATCGGTGTCCGAGAAGCTCTAGCCGCCTCTCCCTGTCAGACGCGAACCATTCGCAGGGGCGGGTGTCTGCACCCGCCCGTTGTGTCATCCACTGTAATGTGCCCCCAATGTAGGGCGGGGATTTGCCAGGGGCATAGCTCGCTGCGCTCGGTTCCCATCCCCGCCGTTTTACCCCTCACCCTAACCCGTAGACGCGCCTCCCCCCAGAGGGGAGAGGGGACACACCCCAACCCGTCGGCGCGCCGCTCCCACACGGAGAAAGGGAAACCGCATCAAACGGAGGGCGGCGCGCGACCGTTCCATCGCCCCCTCCGTTCGTCCCCGATGGGCTCTGCGGCGCCAAACACATACGAATCGAAAAAGTGTTATACTCCCCCTCAGTGAAAAGGGAAACACACCGGAGCAAAGCAGTGTAGAACGGGAATTTTTTCCCGAAGTCTTAAAAATTCCTAGTTCTTGCGCCGGTGATCCTCGCGGCAGGCCTCGGGCGGGTGTGGATACCCGCCCGATTTTGATAACCGGGATTAAAAGCCAAAACACGTCTGGAAGCATCAGTGAAAGCGTTCTCCGCAGAGTTATCCACCCGCGTAACTCGGTAAGGAGTCAAACATTGAGTATTAAGTCATCGAACCCCCGGGTACTGTTGTGTACCGTCTATCGGCGCTTTTCGGGCGTCTATGTGGAGATGATCAACGACAATTTTCAGCACACACCCTTTAGCCCGTGCATGCCGCGTACCGCCTGCATAGGCCTTCGCTTCATCAAGCGCAACGTGCCCGAGGTGGAGCTGCTCGAGTACCCGAATTGGGATGAGTACAAGGCCAAGCTGGCGGAAGGCTGGGACATCGTCGGTTTCAGCTGCTACCAGAGCGAGATAACCGAGGTTAAGAGGATGATAGCGGAGGCCCGGCGCCAGGGCGTGCGCGAAATATGGGCGGGGAATTACGGCGCCCTCGATAAGCCCCTGCAATCCCTGGTGGACCGCGCGGTCATCGGACCTGGCGAGAACGCCATCGCCGAGCTCTTCGGACGCCGGGTACCCGACGATCAGATCAAACACCCGGTGGTGGTCCAAGATTTATGCATTAATCACGGAAAAATCAAGCTATTGAGCATGGGGATCATCTATACCAGGCACGGCTGCCCGAACAAATGCTCCTTCTGCCAGGCCGCGGCCTTCGGCGGGGGGCACACCTTCAACATCAACGAGGCAAGTATCGAGGATGTGCTTCGCAGGCTC
>MFAF01000106.1:3196-3391 GCA_001774505.1 Candidatus Coatesbacteria bacterium RBG_13_66_14 | reverse complement strand
GCTGATCTACGATGAAACCTTTGGCGCCGACCGCAAGGCGAGTGACCGCATAACCCAGCTCTTCGCCCGGTACGGCTTCCGCTGGTTCCCGGTAAGCCGGGCGGAGGTGGTGCTCCACAATCTGGACACCTGGTGCGAGCGCGGGTTTATGGGCGTCAACGTCGGCGTCGAGGTCGTCTCCCAGCAAGTGCTCGA
>MFAF01000106.1:0-3129 GCA_001774505.1 Candidatus Coatesbacteria bacterium RBG_13_66_14 | reverse complement strand
ATCTACCGGATGATCAATTACCTCGTCGGCCACGAGAACATGGACGAGGCGGATACCCTCCGGGACGTCCGCCGGTTGGCGGAAATGAACTTCGAGGTCTTCGCCATCAGCATTCTGACTCCCCTCCCCCAGACGCCGATGCGGGACTGGATTGAATCCACCTACGGTATCTTCGACCACGATTACCGGCACTACAACACCGAGCACCTGGTCTGGAACCATCCGTACATAACCCCCGAACGGATGCGGTCCCTGCACCGGGAGGCGCACCAGATACTCAACAGGCCGTTTAAGACGGCCGGCGGGCTGTTGAGGCGGTTGATACTGCCCCAAAGACAGTCTACCCGGTTGGCCCTGGACATGGGTTGAGCGAACGGCCGTTTAATTCCCCCTCTCCCTTATAGGGAGAGGCTTGCCTACAGGTCGGGGTTGAGAAAGCGGTCGGGTTTAGATACCCGCCCGATTTAGATAACCGGGATTAAAAGCCAAAACACGTCTGGAAGCATCAGTGAAAGCGTTCTCCGCAGAGTTATCCACCCGCGTAACTCGGTAAGGAGTTAAACGTTGAGTACTAAGTCGTCTAAACCCCGGGTGCTGTTGAGCACCGCTTATTGTCGTTCCTCGGGTGCAGACGTGGACTTCATCAACGACAACTTCCAGCACCAGCCCTGGACCCCGTGCATGACGCGAAATCTGGGCGGGGAACCACGGCGCCCTCGACCCACATCTGCAATCCCTGGTGGACCGCACGGTCCTCGGCCCCGGCGAGAACGCCGTCGCCGAGATCTTCGGCCACAAGGTGCCCGACGACCAGATACAGCACCCCCTGTCGATCGGCAACTTGAGCATCAACCAAGGAAAAATCAAGCTGTTGAACGTGGCGATTCTATACACCAGGCACGGCTGCCCGTTCAATTGCTCCTTCTGCCAGGCCGCGGCCTTCGGGGGGGGGCACACCTTCAACATCAACGAAGAAAGCATCGAAGACGTGCTCCGCAGGCTCCGGACCATGGGGATCAAGTACATCGCCCTCTACGACGAGACCTTCGGCATAGACCCCGTGTCGAGCGACCGCATCACCCTCCTCTTCGCAAAATACCGCTTCCGCTGGTTCGCGATGAGCCGGGCCTCGATCTTGCTCCACAACCTCGACACATGGTGCGAGCGCGGGATGATCTCCAACTGCATCGGCGTCGAGGTCGTCTCCCAGCAGGCGCTGGACACCATCAATAAAAAGCAGAAGGTGGAGGAGATAACCGAGTTCGCGCGTAAAACCAAGGAGAAGGGGCGGATCTACCGGATGATCAACTACATCATCGGCCACGAGAACATGGATGAGGCGGATACCCTCCGGGACGTCCGGCGGTTGGCGGAGATGGACTTCGAGGTCATCGCCATCAGCATCCTGACCCCATTCCCCAATACGCCGCTGTGGGACTATACTGAATCCACCTACGGCATCTTCGACCACGATTACCGGCACTACAACACCGAGCATCTGGTCTGGAACCACCCGTACATAACCCCCGAACGGATGCGGTCCCTGCACCGGGAGGCACACCAGATACTCAACAAGCCGCTTAATATGGCCGGCAGGATTTTTAGCCGGTTGATACTGCCCCAAAGGCAGTCTACCCGGTTGGCCCTGGACATGGGTTGAACGGACAATCCAAGGATTGAAGGGCAAAGGGCTTAAGCCCCTTGTCAGATGGAAACTCACCCCCCGGGTCGCGGAAATCCCCGCGACCCTTTTTATTTGCTTGATTTGCAATGAGATACGCCGACCAAACTTGACGTTATAGAGGAATTGTGCTATTTATAACATGACTAACCTGGGCTATCTGCACCCTAGACGTGGAGGTAGCCGTGATCAAGCCCACCGCAAGCCTTCTCCTGCTCCCGACGGTCCTCGCAACCATCACGAGCTGCACCCGGGTGACCGACATCAGCGACTACGTCCTGCGCTACGACGAGTCGTCGAGGCAGTCGCAGGTCGTCGCCGACCCGCTGGCGGCAGACCTCGCCGGCTACGACAGCCTCACGCTCCGGGGCGTCTCCTGGGCCCGGCCCGTCGCCGACGAGGCCGCCCGGATGTGGGACCCCGACGCCCGGTGCTACCTGGTCGCCGGCGTTTGGCTCGATGAGACGGGGGGCCTGGCGAACGCCCGGGACTGCCCCGAGTGGCAGTTCGAGTATTTCTCCGGGGACTCAAGGCTGCTCACCGTCTGGGTGGACTGGGGCGGGACCGCCACCACCAAGAGCTGGCGCACCGAGGGGGGCTCATTCGAGAGGCTGCCCGACTACTCCGACGGCCAGGTGGAGGACTGGATGCGAACCGCCGCCGCCGAGTTCCGCCGGCTCGTGGGGTGGAGGAACTGCGACCTCCAGCTATTCCTCTGGTCGCTCTCGGGGGATCGGCTAGGCCAGCTCCAGTTCTTCGCCGACCGGGACTGCGCCCGGCTCCTCGGCTACGTCACCTTCGACCTGGACTCGGGGGGCATCCTGGAGCGCCGGGTCGAGTGAGCCGTTGCCACACCGCCGGGCGTGGTTTATCATCGGGGAGCGACCCCGTTTTTTTTACGCCGTGAACCCGTCAACCGAAACGCACGAGAAGTGGAGTCGGCTGCTCCTCTTGGGCGCGATCATCGTCGCCCTCGCGGGGGCCTTCGTCTACGCCGACCGCTTCCTGTGGAACTCCGTGGACGACGCGTACATCTTCATGCGCTACGCCGACAACTGGCTCGCGGGCCACGGGCCGGTTTTCAACCACGGCGAGCGGGTGGAGGGCTACACCAGCTTCGGCTGGCTGGCGATGCTGACGGGGCTGATGGGTCTCGGCGTCCCCGGGCCGGTGGCGGCGAAGGTGCTGGTCGGGCTCTTCGGCGTGGGGACCGTTCTCCTGACCTGGCTTCTCGGGAGAAGGCTGGGCGGGAAGGGGAGTTGGGCCGGTCCGGGCGCGGCGTGGCTGGTGGCGCTGAACGGGAGCTTCCAGTTCTGGCACCTGGCCGGGGCCATGGAGACGGTCGCCCTGGCGGCGTGCCTGGCCGGGGGTTTCTACCTGCTCCTCGGTCGGGAGGGGGCGGATGACGGACGGCGCAGAGGCGAGCTTCTCGGAGCCGGGCTCCTCTT
>MFAF01000105.1:4183-6517 GCA_001774505.1 Candidatus Coatesbacteria bacterium RBG_13_66_14 | reverse complement strand
CAACCCTCTCCCTGGAAGGGAGAGGGGGTAGCTGCAGCCCCATCCCCGGCCCGTTACGCGTTGCAATGACGTAGGGGCGGGTGTCCACGCCCGCCCGTCGTTGCCGCCGGACGCTGAATGTAGGGCGGGGACTTTAGTCCCCGCCGCTTCAACGTTCCCGACCCCGACCCTCACCCCGACCCGTCGGCGCGCCGCTCCCACGGGGAGAGGGGGCCGCAGCACCTCCCACCCGCCGGACGGTTAGAACTCCGTGGCGCTGGTGAAGCGGAAGCCCTTGAACTTCACCGCCGGCACCCGGAAGCTGGAGAAATCCTCGGCGGTCAAGAGCGTGTCGGCGGAGAGGGACTCGATCCGCGAGAAAGCCCGCAGCATGGACTCGGTGAAGCGCAGATTCTTCACCGGCCGCGCGATTTTCCCGTCCTCGATGAGGAAGGTCCCGTCCCGCGTCATCCCGGTGAACAAAAGGTTCATCGGGTCCAGGAAGGGGTTGAGGTAGTGGAAGTGGGTGACCAGGAGGCCGCGCTCGGTGGAGGCGATCATCTCCTCCAGGGAGCTGTCGCCGCCGGCCATGAAGAGGTTCATGGGGACGGCGCCGTAGTTGTTCCCCGGCGGCAGGCCGTGGCCGGTGGACTCCGTCCCGACCATCTTCGCGCTGGTGCGGTCGTGGACCACGGCTTTCAGGACGCCCGCCTCGACCAGCGCCACGCGCTGTTTCGGCATCCCCTCGAAGTCGAAGGGGAGGGGGCTGCCCGAGGGGTCGGCCGCGTCGTCAACGAGGGTGAACTTTTCGTCGAAGAGCTTTTCGCCGAGCTTATCCACGGCGAAGGAGCGCCCCTCGGCGAAGGCCAGCCCGTTGAACCCGATGTAGCCCATCATCCCGAGAAGGCCCGCCACGCCGCGGTGCTCGACGATGACGTCGTACTCGGCGGGGTCGAGGTCGGTGGGGTGCTGGCCGTCGCGGCACTTCTCCGTGGCCCGGCGGCCGATGGCGGCGGCGTCGAGCTCCCGCACGTCCTTGGAGTCGTCGGCCGACCAGCCCGCCGAGGTGCGCGACAGGATGGTGGTGTTGACCGCGGCCCGCGTGCCGCAGTGATACGCCTCCAGCCCCTCGGAGTTCACCAGTGCCACCTCGTTGCCGCCGGTGACGTAGGCCCCCGAGGCGTCGAAACCGTACTCGTCGCCGGCGGCGATGATTTTCGCCACCTCGGCGGCGCGGAACATGGCCTCGGCCCGGTGGGTTTCCTCTACCCAGGCCTCCACCTCGGGGAACTCCCGGGGCTCGGACAGGCCGGGGAAGCGGGGGTTGGGCGGCACGATGCCGGCGGCGGCGGCCGCTCCCTCCACCGCCCGCGCCAGGCCCGAGTCCGACAGGTCGTTCGTCGTCACCATCCCCACGCGGTTCGAGTCCACCACGGCCCGGACGGTGACGGCCGCGTCCCTCTTGGAGACGTTCTGGTGGATGTAGGAGTTGGCGAAGCGGGTCAGGTTGGTGTCCAAGGCGAAGAGGGCGGCCTCTAGGCCGTCGGCCCCGCCGAGTTCCACGGCGCGGGAGAGGGTCTCCAGGGCCCGGTCGCGTCCCAGCATCATTTGGCAACACCCACCTTTACGCCGCGGAAGCGGGCCGGCGAGGTTCCGTGACCGATGCGCATCACCTGCATCGGCTCACCCTTGCCGCAGTTGGGGGTCCCCCACAGGAACCACTGGTCCCGGTCGCCGATGGCGTCGCAGGAGCCCCAGAACCGCGGGGTCTTGTCGAAATACAGGGCGTTCTTCACGACCCTGCCCAGCTTGCCGTCCTCGATCTCCCGGGCGTACTCCACGCCGAACTGGAAGTTGATCCGCTTGTCGTCTATGGACCAGCTCTTGTTGCCCGCCAGGAAGAGGCCGCGCCTCACGCCGCCCACGAGGTCCTCGAAGGTGGCGTCCCCGGGCTCGAGGCAGACGCTGGTCATGCGGCAGATGGGGAAGTCGCTCCAGCTCTGGGCCCGGCAGGCGCCGTGGGACCCGCCGCCGTGGAGGTGCGCCGTGTCCCGGGTGGAGAGGTAGTCGCAGAAGACGCCGTCCTTGACGATGTAGAACTTCTGCGCCGGGACCCCCTCGTCGTCGAAGGCGAAGTAGCCGAGGGAGCCGGGCAGGGTCGCGTCGGCGTAGAGGTTGACGATGGGCGAGCCGTAGATGTAGCTGCCGCGCTTGTCCAGGGTCAGGAAGCTGGTGCCGGCGAAGCTCGCCTCCTGGCCGATGACCCGGTCCAGCTCCACGGCGTGCCCGCAGCTCTCGTGAATCTGCAGAAGCATCTGGGAGCCGTCTATGACGAGGTCCATTTCGCCGGCGGGG
>MFAF01000105.1:2900-4164 GCA_001774505.1 Candidatus Coatesbacteria bacterium RBG_13_66_14 | reverse complement strand
GCTCGACGGCCTCGGCGCCCACCCGGGGGGCGTTCTTCACGAGGTCCATCTCCTCGATGACCTCCCAGCCCCGGGCCTGGTGGAGCCCGCGCATGCTGCACGGGTAGGTTCGCCGCTGCATGTCGCCGTCGGCCACGGCGATGCAGGACAGCCCGCCGCCGCACTCGACCTTGCGCTGCTCGATGGCCGAGCCCAGCGAGCTCACGAAGAACTTGTGCGCCTCCCGGGAGTGGATGAAGCCCTCGACCACCCGGATTTCGTCGCCGACGCGCATGGCCTCGGTGGCCTCCAGGAGGAGGTCGGCCTTTTTCTCCAGGGGGACGTCGAAGGGGTGGACGCGGTAGGCGTTGGGCCAGTAGCCCACGTAGGCGTCGAGGCGGTCGAGGACGAGGGGTTCGCGCTTGACCGTGGCCGAGGCCCTGGCGATGCCCAGCGCCCGGGCCGCCGTCCGGCGCATCTCCTCGTGGGTCAGGGCGCTCGAGCAGGCGAAGCCGAAGGCCCCGTCGTAGACCACGCGAACGCCGAACCCCTTGTCGTACCCGCGGTTGACCGTCTGCACCGCCCCGTTCTTCACCGAGACGTCCTCGGTCACCAGGTCCTGGTACCGGGCCTCGGCGTAGCTCGCCCCGTATTTGAGGGCATGGTCCACCGCGAGCTGTAGGAGCCCTTTTAGCAAACCTACTCCTTTCCGGGGAATTGACGCGTGCCGGGCGATGATAGGATGGGGGGCGGTCAAAGTCAACGGGGTTCTGGCGGTCATTCCCCTACGAGCGCCCGGTCCCGCCGATTGCGATGGTCGCCACCTATCCCCTCTCCCCTCTGGGGAGAGGGCTAGGGTGAGGGGTGGACGTAGTATCCCTTAAAAAACGGGCGGGTCAAGAGACCCGCCCCATATGGGTGAGGTTGAACGCGGCGGCCCGCAGAGGGGCCGCCCTACATCATCACAACCTGCGATGTGCTGTATTAAGAGTGAGGGTTACTTTTTATTAACGACAGGTCCCCGGCCCGCCTACCGCCGCAGTTCGTCCAGCCCCCGGGCCTTGGCCCGGAAAATCCCCAACGAGTCCCCGTACACCCCGGAGCGGGGGAAGGTGAGCGCGGGATGGCGGGCGTCGGTCTCCGGGTGGAGCGGCTCGACGACCACCGCGCGCTCGTAGCCCGCCCGGCGGACCGCCTCCGCCGTCCGGGCGTCGTAGCGCCCCAGGGGGTAGGCGAAGGCCGTGATCGGCCGGCCGGTGAGCCGTTCGAGAATGCGCTTGCCCTC
>MFAF01000105.1:591-2885 GCA_001774505.1 Candidatus Coatesbacteria bacterium RBG_13_66_14 | reverse complement strand
GGAGCGTCTCGGGGATTCGGGCGGGCGGGACCCGCGACCAGTCGAGCCCCTCCACCGGTCCGAAGAGCCGCCCGGCGGGAAAGCCCCGGCGCGCGAGCTCCGCCTTCGCGAACCAGGGCATGTCGCATCCCCCGGCCAGGCCGCCGGCGGTGACGAAAAGCGTCGCCGGCAGCTTCAACCCCTCCAGCACCCCCAGGACGTGGAGGAAGTTGGAAAACCCGTCGTCGAAGGTCAGGGCGACGCAATGCTCCCCCTCCCCGGCGAGGGCGGCGTCCACGAGCCCGGCCACCGGGACGATCCGCTTCGACCCCTTCAGCCAGGCGAGCTGACGGCGCAGGCCGTCGAGGGTCGGCTCGTAGTCGAGGGGGGCCCCCACCGAGGCCCGGTGGTACATGAAGACCCTGGGCCTCCGGGCGGCGCGGCGGAAGAGCCCCAGGGAGAAGCCCAGGTTGAAGAGACCGGCGGCGAGTGATTTAAGCATCGTCCGCGGGGTTTTTCACCAGGCAGGGGCCCAGCGCCAGATAATCCAGGTGCCCCTGGCGGAAGGCCCGCACGGCGTCCGCCGGGGTGCAGACGATGGGCTCCTCGTGGATGTTGAAGCTGGTGTTGATCAGGCTGGGGATGCCGGTAAGCTCGTGGTAGCGGGCCAGGACGTCGTGGTAGCGGGGGGTGGCGTCGCGGTTGGCTATCTGGGGCCGGGCGGTGCCGTCCACGTGGACCGCCGCCGGGCTCACCTCTCTCATGTAGGCGGTGCAGTCCACGGTGACGGTCATGAACTCGGCGGTGTGGCGGCACTTCTCCAGGCCGATGTAGCAGCGCTCGGCGTGCTCGGGCAGCGTCACCGGGGCGAAGGGCATGAATTCGGTGCGCTTCAGGCGGTTGTTCAGCCACCTGTTTATCTCGGGGTCCGTGGCCCGGGCCAGGACCGAGCGGGAGCCCAGGGCGCGGGGGCCGTACTCCATCCGCCCGTCGAACCAGGCCACCACCTTGCCGTCGGCCAGAAGGCGCGCCGCCTCGCCCACCAGGTCCGCGGGCTCGGTGTACGCGAGGCCCGCCTCCTCGAGGGCGGCGCGGCATTCCGCGTCGGTGTAGTCGGGCCCCAGGAGCGCGTGGGGGAGCTTGTACGGCCTGGCACGCCCCCGCTCGGCCAGGTAGAGGTACGCCGCGCCGGTCCCCGTGCCCATGTCGCTCATCGCCGGGTGGACGAAGATGCGGTCCACCTCCGGCAGCTCGGCGATGCGC
Source organism: Candidatus Coatesbacteria bacterium RBG_13_66_14 (assembly GCA_001774505.1). Taxonomy (GTDB): domain Bacteria; phylum RBG-13-66-14; class RBG-13-66-14; order RBG-13-66-14; family RBG-13-66-14; genus RBG-13-66-14. The sequence goes on along the minus strand of MFAF01000105.1, from coordinate 1,643 downwards.
TGGTTGAGCTTCACGTTGGCGGTCACGCCGCCGGAGAGGACCACGTCGCGCTCGCCGGTGCTCCGGAGGTAGGGCCGGACGACGCCGACGGCCACCTCCTCGAGGGTGTCCTGGTGGGCGGCGGCGACTTTCTCCCTGGGGAAGCGCCTCGCCAGACGGGGGACGTAAAAGGGGTCGTGGGAATTGATGTAGAAGAAGCGCCCCCCGCCGACCTCGAAGCGGGGCCGCACCAGGTCGAAGACCTCCCCCGCCGGGGCGTAGGCCGCCAGGCCCAGAATCTTGCCCTCGTGCCTGTCCGGGGTGAAGCCCAGCGCCTTGGTCACCCGGCTGTAAAAGTCGCCCAGGGAGTTGGGCCAGGGGAAGGCTGCGAGCTGCTCTATGCCGTCGGGCCCGCAGCGGTAAACGCCGCCGGTGTCGCCCGAGCCGTAGGCGTCGAAAACGACGGCCAGGGCGCGGGAGAAACCCGAGGTGTAGAAGGCGTTCGCCGCGTGGACCGGCTCGTGGGGGTAGCGGTGGAGCTTTCCGGCGAGACCCCATTTGGCGAGCCCCGCGGCCAGTTCCCGGTCGGAGAAGGGGAGCACCCCGCGGCGGTCCCGCCGGAGCTCCCGGAAGAGGTTGAGCCGGTGGAAGAGGCGGTTGGCCGGCCCGTCTTTATTCTCGTTCTCCCGGTTGTGCTCCCGGGCGCGCCGGCGGCGGAGCGCCAGCTCCTCGGGCGCGGGCAGGAACGGGTAGCACACCGCCTCGACGTCACCGGGGCCGACGCCGGACCTCTCGAAGACCATCTCCAGCGCCCCCCAGGGGAAGCCGCGCTGCTGCTTCACCCGGGTCAGCCGCTCCTCGGAGACGGCCCAGGTGATGACGCCGTCCTGCACCAGGGTGACGGTGCTCTCCTTGTCCAGGGCGCTGATGCCGACGACGTTCGCCAAAGGGGCGCTCCCCGACCGCTGCTGTTCGCCCGGAATGATATAGGCCGGCCGGGGTCAAGTCAACCAAGGGGGCGGACCCGCGGAAGGACGGCTCACCGGGGGCAGAACGTCCCGATGTCGTCCCGC
>MFAF01000105.1:0-571 GCA_001774505.1 Candidatus Coatesbacteria bacterium RBG_13_66_14 | reverse complement strand
GGCCACATCGTCCAGCCACAGCCACCAGCGCCGCCGGTCGGGCGAGGGCGCGATGTGGTGGCGCAGGGGGCCGTAGTACGACAGGCGGTACTCGGCCATCACGTCGCGGAGCCGGGCGATGCGGTGGTCGGAGAAGCGGGGCTCGTGGAAACGGCGGTGCACCTCGCCGTCGGCCTCGGCCAGAATCCGGCGCAAGCGCCTGGTCTGTTCGGGGTCGCGGCCCTTCAGGCCCACGTCGCAGATGTCCCGGGCCAGAAGGCTGACCTCGAACTCGTACCGCTCGTCGAAGGGGCCGAGCCGCCTCCAGACCTCGCACTTGTTTTCCAGGTTGGCCAGGTCCATTCGTGGAAACCTCCGGCGATTACGGGGTTGATTACCCTTTTCGATGGCGGATTTTTTGAAGCAATATCCGTGCCCGTCGTGTGGATGAGGCATTGGCGGCATTTTACGCCCGCCCGCTTTCTTACCCCTCACCCCCGGCCCACTTGCCTTTGCGATGACGTAGGGCGGCCCCTCTGCGGGCCGCCGCGTATTGCGATGACGTAGGGACCGACCGGTCGGCCCGCCCCTC
>MFAF01000104.1:11665-11774 GCA_001774505.1 Candidatus Coatesbacteria bacterium RBG_13_66_14 | reverse complement strand
AGCAACACCCGGCGGCCTCGGGGACGGGTCTCACATCGAAGTAGGGGCGGGGCTTAAGTCCCGCGCCCTAGTCCCGCTCCCCCGGACCGGACGGCCAGCCACAGCGGGC
>MFAF01000104.1:6321-11634 GCA_001774505.1 Candidatus Coatesbacteria bacterium RBG_13_66_14 | reverse complement strand
GCCCACCGGCTCGAAGAGCCGCCGCTCCTCCTCCCCGAGCTGCTCCAGCACCTGACGGGTGGCCAGGATGCGGCCCGAGGCGGGCAGGCGGCGGTCCGACGGGGCGGGATCCGCCCGGTCCTCCTCCCGGACGCCGTCAATGCGGAAGGCGCGGTGCACCTCGACCCCCAGGGGATCGCCGCCCAGTCCGGTGTTGACCGCCCCCCAGTGCAGGGCCATGCGGACCGAGCCCCGCTCCAGGAACTCCCGCGCCGCCGCGAGCGCATGGGGGACGCCGCGGTAGATGCCCAGGAAACCGTCGCCCGTGTTTTTCAAAAACAGCAGGTCGTCGGCGGAGGGGTGCTCCATGAACTCCCGGTGGAACCGGTTCACCTGGTCCACGAAGAGCGTGTCGCCGAAATCCACCAACAGGCTCGTGGACTCCACCAGGTCCAGCACCAGGATGGCCGACTCGGGGGAGGTCTCCAGGGGCTTCACCAGTTGGCGCCGCTCCAGCTCGTCGCCCAGGAGCCTGACGACGGTGGCGAAGAAATCGAGCTTTTCCCGTGGCCAGTTGAGGTCGCGCCGGTCGTCGCAGCAGATGTCCAGGGACAGCGCCGCGCATATTTCGCCCCTCACCCTCACCGGGCTGACCACGATGGCGGCGATGTTCTGCAGAATCTCCATGACCGAGAGCACCGGTCCGGCGATGAACCGGAGCCCCTTCGGCAGGAGCTCCACCGCCGTCTGCCGGGTCCAGAGGTGGACGTCGGAGTAGAGCAGCTTTTCGATGATCTCGACGGGCAGCTTCTGGCCGACGGTGGGCTTGACCCCGCGGTCAACCCACTCGACGACGGTGACGTAGACGTTGGCGGTGAGCTCGTTGTAGCAGGCGCGGCTGACGTCGAAACCCGGCCCCAGGACGTTGACGAAGCGCCGGATCAGCTCGTCCTTGGAGAGGGTACTGTCCTTGAAGGCCAGGCTGAGCTCGGAAAGGATCCACGCGTAGGGAGGCCGCCCGGCCTCGACCACCATCTCCGGTCGTCGTTTTTTCCGGGGGACCCGTTCAGGAATTGCGCCGCCGTCGTCCATGATTGGCAAAGGCTCACATCTTCTGCAGATTGGCGAACTTGGCGACGAGCTTCTTGATGCCGTGCCGGGCGAACTTGACGGTGAGCTTGAGGCTGTCGCCGTCTCCGGCCCTGGAGAGGATGATCCCCCGCCCCCACTTGTCGTGCCAGACCCGGTCTCCGATGGAGTACGCCGGCGCCGCTTTCTTGGCCTTCTCCCGCTCCTGCTCGTGTTCCACGGCCAAAAGGTCCTGGGAGGTCGCGAACATGGTCAGGTTGTGCACGGAGTGGTCCGTGAGGAGGCTGGTCGGCAGCTCCTTTAAAAACGGGCTGGGCTTGGTCCACACCTTGCGTCCCTCGAGGTTGCGCCGCAGCGCCCGCGTGAGGTAGACCTTGTACCGAGCCCGGGTCAGCCCCACGAAGAAGAGACGGCGCTCCTCCTCGACTTCTTCATCCCTGGAGGAGCCCTTGTACTTCAGGGGCACGAGCCCCTCCTCGATCCCGGTGATGAAGACGATGGGGAACTCGAGCCCCTTGGCGGCGTGGAGGGTCAACAGGGACACGGACCCCGCCGTCTCGTCGAAATCGTCTATGGGGGCGGCCAGGGAGACCTCCTCGAGGAACTCCTCCAGGGTTCCGTCGGGATTCGACGAGATGAAATCGTGGGCCGTGTCCACGAACTCCTCCACGTTCTCCAGCCTGGAGACGGCGTCGCCCGCCTTTTGGAGCCAGCTCGTGTAGTCCACGCGCTCCAGCAGCATCTCCAGCAGCTTGTCCACCGGCTCGCGGATGGTCGTCAGCTCGTCGAGGAGGTCCATCAGATTGAACACGGCGCGACGGGCCCGGGGGGGGATCAGCTCCTCCTCCACGCAGCGGCGGACGGTGTCGAAGAGCGCGGTGGGGTTCCTTTCTATCTCCTCCATCACGCGGTCCACGGAGATCTTCCCCACCCCGCGGCTGGGGACGTTGATTATCCGGCGGAAGCTGAGGACGTCGTTGGGGTTGACGATGAGCCGCAGATAGGCCAGGAGGTCCCGTATCTCGCGGCGGTCGTAGAACCGGGAGCCGGCGATGATCGTGTACGGGATGGACCGCTTGCGCAGGGCGTCCTCCAGGACCCGGCTCTGGTCGTTGGTGCGGTAGAGGATGGCGTAGTCGGCGTAGTTCGACTTTTTTTCCGTGTTGACCGATCGGAAGATTTCCGTGGCGATCCAGCCCGACTCGTCGTACTCGTCGGACCCGGCGTACACGCTTATCTTCTCGCCCTCCTCGCCCCGGGTCCACAGGTCCCTCTCGAGGCCGAGCGGGCGCGGGTTGTGGGAGATGAGGGAGTTGGCCGCCTTGAGGATGGTCTGGGTCGAGCGGTAGTTCTCCAGGAGGGTGATGATGTGGACGTTTTCGAAATCCTCGGTGACGCGCAGGATGTTCGTCGGATCGGCGCCGCGCCAGCGGTAGATGCTCTGATCCGGGTCGCCGACGACGGCGAGCCCGTCGCTCCCCGAGGCCAGGGCCCGGATGAGCTCGTGCTGGGCCGCGTTGGTGTCCTGGTACTCGTCCACCAGGATGTGCTTGAAGCGGCTCCGCCAGCGCTGGAGGACCTCCGGGTATTCCCGGAAGAGCTTCACCGTGACCAGGATCAAATCGGCGTAATCCAGGGCCCCGGAATCGAGGAGCTCCGTCTGGTAGCTTTCGTAGAAGGCCTTCAGCCGCTTCTCGTGGGCCGTGTGGGCCGGGAACTCCTCGGGCCCCACCAGGTTGTGCTTGGCCCGTTCTATCACCGTCAGGACGTCGGTGGGTTTCAGCGCGCCGGGCCCCTCCCCCGGTCCGACCAGCCGTTTGAGGATGGCCAACTGGTCGGCCTGGGTGGCGATGACGAACTCGCTCTCCCGTCCGGGGATGTGGCCTATCTCACGGCGCAGGAGGCGGGCGCAGAAGGCGTGGAAGGTGTGAATCCACACCCGGGCGGCGGCCGCGGAGCCGGCGCGCTCGCCGATGAGCGAATCCACCCGGACCCGCATCTCGGTCGCCGCCTTGTTGGTGAACGTGACCGCCAGGATCTCGTCGGGCTTGGCGTCGCCCTGGTCTATGAGATGGGCCACCCGGGTGGTCACCACCCTGGTCTTCCCGCTCCCCGCCCCGGCCAGCACCAGAAACGGCGACCCACGGTGAGTCACCGCCTGGAGCTGGATCGGGTTCAGGAAGATGAGCAGGTTGTCCATCGGTGCGGTCCCGGATTAAGTGCAGACCCTCGTCCACGATCGGAAACGTCCGGCCCGCGACGGATCCCGCCCCGCCTTCGGCTGACCCAGGGCGAGGTCGGGCGGATCAGAGGGGCGGTTGCTCCCAGTCTGTGGACGTCGTGGGCGGCCCCTCCTCGCCCAGGGAGGGATCACCGCCGAGCCGCTGCAGAAGTCCGATGCCCAGGAGCTTCTCGATGATCTGGAGGGTGGAAACCTCGTCAATCTCGCTGTCGGCGCAGATTGCGGCGATGCTCCGCCGACCGTCCACCAGGGAGAGGACCTTCCACTCGTCGGCGGAGAGGTGGATGTCGTCCACTTTTCCGGCGACGTTGGCGAAGTGGAGAACGGTGTCCGGGGGTGGAAGCTCCGTCTGGAGGTCCGCCAGCTCGTCGGACCGGCGGGCGGCCTCCAGGATCAGGTTCGTCGCCGAGATTTCGATGGAGCGGCGGGTGGGGTAGATGGTCGTGTCGAAGCGAAAACGGCCGGCTTTCCAGTTCAAGAGGCTGTACGCCGCCTCCTCGCCGGTCAGATTCTTGTACGTGGCGTGGACCAGCTCTCCCTTGCGGAAGTAGAGCGTGCCTATCTCCTCACCGTGACGGATGGAGAGAGCGCCGGTCCGCTTGCCCATCTGCAGCATCTGCAGGATGTCGGACAGCGAGAAGCTCTTCAGATCGCCGTCGAAGGCCATGAGCCGGTTCTTTTATTGAGGGCAAGGGGTTTAACCGAGCGAAGCGAGCTACGCCTCTGGCGAAACCCCTTGTCTCCATCTGTTAGTTTACTACGCCCCCCCGGTCCGGAGGGGCGCTTTAGTTTTAGTCGGCCGACGGGTGCGGCATTCACTCCGTTGAACGCGCCCGCAGGTAAAAAATATTCTGCCCCCGAAGGCTGACGGCTCCTGGATGATGAAAGACGGCCGCGGATTGAAAGCTCGCCTCGGAGCTCCTCTCAGGCGTTCTGGTGCTGGCTGAGCGCGGCGAGAACCAGCTTTGAGATGGCCCGAAGGACGTCGAAAACGCCAACCCCCTCCGTGGCTATCGCCTCGAAGGCCGGATCGTTGCGGTGGTTGAGCTGGCGCTCCAGCTCGTCCACGGGAACGATGTTCGGCAGGTCCCGTTTGTTGTGCTGGATCACCATGGGGAGGTCGTTGAAGTCGTAACCCTGGGAGCGGAGGTTCACCTTGAGGTTCTCCAGGCTGTCCAGATTGTCCTCCACGCGCTCGATCTGGGAATCCACCACGAAAACAAGCCCGTCCACCCCCTTGAGGATGAGCTTCCGGCTCGCGTCGTAGTGGACCTGTCCCGGCACGGTGTAGAGGTGGAAGCGGGTGGTGAAACCCTGGATGGTGCCGAGATCGAGGGGGAGGAAGTCGAAAAAGAGGGTGCGGTCGGTTTCGGTGGCAAGACTCACCAGCTTGCCCTTCGAGGAGGGGTCTATCTTCTTGTGGACGTAGAGAAGATTCGTGGTCTTACCGCACAGGCCGCAACCGTAATAGACGATTTTGCAGTTTATCTCTTTGCTGGCGTAGTTGATCAGTGACATCTAGGTCGTCCTTGTCTCAAGGCTGGAAGCGCAGGACCCGGGACGGCGTCGGGCTGGGCGGGGTACAGAGCCCCCGCCCTACGTCCGACTCCCCATCCTGCGGTCATATTTTGTCGGGCACCCATCCATCACCTGCACCCACCACCGAGGAGCGGGTCAATCCCGGAAGAGGTTGTCTATCTCGCTCTCGGCGACGGAGGCGAAAGAGGAATCCAGGGTCCTCTGATGTCCGGCGGCGCCGAGCTTGGTGAAGATGTTCTCGAAAACGGTGGAGAGCTCCTCCAGCGCCTTCTTGACCCGCAGGCGCACCAACCCCAGGGAGGTGCGGTTGTCGAAGACTATGACCAGAATGACCCGGCTCTGCACCACGGAGATGTGGATGGATTCCTTCTCGCCCTGGTGGAAGAGGACGCTGAACTCGTCCTGCCCGAGGATCTTCGCCAGGGCGCTGGTGGCGGCGAAGTTTCCCGCCGACAGGCTGGCGA
>MFAF01000104.1:5002-6264 GCA_001774505.1 Candidatus Coatesbacteria bacterium RBG_13_66_14 | reverse complement strand
GCGAAGCGAGCTATGCCTCCGGCAAACCGAGCGAAGCGAGCTATGCCTCCGGCAAACCGAGCGAAGCGAGCTATGCCTCCGGCAAAACCCCTTGTCTCAACCTTGGGTGGAGGAGCCGGTCCGGCTGTGGACTATTCGCCCCCCACTGAAAACCGAACGCAGCGAGCTATGACTCCGGAAAAGGGTTCACCCACTGTTAGTTGTCCCGCGGGGACTAATCGCGCCCGGTTTCCCCGGGACCGACACGCGCTGAACCGCACACGCGGCTGCGCCCCCCACCGAAGGACCGGTCCGATTCCGAGATGCCCTCACCGGTGAGAGACCGTTGAGGGGGTAAGTAATTATAGCAAAAAGCGTTCCGTATGTATCAACCCATTTTACCTGGCCGCCCGCACCCTGGGAGCCCCGTTTTCCCCGAGGGCGCAAGACCGAGCGGTAGGCTCCATGCGAATGCCACCAGCCCCTCGGTGGCCCCTATCTCCCGATGGATCCGTACTCCCGCCGACCCTCCAGTGCCAGGCGCAGTGAAATCTCGTCGGCGTAATCCACGTCGGCCCCTGGCGCCAGGCCGACGGCGATCCGCGTCAACGTGACGCCGAGGGGTTTCAATAGTTCGTGGATGTAGCTGGCCGTGGCCTCACCGGCGGTGGTGGGGCTGGTGGCCAGGATCACCTCCCGGAACGACCCTCCGGAGACCCGCCGGGCCAGCGCGTCCAGGCCCAACTCCACGGCCCCCACCCCGGCCAGGGGGTCGAAGAGACCACCGAGCACGTGGTACAGACCGTCGTAAACCCCCGTCTTCTGGAAGGCCTCGACGTTGTAGGGCTCCTCGACGATCAAGAGGCGGCTGGAGTCCCGCCGGGGATCGGCGCACACCGGGCATTCAAGCGGTGTTTTATCCGAGACGCCCTCCGCCCGCTCCGCCACGTTGCCGCAGACCGAGCACAGACCGACGCGGTCCTTGAGGGCGACGACGGCCCGCGCCAGCTCCGTGGCCTCCTCCCGGGTCGCGCGGAGGAGGTGGTACCCGATGCGCTGGGCCGATTTGGGTCCCACGCCGGGCAGACGACGCAGCGCCGCGAGGAGTTTCTGTAAGCTGGGAACCAATATTACGGCTCGGCCGAAAGACGCGGGGGATGAACCGACATTTTCAGGTAGGAAACTACCAGACGGCTCCGCATCCTGTCAAGAGAGAGGGTCCGGCGGACCCGTCCGGGGAGTGCCGGAGGGACGCGCGGAATGTTATATTACCAGGGGAAGGC
>MFAF01000104.1:4199-4952 GCA_001774505.1 Candidatus Coatesbacteria bacterium RBG_13_66_14 | reverse complement strand
GACGCACCGCGCGCCGGCGTCGGCCGCGGCCCGGCCGATCTCGCCGGGGGACCGCCCCCGGGCGAGGTGGAAAAGAGCCGTTCCCAGGGCCGCGTCGCCCGCCCCGGTGGGGTCCACGCACGTCGCCTGCGCCGCCGGGACGACCACCTGTTCCCCGTCGGCGACGAGGACGAGGCCGTCCGCGCCCAGCGTGAGCATGACGATGGGATGCCGTGACGCCCCGCGCAGGGAGACCTCGATCGGGTCGCCGCCGCCCCAGAGCATCCGGCCCTCGTCCAGGTCCGCCTTGACGAAGGTGAGGCTAGGCGCGAGCTCCTCGTACACCGCCCGCGCCCCCTCGGGCGAGGCCAGGGCGGGGCGGTGATTCACGTCGTAGGCGACGACGACCACGGGGGGCGCGAGGTCCAGAATGCGGCGCACCGTCGCCCGAGTGGTCGGGTTCAACGAGGCGAAGACGCCGGAAACGAGGACCACGTCGGCACCGGCAATCGGCTCCCGGTCCAGGTCGTCGGGCGCGAGGCTCCCCCCCGCGCTGCCCTCCCGCGCATAGCCGAAGCGTCCGTAGGGGCAGTCGGCCCCGATGGTGTACACCGCGTTGAAGGGGCCGCCGATTACGACGGCGGGGCTCCACAGGCCTACGCGCTCGAGTTCGCCGCGCAGGAGCGACAGGTGCTCGTCCTCGGCCAGACGGCAGGCAAATACAGCCCGTCCTCCGGCGCGGACGAAGGCCACCGCCGCGTTCGCCGCGGCGCC
>MFAF01000104.1:3136-4185 GCA_001774505.1 Candidatus Coatesbacteria bacterium RBG_13_66_14 | reverse complement strand
GGCCGGGGTGCCGGGCGTGGCGCTCCACCATCAGCTCCCCGGCGGTGAACAGCAGGGGCGGTCGGGCACGGTTACCCCCGCGCATCGAACCCTCCCCCCTCGTCGGCCTGGAGGGCCGATTTTCGATAAAGCGCGAGCAGGCCGGACCCCTCCGCGGGCGACGGCGGGGTCCAGGCAACGCGTCGTCGTTCGAGCTCGGATGAATCCACCAGAAGCTCAAGCCGCCTCTCCTCCAGGTCCACCAGGATTGTGTCGCCCTCCCGCACGAGGACTAGGGGACCGCCCGCCGCCGCCTCGGGGCAGACTTGGCCCACGCACGGCCCCGCGGTGGCCCCGGAGAAGCGGCCGTCGGTGACCAGGGCCACCTCGCCCGACAGCGCGGGGTGCTCGCGGATGGCGGCGGAGAGGTAGAAGAACTCGGGCATCCCCGCCCCCCGGGGTCCCTGATGGGGCAGGACGACCACGTCGCCGGGATTAACCATCCCATCCGCCACCGCGTCCAGCGCGGCGCTCTCGGAACCGAAGACGCGGGCCGGGCCCTGGAAGCGCATCCGCTCGACCTCGGCCGCCTTGACCACCGCCCCCCGCGGCGCGAGGCTGCCGAAGAGGACGCGGATGCCGCCCGGAGGGCCGAAGGGGGCGTCCGGCGAGGGACTCACGTAATTGTCTAGCGACTCTCCGTCCGCCGCCAGGATGGCGTTGCGGCGATCCGGGTCGTCCAGGCGCCGCCACCCGTCCAGGGCCTCGCCCCAGCTTCCCAGGACCGTCCGGGCCTCCAAATCGAAGAGGCCGAGCCCGGCCAGCAGCTCGACCACCGCCGGGACGCCGCCGGCGAGGTGGAAGCGGTCCGTCGGATGCGCGCCCGCCGGGCGCAGGTTGACCAGGCGGGGCACGCGCGCCGCGACGCGGTCCACCCCGCGCAGGTCGAAGGGCGTACCGAGCTCGCGGGCCAGGGCCGCCAGGTGCAGGACGGCGTTGGTCGAACCGCCCAGCGCCGCCAGCAGGGCCACGGCGTTTTTTATAGAACGCTCGTCGAGGATGTCCCGGGG
>MFAF01000104.1:138-3006 GCA_001774505.1 Candidatus Coatesbacteria bacterium RBG_13_66_14 | reverse complement strand
GAAAGAGCGGTAGGGCGCGCCGCCGGCCCGGCGGACCTCCTCGGCGCAGTGCTCGGAAAGCCGGAGCAGATGGTAGGAGCCGGGGTGGGTCTCCCCGGCGGAGGATTCGACGAGAATCCAGGGACGGCCGGCCTCTTCGGGGCGCATCCCCGCGCCCAGGCGCAGGGGCACCGCCTCGGGGGCCGACTCACGGAAGTCGGGCAAGAAGGTCCTCCATCGCCTCCCGGAGTTTTCCCCAGGCGCCGTCGCGCAGCCACTCCCGCCGCGCCAGCTCGGACCCCAGCGCCACGGCAAAGGCCCCCGCCGCGAGGTACGCGGGGACCTCGTCGAGGGAGACGCCACCGGCGGGAATGAGGCGCATCCCAGGCAGGGGGGCGAGGAGCGCCCGCAGGTAGGCGGGTCCGCCTAGCTCCCGGGCCGGGAAGATTTTCACCAGGGCCGCCCCCGCCCTCACGGCCGCGACCGCCTCGGTGGGGGTGGCCGCGCCGGGGATGTGCAGCGTGCCCATCCCCAGCGCCCGCTCCAGCAGCGCGGGATCCGAATGGGGCGAAACGGTGAAGGCGGCCCCGCGCCGGACCGCCTCCTCCAAAGTTTCGACAGAATACACGCTGGCCGCGCCGACCGGGACCCGTCCCGCCAGGGCGGCGACGGCCTCGAGGGCGTCGGGGCAGGTCAGCGCCACCTCCAGCACCGACGCCCCCCCGGCAATGAGCGCCTCGGCGGCCGGCAGGGCCATGCCGGGCTCGGCCGTGCGGATTACCGGCACCACCCGGGCCGCTCCGATGGCCTCCACCGTCCGGGCCGTCACGTGGCCCTCGCCCGCTTCAGGGGGGCGAGCTGGTGCTCCCAGAGGAACCAGACGCGCCGCTCGAGCGCCTCCAGGTCGTTGTCGTTGATGATGACGAAGTCGGCCCGCTGGACCTTGACCTCCTCGCGGAGCTGGCTGTTGAGCCGCTGCCGGGCCTCGATCTCCGTCAGCCCCTCGCGCAAGAGCCGCCTGAGCGCCAGCCCCTGGGCGGCCCGGACCGCCACCACCGCGTCGAAGAGCCGCCCGATCCCCCACTCGAAGATGAGGGCCGCGTCCACCACGAAGGCCTCGGCGTCGCTGCGGTTCCGGGCTTCCTCGACGGCGGCGCGGACGCTCTCGATGAGCGGCGGGTGGATCAGGTTGTTGTAGCGGACGAGGAGCTCCCTGTCCGCGAAGACCATCCTTCCCAAACGGCCCCGTTCAATCTCGCCGCCACCGTCCAGGATGTCCCGACCGCAGAGCTCCACCACCGCGTCCCGAATCCACGGCTCGCGGAGGAGCTTGTGCCCGAGCCGGTCCGCCTCGAAGACGTCCAGGCGGGCTATCTTGCCCAGGAGCTCGAGCGCCGTGGTCTTCCCCGAGGCCACGCCGCCTGTCCAACCAAGGGTCAGCACTCGGTATCACCCTATGGAAGTGGGCCGACGGCGCTTCCAGTCACGCGCCGGCCCGCGTTTTATCCGATTCCGGGTATCAGTAGGCCCGAGCGAAAATCGCCTCCCAGCGGGCCTCCTTGCCGCAGACCAGGCACGCGCCCCGCTCCTTGGGCTGATCGAAGGGCAGTAGCCGGATGGTGGCCTTGGTCTTGTCCTTGACCTCGTCCTCGCAGGCCGTCTCCCCGCACCAGGGCGCGTGGTAGAGGCCGCGCTTGGACTCCAGGCCGGCGGAGAGCTCGGCCAGCGTGCCCGCCCGGAAGGTCAGCTCCTCGCGGTACGCCAGGGCCTGACGGTAAAGCTCCTCCTGGACCTGGTCCAGGGTCTCCTTCGTCACCCGGGGCAGGTCCGAGACCAGCACCGGCCGCTTCTCGCCCGTGTCCCGCCGGACCAGGGTCACCTGGTCCCCCTCCATGTCCCGGGGGCCCACCTCGAGCCGGACCGGCACCCCGCGCAGCTCGTGCTCGGCGAACTTCCATCCCGGGCTCTTGTCCGTATCGTCCAGCTCCACCCGGAAATCGGAGAGGATTTCGGTGACGTAGGAGCAGTAGTGGAGTGTCTGGTCCCGGGTCTTGTCGAAGAGGATGGGGACCACGACCACCTGGACCGGGGCGATGCGGGGCGGCAGGCGCAGGCCGCGCTCGTCGCCGTGGGTCATCACCACGGCGCCCACCGACCGGGTGCTCACCCCCCAGCTCGTCTGCCAGACGTGCTTCTGGGATTCATCCTCGTCCAGGAAGGTGATGTCGAAGACCTTGGCGAAATGCTGGCCCAGGTCGTGGGTCGTCCCGGCCTGGAGGGAGCGGCCGTCCTTCATCAGCGCCTCGACGCAGAAGGTGTCCCGCGCCCCGGCGAATTTTTCCGACTGCGACTTCAGACCCTTGAGCACCGGCACCGCCAGGTCCTCGGTGTAGAAGCGCTCGTAAACCTCCAGCATCTTCAGCGCCTCGTTGAGCGCCTCGGTCTCGGTGCGGTGGCAGGTATGCCCCTCCTGCCAGAGGAACTCCGTGGTCCGAAGGAAAAGCCGCGTCACCTTCTCCCAGCGCACCACGTTGGCCCACTGGTTTATCAAGAGCGGGAGGTCGCGGTAGCTCTGGACCCATTTGGAGTAGAGGTCGCAGACGATGGCCTCGGAGGTGGGGCGGATGGCCACCCTCTCCTCGAGCTCCTTGTCGCCGCCGTGGGTCACCCAGGCCACCTCGGGGGCGAAGCCCTCCACGTGCTCGGCCTCCTTGGCCAGGAGGCTCTCCGGGATGAAGAGGGGGAAGTAGGCGTTGACGTGGCCCGTGGCCTTGATCCGGGCGTCCAGATGGTCCCGCATGTTCTCCCACAGGGCGTATCCGTAGGGGCGGATGACCATGCAGCCCTTGAGGGAGGTGTAGTCGGCCAGCTTGGCCTGGCGGACGACAT
>MFAF01000104.1:0-127 GCA_001774505.1 Candidatus Coatesbacteria bacterium RBG_13_66_14 | reverse complement strand
GCCGAGAAATCCTCGTGGATGTCGGAGATGGCCTCGATGGAGATTTTCGGCTTGTCCTTGGACATGGATTGACCTCGCGGGGTGCCTGCAGGGAACGGGGACTCGGTCGCCTTGGTCGGACGGATGA
>MFAF01000103.1 GCA_001774505.1 Candidatus Coatesbacteria bacterium RBG_13_66_14 | reverse complement strand
CGACCTCTCCGTCCTCGTTGACGGCTCGCTGGACTCCGACGTCTTCGCCTCGGGGCCCAACTGGCTCTTCTCGAACATCCTCGGACTGGACGCCGCGGCCACCGGCTACAGCTTCAGCATGGACCTGGGCGTGCAGATGATGCTCGGGCGCTTCTTCCACCTGGGCATCTCCGGCCACAACATCATCCCCCTGGACATCACCTGGAGCGACGACTCCCTGGACCCCACCCCCCTGGACACCCAGGTCCGCTTCGGCCTGGGCTTCGAGCTCTTCGACAGCCTCACCCTGGCCCTGGACGTGGACGCCCTGGAGACCGAGTACACGGTGAAGACGCGCGTGCTGGTGAACAACGACTGGGTCGAGAAGGACATCGTCGTGGACAGGGTCCGGGACCTCTCCTTCGGCGTGGAGTGGATGATAGCGGACATCTTCGCCATCCGCGCCGGCTTCAACACCAACTACAACTCCCTCATCGAGGACCAGGCCAAGGCCACCTTCCTGGCCTCGGTGGGCTTCGGGATTAAGGTCGGGGACATCTTCCACTTCGACCTGGCGGTGATGACCAACCAGTTCTCCGCCGGGGAGCACGACTCCACCCTGGGCGGCTCGGTATCCCTCGGCTTCGCCATCTAGGGCGCGCCGCCGGGGCGGGGGAACCGGGTGTTGTTCCTTGACGACGGCGGGGAAGCGGGCGCGATGACCTGGAGGATTGGTGGGGACCCGGCGCGAGGACCCGGTGGATGTACGGGAACCCCGGTGCGGTGACCCGGCTGTCGGACGGAGACCGGGGCGCTCTCCGGAACGGCGGAAAGGCGGATGGTTCTCTTCGGAAACCGGGCTGTAATCCCCGTAGGGTGACGTTTTGACCGGACGGGGACCTCGGCGCGGCGCCGTTGTGACCGGGCGGGGATCCGGCCGCAGTGCCTCGACACGGCTGAAAAACGGCCGCTGGGCCCAAGCGCCCGAGGCGCAGTGACGTTTTTACCGGGCGGGGGACCAACTACGCCCCGCCCGCGACTTTACCAACCGAACCGCAACCTCCGACCGAAGGGGGACGGGCGATGAGGGAAAAGGTGCTTCTGGTTCTCACCGCGGCGCTCCTGCCGGCGCTGGCCCTCCCCGTGTACGGGCCGCGCGCCATGGCCCTGGGGGGCGCCTACGTCGCCCTGGCCGACGACGAGGCCTGCGTCTACTACAACCCCGCCGGGATGGCCGCCGCCGGGGACTACTTCGCCTGCGTCCCCTCGTTCGCCATCGCCACCGACGACCGCATCACCGAGGACTTCAACGCCTACATCGCCCTCAAGGACGACATCTGGCACGCCGACACCACCGAGGGTCTCCAGCCGCTCCTGGACGCCATTGACCGGACGGCGGACCTCCTGGAGGGCCTGGCCGGGGACCCGCCGGGCGTCACCGGCTACCTCTCCTACGGCGCGGGCGTCATGCTCGGGCCGCTGGCGGTGAGCTGGATCGGCGGCGGCACGGGCCAGGTCGTCATGGAGCCCGACGCGGACACCGGCCGCCTCATCCCCGACTTCTACCTCGAGAGCTACGAGGCGGTGGCGCTTCTGTACCTGGCGGGCTACCTGGACTCGGAGCAGCTCGCCGTCCTCTGGCCCACCTACCCCGATCCCGCGGGCTTCGTGGGCGACGCGGCGGGCGACGGCCTCGGGATAACCGAGAACCAAACCGGCGCGCGCCTGGAGAACGACGCCCGTCAGGAGTTCGTCGTCACCTACGCCGACTACCTCTGGCGCTCCGGGAAGGACGACCGCTTCTTCGTCTCGGCCGGCCTCAACATCAAGTACGTCGTCACCCAGAGCTACTCCAACCGCTTCACCGCCCAGGACTCGGGGATGTACACCACCGGGCCGGGGTGGATAATCAACCAGGTGCTCGCCACGCGGCCGGTCCTGGGGCACGCCGTCAGCGCCGACCTGGGCCTCTTGGGCCAGTTCACCCCCCACTTCCGGCTGGGCCTCCTGGCGCGCGACGTGATCCCCGCCCCCATCTCCTGGGACGAGCCGGTCGCGGGAGTCTCCGACCGCCTCGAGCCCCACTGGCGGATCGGCGTGGCCGGGGAGGCGGTCCCGGGCCTCTTGACCGTCGCCGTGGACCTGGACCTCACGCGAGACGAAGGTGCGTTCTCCCCCCAGCAGGACCTGGCGTTCGGGGTGCGGGCGGACTTCTTCGAGGGCGCCCTGTGGGGCGGCGCCGGCGTCAGATTCAACCTCGCCGACGAAAACCAGTCCCCCCTCTACACCCTGGGCGTGGGGATGCACCTGGCGGGCGTCCGCCTCGATCTGGCGGTGGGTTTTGGGCGGATAGACACCTCGGGCGACGCCGACACGTATTTCAGCGCCGCGGGTGCGGTGGGCTTCTCGATCTGACGGCGGGGCGGCGACGGTGTGTGCCCGAATGTAGGGCGGGGACTTTAGTCCCCACCGCTTTTCAATTTCACACCTCAGCTTGCGATGACGCAGGGGCGGGTCTCCGCACCCGCCCGCGGGCCTGCCACGGAAACGGGCGACCGCAGAGGATCGCCCCTACGTCGAATCGTCGTCGTCCGTAAATGTAGGGCGGGGATTTCAGTCCCCGCCGCGATTACATTCCTAGCCCCGACCCTCACCCTAACCCTCTCCCTAAAAGGGAGAGGGGATAGCGTCAGCCCTCACCCCGTTAATTGCGATGACGTAGGGGCCGACCTTTAGGTCGGCCCGTTTCTTTTATAAGGTGGCCCTCACCCCCATCCCCTCTCCCGGGGGGAGAGGGGGGCCGCGCCAACCATCAACCCGGTTTGCGATACCGTGGGGCGGGTGAACACATCCGCCCGACGCATTTCACCCCCCTCGACAAACGGGGCCGTCTTTAGTAACCTGCCACCGGACGACGAAACCGGGAGGTCGCCTCGTGCGAAAGCTCTTCATCGAGGACCTGAAGCTCGCGGGGAAGCGGGTGCTCGTGCGCCTGGACTACAACGTCCCCGGCGACGCCGAGGGCCGCGTGACCAACGACGCCCGCATCACCGCCTCGCTGCCCACTCTGCGGCACATCCTGGCGGAGGGGGCCTCGGCCGTCCTCTGCTCCCACCGCAGCCGCCCGAAGGGCGACGAGCCGCGCTACTCCCTCCGACCGGTCGCGGCGCGGCTGGAGGAGCTGATCGGGCTCCCGGTGGGAATGGCCCGCCGGGGCGCGGTGGTGAGCGACGAGGCGCGCAACATGGCTGCTGCGCTCTCACCCGGCGAGCTCATGCTGCTGGAGAACCTCCGCTACGACCCCCGGGAACAGGAGGGCCGTGAAGAGCTGGCACGCGAGCTGGCCTCCCTGGCCGACCTCTTCGTCAACGACGCCTTCCCCGTCTGCCACCGCAAGGACACCAGCGTCGTCGGCGTGCCCAGGTTCCTGAAATCCGCCTACGGCTACCAGCTCCGGGAGGAGGTCGAGAACCTGAGCCAGCTCCTGGGCGAAGTCCAGCGGCCCTACGTGGGCATCATGGGCGGGGCCAAAATTTCCACCAAGCTCGGCGTCGTCAAGAGCTTCCTCGAGCGCGTGGACCGGCTCCTCGTCGGCGGCGGCATGGCCTACACCTTCCTCGCCGCCCTGGGGCGCGAGGTCGGCGGCAGCATCCACGAGCCCGACTACCTCGAGTACGCCAAGGACCTCCTCCTGCGCCACGCCGACAAGATCGTGCTCCCCACGGACCACTACGTGGTGGAGAGGATAGACCCGGCGTGCAAGGCCAGGCTGGCGGATGAGATTCCGGCGGACCGCGCGGCGGTGGACATCGGCGACGCCACGCGCCGGCGCTTCGCCGAGGAGATAGCCCGGGCGCGGACCGTCTTCTGGAACGGCCCCGTGGGCTACTTCGAGGACTCGCGCTTCGCCGAGGGGACGCGCTCGGTGGCGCGGGAGGTGGCCAAGCTCAAGGCGAAGGGCGCATTCACCGTGGTGGGCGGCGGAGATTCCGTGGCCGCCGTCGAGGACGCCGGGCTCGACTCCGCGAGCTTCAGCTTCGTCTCCACCGGCGGCGGGGCGTCGCTCGAATTCGTCCAGGGCAAGGAGCTCCCCGGCATCGAGGCCCTGACGGACCGGTAGGTTCACCCCCATTTCGGAAATTCGTAGGGGCGATGAGTCCACGGTCGCCCGCGGGCCGACCTGAAGGTCGGCCCCTACGTCATCGCAACCAGGGGTGAGGGTCGGGGCCGGAAACGTGAAACGGGCGGGGTACAGAGCCCCCGCCCTACGCGTATTGACCGATGTAGGGCGGCCCTGTGGGATGTATCCCCTGCGGGCCGCCGCAAGTCCCCTCTCCCTCTTAGGGAGAGGGTTAGGGTGAGGGTCGGGGCCGGGAACGTGAAACGGGCGGGGTACAGAGCCCCCGCCCTACGTTTGGGGGGACGCCGGGGTGAGGGGTGAAGCGACCCCCTCCCCCCTCTGGGGGGAGGGTGGGGGTGAGGGGTGAAGCGGCGGGGTCAGGTGACCCCGCCCTACGCGTATTGACCGATGTAGGGCGGCCCCTCTGCGGGCCGCCGCAAGTCCCCTCCCCCCTCTGGGGGGCGGCGCGCCGACGGGCTAGGGAGGGGGGTGAAGCGACCCCCTCCCCCCTCTGGGGGGAGGGTGGGGGTGAGGGGTAAAACGGGCCGACCTAAAGGTCGGCCCCTACGTCATCGCAAACCCAACCGCCGACGGGCGACCGCCCCCTAAAGCGCCCGGCCCACCAGAAACCGATAATAATCCCGCAACCGGAACGCGCTGCGGCGGCGGTCGAAAAACCGGCGCACCATCTCCCGACCTCCGAGGTTGAAACCGGAGTCCAGGGCCTCCCGGACCGCGCGTTCGAGCTCGCCGTCGTCGCGGGCGGTGAGCACATGGGGCAGCCGGCCGCTCCACACCACCCGGCGCCCCCGGGCCAGCGCCTCCAGCACCATCCTCCCCTGGCCGTCGTGGAGGGTCGGGCGCAGTAGCACGCGCACCCCGGCGTAAACCGGCGACATGTCCCCGCAAACGCCGAGGTGCTCCCAGTTGGGCGGCGCGTCGGCGGGGGCCGGTCCGGGACCGCAGGAGCGGAACCGCGCGTCGGGCATCCTGTGGGCCAGACTCACGGCCCGCGGCACGCCGTAGAAATCGCCGCGCTCGGGGGGGATGTAGACCAGGACGGCCCGCTCCTCGGGCCAGGGCGCATCGGCGACCTCGAGCTTGTCCGAGAGGACCGGCTGGAAGCGCGCGCGCACCCCGAGCCCGGCCAGCTCCCCGACCAGCCCGGCGCTGTCGGCCAGGTGCAGTTGAATGAAGGGCAGGCCGAGGCGGAGCTTGAGCCGCGCCCGGCCCCGGCGCACGGCGAGGACATCGCTCCCCATCCAGTGCGCCACCGTGGCCAGCCCCATGAGTCGGGCGGTGACGAAGCCCCGCCAGGCCATGGGCGGGTAGAAAACGTGGAGGAGGTCCAGACCGGCCAGGGTCTTGGGGGCGAGGTCGGGGAGCTCCCGGGCGTCCAGGCCGACGGCCCGCAGCTCGCCGGCGAGAAACCCCGGCGCCTC
>MFAF01000102.1:69102-70410 GCA_001774505.1 Candidatus Coatesbacteria bacterium RBG_13_66_14 | reverse complement strand
GTGGAATTCTGGGCATACTACTACCCCGAGGAACCCGCCCACCCTAGGCCGTTCGACGTGAACGTGCGCTACGACCAGTACGGCATGCCCGGCGCCTATTACTTCAGGACCAGGGTCGGCGGTGATGACCTGGAGGAGACCGACACCGGATTCGATTACCAAGGGAAGTACACCCTGTACCTGTACCGGCTTAACCTCGAGGAACCCTGTCACATAGAAGGCGGGACGCCGTTCTGGCTCGAAGTCCGCTCGGACGCAGAGAACTGCAATTGGGGCAGCAAACCCACGGGCAACCTGTATTACCAGTGGAACCAATGGGATTGTGCGGTCTACTTCCGCCTGCTGGGCACGCCCGACGAGACCGCCGTCCAGCCGGCGAGCTGGGGGGAGATAAAGGCGGGGTTCTCGGATTAACGTCCGCGGCTAACGCACCGTGCGCCTAAACGTAGGGCGGGGATTCAATCCCCGCCGCTTTTTACATGCCGCGATACGATGACGTAGGGGCGGGTGTCCACACCCGCCCGCGGGCGACCGTGGACGGTCGCCCCTACGGGGGTAATCCAGCGGTTCAAAATGTAGGGCGGGGATTGCATCCCCGCCGCTTTTTTACCCCTCACCCTAGCCCGTCGGCGACCCGCCCCCCAGAGGGGGGAGGGAAAATGTAGGGCGGCCCCACCGCGGGCCGCCGTGTTCACGACCCAGACCCTCACCCTGACCCGTCGGCGCGGCGCATGAAATAGAGCCCCAGGGCGGCCACGCTCTTCGAATCCACCAGCCGCCCGTCGCCGAGCATCCGCTCCACCTCCGCGAGCGGCGTGGGCGCGAGGCGGATCAGCTCGTCGTCGTCCGGCCGAGGCCGCTCCCGTCGGAGTTCCGTGGCGAGGTACAGGTGGATGAGTTCGTTGCAGAAACCGGGGCAGGTGTAAACGCCGGACAGTCGCTCCATCTTCCCCGCTCGGTATCCCGTCTCCTCCAGGAGCTCCCGGTGCGCCGCCGCCAGAGGGTCCTCGCCCGGGTCAATCTTCCCGGCGGGGAGCTCCAGGAGGTCCACCTCGGGCCCCTTGCGGTACTGGCGGATTAAAAGGACAGTTCCGTCAACGAGCAGGGGGAGCATCAGCACGGCGTCTGCCACGCGGACCAGCTCCCGGATGGAGCGCTTCCCGTTTGCCAGCCGTACCTCGTCCACCCGGACCTCCATGATCCGGCCGGAGTAAATCAACCGGCTGGAAAGGCTATCCTCGCTCAAGGCCCCTCCTCGACCTCCAGGCCGGTGATGAGGAACTCCCGGCCCTCTAGAACGACCAGGTC
>MFAF01000102.1:68745-69046 GCA_001774505.1 Candidatus Coatesbacteria bacterium RBG_13_66_14 | reverse complement strand
CGCAGCCCTCGCAGCGGACCCGCCCGTCCCGGCGCTCTATCTCCAGCTCCGAGCCCGCCAGCCGGCTCCCCTCCGTGAGCGCACCGTAGCAGAATTCGAGGCTCTCGGGCACGAAACCGGTGAGCCGGCCCAGCAACAGTTTCACCTTGAGCAGACGCGTCCCCTCCGGGAGTTTGGTCAGCTCCTCCTCCACGGCCCGGACGATCTCCCGTGTTACAGCCAGCTCGTGCATTTTTTAAAAGCTCAGGTCCGCCAGGACCTCGCAGGCGTAGTCCACATCATCGTCGGAGACGTCCTTGTG
>MFAF01000102.1:66242-68736 GCA_001774505.1 Candidatus Coatesbacteria bacterium RBG_13_66_14 | reverse complement strand
GCGGAACTTGTCCGGGCCGAAGGGGAAGAAGCGGACCCCCCTCGCCCCGGCCTCGTCCGCCACACGCTGCGAGGGGACGCCCTCGAGCCGGGGGATGACGATGTTTGTGTGGACTTGGGCGGGGTCTATCCGAGCCCAGGTGGTTTCGGCCAAAGTCCTCGCCAGCCGCTGGGCCTTGGAGTGGTCCTCGGCCATGCGGGCCCAGTTGTGCTCGATGGCGTAGAGTCCCGCCGCGGCGAGTATCCCCACCTGGCGCATCCCGCCGCCGCAGATTTTCCGCAGCCGGTGCGCCCGCGCAATGAAGTCCGCCGGGCCCGCCAGTATCGAACCCACCGGGCAGCCGAGGCCCTTGGAGAAGCAACTCATCACCGAGTCCCCCACCGACGCGAGCTCGGCCATGGTCTTCCCGGTTGCCACCGATGCGTTCCACAGTCGGGCGCCGTCCAGGTGGATTTTCACCCCACGCTCGTCTGCGAAGGCCCGCAGGGCGCGGAAAATCTCCTGGCTCGGCACGATCCCGCCCAGCCTATTGTGGGTGTTCTCCAGGCAGATGAGAGAGGTGCGCGAGGAGTGGAACTCGCCGGACTTGTAGCGTTTTTTCACCGCGTCCGGGTCGGGCGCCCCCTCCACCACGGGCACCTCCCGGGTGAGCACCCGGGCCAGAAACCCCGGCGCTCCGTACTCGTACTCCAGGATGTGGGCGTCCTGGCCGAGGATGACCTCGTCCCCGCCCGCGGTCCAGGCGGCGAGGGCCACCTGGTTCGCCATGGAGCCCGAGGCGGTGAAAAGCGCCGCCTCCTTCCCCACCAGCCCGGCGTACCGCCGCTCGAGCTCCTTCACCGTGGGGTCGTCGCCCAGGACATCGTCGCCGACCTCGGCGGTGACCATCGCCTCGAGCATGGGCGCGTCCGGCCGCGTCACGGTGTCCGAGCGCAGGTCAACGTCCCTCGCCGCCATGATCACCTCCCGTGGACGCCGAACCGGCGCCCTTCTCTCGTATCAGTCTGAAGTACCGGTACAGGTAAATCGCCAGGGACGCCGCCATCAGAACGGCGCAAAGCCAGGACAGGGCCGTTTCCAGCCAGAGATAACCCGTGCGCAGGGTATAGACGACGAGGGTCGCCCCGATGACGAAGGCCGCCGCCTTGCCCGCGTAGTTGCTCATCGGGGTCTCGCGGCGGCGGCGCCGCAGGAGGCACCCGCCCAACAGAATCAGCACGTCCCGCCCCAGGACGACGACGGTCAGCCACAGGGGGAACCCCCGGTAGATGACCAGCATGACCGCCGCGGCGCCGATGCAGATCTTGTCCGCCACGGGGTCTATCACCTTGCCGAACTCGGTGACCGCGTTCCACCGCCGGGCCAGAAGGCCGTCCAGCCCGTCGAAGGCCATGGAGAGAATCATCAGCCCGGCCGCGGCCCAGGGCGCCCAGGCGGCGGGCAGCGTGACGAGGTAGAGCACCACCGGCAGAATGACCAGACGCGTGACCGACAGCAGGTTGGGGACCTGCCGCCGGATGCCGGTCGCCGGGGGACGGTCGGTTCGGGGGCCGGGGCTGTCGGCTAGACCTCTCGGCATCGGTCAACCCGTCGGAGGGAGGAATTCGCCGTTTTCTCCGGCCTCGGTCACGGCGCTGCGGCTGGGCGGCTTCATCTCGATTCCCGGACCGGTGACCTGTCGGCTGGCCAGGAGCTCCAGCCCGAGCTCCGCGGCGACTCGGCTCACGGCGCCGTCGTGGAGCAGGGCCAGCTCGGCGCGGAAGGCGATTCCGCGGGCGACGAGCGCGGCTTTGATCATGGTGTACTCGAAAAAGATGAAACCCAAGCCGGCGACGATGAAGCAGGCGATGCCCAGGGCCAGGCTGATCTCCCAGGGCTTGAGCACGTAGAGCGCGAGCCAGGCGGGGATGATGTAGATGAACGCCCGCCCGATCGCCGCCCAGAGAATCGCCCCCCAGCCGGCGTCGGCCCCGGTGTGGCTGGCCATGCCGGTCCGGAGCTGGACCGCCTTCAAATCGGCGCCCAGCTCCACCCGCAGCCAGGCGTACAGGGGATAGAGGCGCCGGCGGAGGCGGACGAGGAGGTCGGGGTGGTCGCGGAAACCGGCCGCGCCCCGGTGGGTAAAGAGGGTGTAGAGGCGCCGGTAACCGCGGTAGGGGGCCTCTCCGGAGTCCAACCAGGCCCGCAGCGCGGTCAGGGCGGCGAAGTGCCGCTCCCCGTCCAATGGGTTCTCCGCGACGAGGGAGGCCGCGTAGGTGATGTCCCTCACCGGAGCTCCTCCCAGGTGGCCCAGCCGAAGGGCGCGTTCGCCTCGCGTCGGGCGAGTAGCTCCTCGGCCTCGGGCGGAATCCCGCCCCCGTCCATCAGTTCCAGGGCCGTGACCAAGGAGTGGAAGCACTCCCGGTGTTGATTGTACCGTAGGTTGGCGTAGTCGCGCGCCGAGTGGGAGTGGATGAGGAACGGCCAGTCGGAAGCCTCGAGGAGGAGGAGCTCC
>MFAF01000102.1:56665-66204 GCA_001774505.1 Candidatus Coatesbacteria bacterium RBG_13_66_14 | reverse complement strand
GGTGAGCCGCTCCGAGACCGCGACGCCTTCAAGCACCTGGGCGAGCCACTCCGGACCCTCGTACCACCAGTGCCCGAAGAGTTCGCAGTCAAAGGGCAGGGTGAGGACCGCTCGCCCGCCGGGGGCTTTGGTTGTCAGGCTCTCCAGAACGCCCACGAAGTGCCCGGCGTGCTTCCGGGCCTTCCTCAAGGCCACCTCGGGGTCGTAGGGGGCCTTGTGGCCCACGTAGACGTCCTTGCCGGTCACCCGCCAGTAACGCAGGCCACTGGGCCACCTCCGCCGGTGGAACTCCCGGTAGTCCGCATCACCGGGGTAGCCGAAAAAGCCGTCCCACACCTGCCGATTGGCGGACGAGTCCCGGACGAACACGCGGAACGCCGACCCGTCCGGCGCGTAAACACCGTAGGGGGAGCGGTCGGGGTAGGGTGTGCGGAACCGGCGACGGGAATCAAGATAGTCGGCCTGGAGCGCGGGATCGCCCGGCGTGACCTCGGGGACCCGAGCCTCGACCAGGTGGGCGTCCACGAAGGTGTAGCGGACCCCCGCCGTGTCGAGGTGAGCGCCAATACCCTCCCGCGGCGAGGGGGAATCCGCAGTGAACGGGCGCCGCCACTCGCGCTCCGGACGGTAGGCGCACTCGGGAAGCCAAAACCCGCCGGTCCAGGCGCCCAGATGCCGTCCGTGGGCCAGGATCCCCAGCCGAACCTGGCGCGCCACGGCGTCCTCCCGGCCGAGGAGCGGGAGGTAACCGTGTGTGGCGGCTCCCGATGCAAACTCGATGAAACCCGCATCGGCGAGCTCACGAAAGCCGCCGAGCATGTCGCCATCGAGACTATCGAAGTCCTCCAGGTGGCCCAGGAGATCGGCCTCCCAGCACCTGGCCAACTCCGCCAGGTGCCCGTCGCCCCCTGCCTCGAAATTCCGGGCGTCGTCGGCGGCCGCGGCGGCGTGCCCTCGCAGGTACTCCCGGAAACCGCTCTCGAACCGCGGGTCGGCGAGTTGCTCCACCAGCGTGGGGGTGAACCCGATGCCGAGGCGGAGGGGAACCCCGCGCCCCGCCAGCTCCCGGAGCAGGCGGAGGAGGGGCATGTAAACCTCGGCGGCCGCCTCGTAGAGCCACACCGACCCGTGCGGCCAGGTGCCGTGACCCAGAAGGTACGGCAGGTGGGCGTGGAGGTAAAAAACGACGTCGGCGTACTGGGCCATGGGTAAGGTTGGGGCGCGTTTTTTTACGCAGGGCAATCTTACCGGCCCGCGTACGCTTTCACAAGGGTTACTTTGCCCGCCCCCTCGCGGCTGCTATAATCCTCCCGAAGATGGACGATTCCCGCGAGCTCCAGAAGTGCCGCGACGCCGCCTACCGTCTCCTCGCCCGGAGGGACCACGGGTCGCGGGAGCTCGCGACGAAGCTGGAGCGGCGCTTCGGGCCCGGAGTCGTGGGGACCGTCCTGGCGGGCCTCGTGGAGCGGGGGCTGCTGGACGACCGTCGCTTCGCCCTGGCGTTCGCCCGTGAACTCTCGAACCGGGAACCGTGCGGGGAGCGGCTGATCCGGGTGAAGCTCGCCGGGCGGGGGGTGGAATCGGTGATCATCGGGGAGGTCCTGGCCGAGTTGGCCCTCGACGAGGAGGAACTGGTGGAGGAGGCGGCGCGGTCTAAGCTGCCCACCCTCGCCGGCCTGGACCGCGAGGCCGCCGCCCGGAGGCTCCTTTCCCACTTGGAACGGCGCGGTTTCAGACCCGATCTCATTCGCGGAGCCGTCCTGCGCGCCCTCGAGGGCTGGCCCTCCGCCCAACGACACGACGAGGAGGACGGATGACCACCCCGGCCGATAAATCCGCCGAAAAAGCTTTAAAGAAATACCGCCGCCTGGGCGGAGAGGACCTGGTCGCCCAGCTCCGGGCCTTGGGCTACGACGCGGTTTACGTCCCGACCAGGGAGAAGGCCCTGGAGGAAATCCTCGCTCGGGTGCCGGCGGGCGCCAAGGTGGGCGCCGGCGGATCGCTCACCCTGGGCCAGATCGGCGCCCTGGAGGCCCTCCGCGAGCGCGGGCACGAGGTGCTCTCCCCCCTCGGCGCCGACCCGTCGAGTGAGGAGAAGACCGCGATGCGCCGGAGGGCTCTGACCGCCGACGTCTTCCTCACCGGGGTGAACGCCGTCACCGCCGACGGGGAAATCGTCAACCTGGACGGCACCGGCAACCGGGTGGCCGCCACCTGCTTCGGACCCGGCCGGGTCATCTACGTGCTGGGGATCAACAAGCTCACCGGCGACCTGGAGGAGGCCCTGTCCCGGGTGAGGAACTTCGCCGCGCCGGCCAACGCCATGCGCCTGGGGCTCGACACCCCCTGCGCCGACACCGGCTTCTGCCACGACTGCGACTCCGAGGGGCGCATCTGCAACCGCCTGGTCATCCACCTGCGCGCCGGGAGGGGGGAGCACTCGGTCATCGTCGTGGGGGAGGAGCTGGGGTTGTAGGGCGAAGCGCCTGGGCTTTTTAACCGACCGGGGGCGGGGGCGCCCTTTTTTTTACGTTCAAACTGCAGGTGGCCCTTGACGGTCTTGCTTTTTTGTGATAGATTAAAATAGCCTTGGGAAAGGTCTAAAAAACGGGGGGTAAAATGGACAAACACAAGCTCTTCTCTTCTCTTCTCTTCTCTTCTCTTCGTTTTCGTGGCGTTCTTTCTGATTTCCTGTGAGGACGCCCTCTCGCCGCAGGGATACCCGCCGCTGCCGGACCAGAATCCGACGGGAGGGGATAGTGAGAACTCGATAGGTTACTGGCGCATCTGGGGGGCCATAGATGCACCGCTCGACTGGACGCCTAATAGCACCACGGTGCAAATCTGGATGACCAACTGGAACGGAGATGAGTGCCAACTCATAAAAACGATAGATTTCACTTGCACCTACACCGGACCCAACTCCAAGCGCTGGACCTTCAAAACCGATGGTGACTACTATTATGACCAAGACCCCGACCCGTTCTTCTTCCCCAGCCTCAACTGGTGGTCTAAGCCTTGGGAAAACCCGCCGGTGCACTGCCGAACCTATGTTCGCGGGTACACATGGCAAGAGTTTGGCGGTGGTGGGGGATGGGTGCTGACGGACGAGGACACCTCGTACAACCCGTCCAATCCTCCCGGCATCAATCCAGATTGGAAGTACTACATAATTTACCAAGGGGATTGGAATTATTGGGCCTGGGATACCGTGTATCTCGACCTAACGGATTGAGGAGATGAAACCATGACCAGGATAACGATACTTTTACTCGTAGCCGTCACGTTCACAGCCGTTCCCGTCGTAGCCGATGACGACCTCGAGGTCCTGTGGGACCAGGGCTTCGACTACGAGTCCATGATCGGCGGCTGGATGATATACGGCGAGTACTACACCCAGGACGACTTCACCCTGGAGACGGACGCGGAAATCGAGGTCGTGGAATTCTGGGCATACTACTACCCCGAGGAGCCCGCTTACCACCTGTCGTTCTGGGCGAACGTGCGCTACGACCAGTACGGCATGCCCGGTGCGTACTACTTCAGGGACTGGGTAGGCCCTGACGATTTGGAAGAAATAGACACCGGATACGATCACGGCGGACATATCCTGTACCTGTACCGGCTGAACATCGAGCCCTGCCACATCGAAGCCGGGACGCCGTTCTGGCTCGAAATCCGCTCGGAGGCCGAGAACTGCAAGTGGGGTTTCGAAACCGGCGGCATCCTGTACTTCCAGTGGGACCCATGGTCTCAAGAGACCTTTTTCCGCCTTCTGGGCACGCCCGACGAGACCTCCGTCCAGCCGGCGAGCTGGGGGGAAATCAAGGCGGGGTTCTCGGATTAGCTTGAGCGGCTAATACACCGTGCGCCACAACGTAGGGCGGGGATTTTAATCCCCGCCGCTTTTTTCAAAGGAAGCCCTCACCCTTAATCCCGCCAGCGCGCCGCTCCCACAGGGAGAGGGAGACTGGTTCCCCCCTACTGGACCATGTAGTAGATGGGGTCCACGTTGATGCCGTTGAGCCGGACCTCATAGTGGAGGTGGGGTCCCGTGGTGGCGCCGGTGACGCCGATGGCGCCCACCACCTGGCCGGCGTTCACCCGCTCGCCCACCTGGTAGGCCACGGTGCTCAGATGGGCGTAGCGGGTCTGGTAGCCGTTCCCATGGTCAATCCAGATGGTCAGCCCGTAGGCCCCCTTGAAACCGGACTCGACGACGACGCCCGAGGCCGGCGTGCGGACCGGGGTCCCGATGGGCGCCGCGATGTCCAGTCCCCTGTGGGGGCCGTGCCAGCGCGGCTCGCCGAAATAGCTGGTGATGACGCCCTGGACGGGGACGCCGTAGGGAACATCGGGGCTGATGGTGGAGATGCGCTTCTCCAGCTCCCGGACCAGTTGGTACATGTCCTGGGAGAGGCCGGCCATGTCGGACAGGAGCGCGGCCTCCGCGGCGGCGTACTCCTCGGTGTCGTGGTCTACGAAGTTCAGCCCGAAGGTGGTGACGGCCACGCGGTCATCAGCGGACCGGGGGGTCCCGGAGCGCCCGAGGGGGAGACCCGTATCCCCGCCCTGCCCCAGGAGATCCGCCGCCTGCTCCTCCTCCAGCTTGAACCCGGCCATGATTCGCAGATTCTTGTAGAAATTCTGGAGCTGGGTGAGCTGGAGGCGGATGTTGCGCATGGAGCGCTCGTAGGCCCGTTTGTCACGCTCGGCGGCGGCCCGCAGCGCCGAGAGCTCGGAGCCGGAGATCATCGCCGCTTCCTTGTACTCGGACACCCGCCGGGCGAGGAAGTCGCCGCGCTCCTCGAGGGGCTTCAGGTCGTGGACCGTGTCGTTGTACAAAATGGCGTAGTACAGCGCCGTCCCGCCCAGCCCCAAGACCAGGGCGGCGGTGAACACGACGGCCCCCACGAGCAACCAGCGCCTGACGAGGTACGGTCTCGCCGTCCCGCCGGTGTGGGGCACGATGACCACGGAGATGTGTCTGGAGAGGGGCATTAACGATTACTCCGCGGGGACGTAGATGAACCAGGCGCCGTCGCGGCGGACGAGGGTGAAGGAGTACTGGTCCGAAAATCGGTTGCCGTACGCGTCGAGAAAGACCTGACGGGCCAGCACCAGGCGCTCGTCCTCGGAGCGTTCCTCGACCTGGATTACCTCGTGGTCCACGATTTCGTCCAGAAAGAACTCACGCTCGGCGGTGGGGATGAGTTCCCGTCGCGCACTCTCCACCTCGTCCGGGGTGAGACCGTCCCACGCCGGGAACCACAGGCAGCCCACGAGCCGCTCGGCGTCCCGGGCGTTGTTCGCCAGGACGAAATCGTCGTAAACGTCCTCGGGGGCGGACCCGCCGCAGAAGACGAAGAGCAACAGGAGAATGGGAAGCGTGATCCGCGACATCATCCCTCGGCTCCGCGTTAATGAAGCTACCAGAAGAATTTCAAAAAAACAACCCGCGGCGTAAGGGCCGCTCGGTCAACGAGAAAGACCGGCGCCGTGCCGGTCTGGTCGGATAAAAGTCACCCTACTGGGGTGTCAGGGAGAGGGGATAGGTGACCCTCACCGAACCGCCCTCGATGGATGAGAAGTTCAGGCCGCGGATGCCGTTCAAAATCGGCCCGATGAGGTTGTTGTCCGGCAGGGTGCTGTTGGAGAAGGTGGCCCCCTCCACGGAGCCGTCCGGCTGGATGCCGAAGATGATGCTGATGGAGCCGCTGGCGTCGGGGTTGGTCTTGAGGAGCTCGTTGTACTGCTGCCGTGCCGGACCGAGGGCCGAGGAGACGGCGGCGCGGATTTCGGTCTGCGAACGGCCCGGATCACCCGCGCCCTCGCCGGTTATCTGCACCGGTCCGGCGACCCCGATCTTGCCCGTGCGCCCCTGGATGTTGGGACCGCCGGATTCCACCTCGGGCGCTTCGGCGTGGAGATGCTCCCTCTGCACCTCGAGCTCCGTGCGCTGCTCCTCCAACCGGGTGCGCTCCGCCTCCAGGGCGGCGACCAGCTCGACATTCCCGGCGGAGCGGGCCTGGGCGATGGCCTCGTCAATACTCACCAAACGGCTGTCTATGGCCGCCAACCGGGCGTCTACTTCCTTGATCCGATTCTCGAGCTCGGCGCGCTGCTCCTCGAGGGCCGTCCGCTCGCCGATGAGCTCAATGGTGAGCCAGGTCCCCCCGGCCGCGACGACGGCGATGACGGCGACGACCAGGATGGTCTGGCGCTTGCGCCGCTTCTTGACCGCCCGCTCCATGTTCATTATCTCGTCGGACTCGGCCTCGAGCTCCTTGGCCCGCCTCTCCAGGTCCGCGCGCTGCGAATCGAGCTCGGCGGCCTGCTCCTTGGTCATCTCCGCCTGCTTGGCCAGCTCCTCCAGCTCCTGGCGCTCGACCTCGAGCCGGCGCTGCTCGGTGAGGATCCTGTCGCGCTCGGCCTTCTGTCCCTCGAAGGTAAGGATGGTGGCCGATCCGGACCCGACGGCGTCTATCCAGCTCGTAAAGGCCTCGGTCCGGGCCTTGGTCCTGGATTTGTGGAAGATGGCGTTCAGGTGCTCGACGTTCTTGGCCTGCACCCAGGCCTTCTGTGAGAGGAGGCGGACGTAGTCGTCCGGACCCAACCGGTTCTCGTCAATCCACTTCCTGACGGTTTCCACCGAGACGGGTCCGTACTGTCGGCCTTCTATTTTCAGGAAGAGTTTCTTTTCCTCGTCGGCCATAAGGAAGCTCCCGTGATGAGCGGCGCGTGCCTTCCACAGGATAGTCTAGCCCACGTCGCGCCTTCGGTCAAGCCCCCCCGTTCGGTTCGCCGGGGGCTTTTCTTCGTTTCCCCTGTAATCCCATAACAATACGCACAATCACCCCTCACGGTGCCCGGTGCGTGGACCGACCGCAGGCCGGGGACTGCTGACGGTGCGAGGCATCGAAGGCCCTCGCCCGGCACCCCCTAGTAATAAAATCCCATCCCCCGGGAGACCTCAGGCGTGCGCAGGTTCGGCCGAAATTGGGTTTTTACTCGCAGTATAAAAATGGAGGGCCGCTTTCACGGCCCCCCTGGGAATACCCGATCCGGGATATGAGTGCATAACCCGCCCGGGCGTAAACCGCGGGACGGGTTACTTGGGCGAGAGCACGAACGGCACCGACAGGGTCACCTGGCCCTGTACGCCGCCGACGGCCCAGCCTCGAACCACGCCCACAATCTCGGATTCCATCTGGGTATTCCCCGTATCGTTCCCCGTCACCGAGACGTTGGAAACCACGCCGTTGGAGAAGGTGACCTTGACGACGATACGACCCTGGAGGTTCGGGTTCAGCTTCAGGTATTTCTCGTAGATGGCCTTGATCTGTCCGCCCCGCTGGCGGATGTAGCTGGAAATCTCGTTGATGGCCTCGCTGGAGACATCGGCGCCCTTATCCATGACGGTCGCCTTGGGGCTCACCGGCCGGGCCTTGACGATGGTCGGGCCGCCCTCGGCGCCGCCTACCCCGGTGCGTCCGATGGTCGGGCCACCGGCGCCGCCCAGTCCGCCACCGGCGAAACCGCCGCCTTCACCGGCCCCGCCGGCTCCGGCGCCTCCGCCCGCAATCCCGACCGTTCCGCCGACCGAGAAGAGGCTCGAGGTGCCTTCGCCGCCGGACAGCCCCATGACGCCGCCGGCTCCGCCGACAACGTTCGAGGTGATGGCGGTAATCAGAAGGTCCGCCGCGCCGCCGCCGGCCGTCAGTCCGGCCGCGCCGACGATGTCCCCGGCCGAGGGGCCGCTGCCGCCACCTTGACCGCCTCCGGTCCCGGTGGTGGTGACGTCGGCCACTACTTCCTCACCCTCCCCGGCGCCCAGCTGCGAGGGGTCTATGATCACGTCCGACTCCTCGGCCACGAGGATCTGCCGCAGTCGGGGCCGGTCCTCGAGCGCCGCGTACGGATCGTGGGGATCAACGACGGTGGTGAGCCAGCCGAAGAAGCCGCCCAACAGCATCGAGGCGGCGAAGAATCCGGCGAAGACCTTATCCTCCGGCTCGAGGGCGAACCCGGATGTGATGGAATCGGCCAGCCGGGGCTCACCGGCGATCTGCTGCACCGTCGGGGTGAAGTAGCCGAAGTGGATGGTTATGTCGGAGATGCGAATCTGGCCTTTCTTGGAACGCGACGCCCGGAACGTGTAGCCGTTCTTGACCCGGGGCAGGAAACCGCAGACCTTCAGGTCGCGGAGCGATATGGTCGAGTCACCCACGCTGATCTTGCCGTTCATGTCCTCGGCGATGGTGAACTCGTACTCGTCACCCCGTTGGACGGCCAGCACGTGCCTGTGCGCGATCGCGGGATCGTGCTGCAGCACGACATCGCAGTCCGGTGCCTGGCCCACGGTGATCGTGTCCCTCTCGGGGATCAGGCGTTTGATTATCCTGTCCCCCCGGGAGATCACCAGGCCCAGCACTGGCTTGACTGGTGTTTCTGGCACTTTATTCTCCTTAGACAAGGGGTTTAAACCCCTCGTTCCGCTTTTACTCCCACTTGTCGGTATCCTGGATCGCAGCGAGGGTGATGTTCATGTACCCGGCGCTCGCCGCCGTCGCCACCACTTTCTTGACCAGGCTGAAGTAGTGGTTCTTGTCCGCCAAAACCAGGATTTTCGGCGGCTCCGCCTCACGCCCTGCCGTGCGCATGGTTTCCTGAAGCGCCTCCACACGCGTCTCCATCTTGGCTTTCAGAGGTTTTATCACGATGTCCTTCGAGCTGATTGCCTCGTCGGTGGTCATGATCTCCTCTTCGAGGAAGTAGATGGCGTTCGAGCCGACGGCGACGCGGTCAACCACGCCGGGGATGGCCTTGGAATCGCTCTTCGGCAGCGAAAGATGGGCCGCCGTTGACGAAAGGTCCCCCTGGGTGGAGAAGGTCTTGAGGAGGAACACCAATACGATGGTCATCATGTCCATCATCGAGGTGATCGGCACGCCCTGTCCCTCTGGCTTTCTCCTCGCGTGGTGCGGTTTGAATTTCAGGAACTTGCTCGGGGTCTGTACACCTGGCATATCTCACCTCCTTTCTTCAACGGTCCAAGGGGTTAAAACCCCTTGTCTTGATTTTCGTCAGCGCGGAACCGCTCCACCGAAAATCACGCTGGGGAAAAGGGTCGCGACATAAGCCTTCTGACCCTTGTCCACGCCGTATCTGGCGGCGTCCTCGTCGGTCTTGACCTCGATGACGTTCACGTCGCCGCGGACGGTGTCCATGAGGTTGATGACCTCGGTGAAGGGGATGTTGTCCTGGATGGCGAGGTACACTTCCTCGTGATCCTGGTACTGGGGCAGCTTTTTGACTTTTTCCAGCAACGCTTCACGCAGCGACGCGTAGTCGAACGCCCCGCCGACCTTCGGGATCCAGTTCCTGTCGGCCCCGGACCGTTCGGGGTAGATCGGCAGTACGCCCTTGTCGTTGGTGATGATGAAACCCTTGTCGGCGCTCATCCCGACCATCAGGATTTTGGTGACCCCTCCCATGCTTGCGCCTGCCCCGGCTCCGCTCGCCGCGGCTTGGGGCGG
>MFAF01000102.1:44091-56630 GCA_001774505.1 Candidatus Coatesbacteria bacterium RBG_13_66_14 | reverse complement strand
TCTTCCGAGTTCTGTCTTTCAGCCAGGCCGAGGCGGCCAGGGTCGGCACGGCGACCACCAGACCGAACATCGTGGTCAGCATGGCGATGGCGATACCCTCGGACAACAGGCGGGCCGAGTCCTCCGGGTTCGCCACGGTGATGGCGTCGAACGCCGTCATCAGACCGGAGATCGTACCCAAGAGGCCGAGAAGGGTTGCGATCTGGGCCAGCATGTCCAGGTAGCCGGTGCGCTTCTCGAGCCGGGGGATGACCTCCAGGGTCTTGGCGTCCGCGGCCACCTGCATGTCGCGCCCGGAACCGGAGTGGTGCTTGAGGATCTCCCTCAGAACCTGGGCCAGCGCCGCGTTGGTCGTGTTGCACAGGGCGATGGCCCGCTCGATGTTGCGGTTCTGGATGAGCTTCTCCAACTCGGCGATGAAGGTCTTGGTGTTGATGCTCGATTTGAAGACCACGAAGTAGGTCCGCTCGAGGATGAAGGTCAGGGCGAGCATCGCAACGAAGAGGATGATCCACATGAAGTCCCCGCCGTCGGCGAAGGAGTCAATGAGTCTGTACATGGATTCCTTTCCTCGGTTTACGGCTTCGCCGTCGCAGAAAAGTGGGTTGTTTAGTTCCTTGCTCCGGCGGCCTTTCCGGCTGAATAGATGAGTCTCCTTTCACGGCCGTGGTGGATGTGGATGGTCACCTGGTCGAATGGTATAAGTCCTAATCCACGAGCATTATGACCGCCGCGGCCAGGAGCGCCACGCCCGCCGTGCCCGCCAGCCAGTTGGCGTTGAGGGTCTCGGAATTGGCGTCCATGTAACCGGCGGTTATGCCGGAGGCTATGCCCGCGCCCGTGGCCAGCCAGAGGAGGGGGTTGTCTATGGACCGCTGACTCACGGAGATGCCCTCCTCGAACTCCTCCTTGTCAATGGGGTTGAGTATCTGGCTGGCGTAAGTCTGGCGCAGCATCACCTTCTCGAACTCGGGATCCGTGCGCAGGATGAAGGAGAGCTGGGACGGCGCCATTCTCCGACCGAAGATCTCGAGCTCGACCACGGCATCCACGTCGGAATCCTGGGCGAACGCCGGCCATGGGATCGCCGCGAGGAAAATCGCGATCAAAACCGCAAGGCTTATGCCGCAGTTACCATTGCGTGGCGTACTCATCGGAGGTTCACCCCCAGCTAACACCCGCCCTGGCGCACCGGAGGCGCGGCTATATAGCCGCCGCTGCCGGTCACCACGAGCTCGGCGTCGAACAGAAGGCCGTAGTTTTCCGGGTCGTCGGTATTGACCGCCGCGATGGCGAACACGTTGTCACCGACGTCCAGGTACTCGGTCACGTCTATCTGATCGTAGGTCATCCAGTCTTCTCCGTCCTCGGTCGAGTCCTGGTGAACCAGGACGCCGTTGACGTAAAACTGGTAGTTGTTATTGGCCGTTATCCGTACGATGAAATGCTCCTGGATTTCCGTGTCCTCGTCGTTGACGAGGCTGCGCGGTAGGCCGAACTCGCGGCGGAAGTAAGCGGTGACCCCGCTGCGGGCCCAGATCCACTCCGCGTCGGCGTTCGGCCACCCGTACACCTGGTTCCGGGCGGCGGAAAGACCTTCCTGAAACGCGCCCAGAGAGGCCGTGCTCCAATCGCCGTCATCGAAGTCCGACGTCGTCCAGGACGTGCCGTCCTGACGGGCGTTGGTGACGTGCCAGGCCTGCTTTAGGGCTTCGATCTGCTCCGCGGTGAGGTCCGCGTACTGGGCGCGAACGTCGTCCAGGAC
Source organism: Candidatus Coatesbacteria bacterium RBG_13_66_14 (assembly GCA_001774505.1). Taxonomy (GTDB): domain Bacteria; phylum RBG-13-66-14; class RBG-13-66-14; order RBG-13-66-14; family RBG-13-66-14; genus RBG-13-66-14. The sequence goes on along the minus strand of MFAF01000102.1, from coordinate 54,865 downwards.
GATCGGCCCGATGAGAAGGAGGGCGAAAAGGGCCAGTATCAAACGGGATTTGGTGGTGAACGGCATCTTTTCCTTCCCCCGATTACGAACCCTGGCTCACACCGGCAAGCCCCTTCGGGCCTGCCGCCCCACACGGACTTTCTCGGTCTGCACCGATTTCGATGACTGCCCGAACGGTTCCGCGGCGGAAGCAACCACCTCTTTTACGCCAGGGAACCGACTGAAATTTCCTTTTTTTTTAATCGTCCGGCTCGGTCGTGTCTTCGGGGTCGGTCGGTTCGGTGTCAACGCCCTCCTCGACCGGCTCGGTGTCCTCGGGCGGGGCGATAGTTTCTTCAAGGGTATCAGCGGTATCGGTGGTGTCGGGTTCGGTGTCCGTATCCGAGCCTTCGACATCGGCTCCCTCGTCGGTGCTCGCATCACGGACCGCTTCTTCGATACTCTCCGGGGTAGTCCCTTCCTCGACGCCCTCCACACCGCCCTCCTCCGTGCCCTCGATGCCTTCCTCGATGGGCGTCTCCTCGATGGGAGTTTCCTCGATGGGCGTCTCCTCGATGGGTGTCTCTTCGATGGGGGTTTCCTCGATGGGTGTCTCCTCGATGGGCGTCTCCTCGATGACGGGCTCGGGGGCCATGGCCTCGATGTCCACGGTCCGGGAGTAGAAGCGCACGCCCGAGAAGTCCCAGATGCTGGCGCCCAGGTCGTCCATGCCGGTCTTGACCCCGATGGGCGGATAGAGCATGTAGGCCTGCGGAACCAGGTCCACCAGACGCTCCTTGGCCTTTTGCACCCACTGGTTGCTCTCGCCGCGTTCCTCGGCGGTGCGGATGATGAACTCATACACCTGAATCGCCTTGTCGAGACCGTTCTCGGCCGCCCAGGCGTCCATTTTCGCCTGGAATTCGGCCAGCTGCTCCATGACGATTTCCTCGATCTCGGTGGCGTAATCCGGGTTGTTCTCAATCAGCTCGTCCAGGGTGGCGAAGCTGATCTTCATCCGGCTGACGGTGAGGTAGAACTGCTCGTAAACCAGTCCGGCCTTGTACCGGGCGGAGAGGTTCACCTCGAGGTCCACGGCCTTGGAGGCGCGGCCATAAATTTCGGCGAGCTCGTTCATCATCCCGTACTTCTTCGTCGCCGTCTGGACCAGGGGGTCCAGGTCCATCAGATCGCCCTCGAGGGTGATCGCCGCGTAGTTGTCGAAGAGCAGGTCGCCTATCTCCACGTAGGCCTTGGCGGGGATGTCGAAGTTCACCTCGATGCCGGGCCTCGTGCTGAAATCCTCGTACACCTTGGTGCACTCGAAAAGGAGCTCTCGGCCGGTATCCACGTCGCCCAATTTTAGCGAGGCGTGACCGGCGCGGTAGAAGGAATCCACCACCAAGTCCGGAACGCCCGTCTCTCTGTACCTCTGACCATAGAGGGTGAAGGTGCGCTGGGCGTTGGGCCAGTTCTTCAGCTTCTCGTAGCACTCGCCGGCCTTGAAGAGCGCCGCGGGTTCCTGTTCCGTCGGCGTTATGGCGTTGTCCAGCACCCGCTCGAAGATGCCGGCGGCCTCGTACCACTCCTCGAGCTCGAAGTAGGCCAGCGCCTCGGAAAAGAGCGCCTTGTCCACGTCGGGGTGGTCGGGGAAGTTCTCGGACAGCTCATGGTAGGCCACGATGGCCTGCTCGTAGTCCTTAAGCTGGACGGCGAAGATGTACCCGGCGTTGTTGAATGCCTTGACGGCGATGTCCGGGTTGTAGAGGTTCTCCCGCGCCACGCGGAGGTAGCTCTTGGCGCTCTCCTCGAGCTGGGCGCGGATTTCCGGCGGCAGCTCGGCCTCCTCCTCCCCCTCGGCGATCTCCACCCGGGGCACGCCCAGGTCCACGGCGGTTATCTCGGCGGCGGAGGCGTTGTTGAGGGCCATCTCCTCGAGCTCGGAGCCGGTATCGGCCAGGGTGGCGGCCCTGCGGTACCACTCGGCGGCGCGCCAGTAGTAGTGCTGGTCGTACCAACTCTCGCCGATGCGGAAGGCTATCTGGGCCCGGTTCATCTTCGCCGGGTCGGGGTCGTAGGCCGGCACGAAATCGAGGTCCACGATCCGCTCCAGGGCGTCGCGCCCGGAGTCGAAGCAGTCGAAGGCCATCATCAGGTTGCCTTCCCAATAGTAGAGCTTCTCCAGATCGTGCTCGGCCTCGGGGTTCCCCTCCTTGAAGATGCGACCGTACTCCCGGCTCGCCCAGACGAACTTCTTGCACACGTCGGGCAGGACGTCCCGGGGGTTCTTGCTCGGGGTCTTCTCACGCTGCTGATCCAGGGTCAGCTCGACCTGGGGCTGGTTGATTTTCTCCTCCCACCGGACCTTCTCGAACTCGTCGGAGCCGAACTTGTACGCCGCGGCGGCGTACCAGAGGCTCTCCTCCTTGAACTCGGTCTTGCCGGGGTAGAGGTCCACGCTGGAGGTGCCGGCGGTGAGCATGAAGTTGTCCCCCGCCTTCGCGAAATCCCCGACGCTGTAGTAGCTCATCGCCAGGTAGAAGTTGGCCTTGTACGCATCCTCCTCGAGGGGATAGTCGCGCAGGTACTGCTCCAGGTAGGTGATGACCCTCGCGTAGTTCTTCTGGGCCGTATCCATGTCCTTCGCCTCTTCGGCGTCGAAGGCCACGATATAGGTGTAGATGGCCACGTCGTAGAGGGAGCGCGCCAGCGCGGCCCGGGCGTTGGCCAGAGCCTCGGGGTTGTCCCGGTTCGCCTCGTACCAGGCGCTGCCCACCGCGTACCGGCTGATGAACTCGTCGCGGACCATGTTCTGCAGGGCCTCGAGGCGTTTGGTCTCCTGCTCGAGCCACGCCAGTTGGGCGGGGTCTTCGCGGTCCTTGATGATCAGCGTCTCCGCCCAGGAACCGTAGTATTTGACGATGTCGTAGAATATCTTGGGCGCGTCGGGGGAGTCGGGATACGTATCAACGTAGAACCGCGCCAGGTTGATGGCCTGAGGAAACCACCCGTAATCGGAGTAGCTGTTCATGGCGCGGCGGATGATGTCGGGGGTGTATCCGATGTCGAGGAAACCGTTGTCTATCAGGAAACGCTTGAAGGGCTCGGGGCCGAACTGCCAGTCTATCCCGATCTCGACGAAGCTCATCTGCTCGCGCTGGGTGTTGAGGTCTATGATGCTGGGCAGGAAGCTCTGGGCGCAGTACTCGGCGCACTCCTCGTAGTGGATTTCGGCGATTTTGGCGCCCTCTTCACTCTCGGCGGACATCTGATCGAAGAGGTCCAGAACCTCGAAGAAATTGGTCACCGCCTCCCCGTATTCCTGGTTCAGGAAGTACGACCACGCCTTCAGGTACATCGCTTTGTAATACTGGAACTCGCCCGGCTGGACCTGGCTGAAGTACTTGATGGCGTTGGTGAAGTCGTTGCGCTCGAAGTAGATGCGGCCGATGCGCTGGCGGACCTCGGCGGAGTAGCTGGAATCCGGGAAGCGGTCCAGAAGGAGGAGGAAATTCTCCAAAGAGTCGGTCCGGTGCAGGTCGAAGGCGGCGTAGTCGCGGATGGAGAGCTCGTCCGCGACGACACCCATGTTGTAGAAGGCGTCGTCGAAGTACTTGGTGGACTGGGGGATGGCGCCGGGCGGGAGGTTGCGATTGCGTTCCTCCACCTGGATGTAGTAGTTGGCGAGGTCCTGGTAGGCCTTCATGGACATCTTGAAGATCCGGATAACGATGTCGGAGTCGCCTACCGGTTCGGTATCGGCGGCGGTGGGTTCGGGTGTGGAGCTCGAGAGGACACGCTCGCGGTAGGCGTCGTCTTCGTAGAGGTCTTTGGCTTCTTCGTAGTATAGGTCGCCGAGGTTGTAGAAAACCTCCTCGAGGTAGGGGGAGGTTTTATCGAGCTCTTCGGCTTCTTTGACGATTTCTTCGTACCGGGCGATGGACTCGTGGCGCTGCACGCGGATCTTCTCGTTGTACTCGGCTACCTCTTCGTAGAACTCCTCCTCGGTCTCCTGTTGGGCGTCCTCGATTTCCTCCAGCTCCTTGGCGAGCGAGTCCAGGGTTTCCTTTTCCACCTCGGTGAGCTCCTCGGCCGTCAGCTCCCCGTCCGAAGGAATACACCCCGGGAGGAACGCCGCAGCGGCGAGGAAGAGGAAGGTTGCCGCGAAGCTGGAAAGACCTTTTAACATCGAAGTCCCCTAAACTCAATCGAACCGCTTCGGTGGTATCAGCTTCCGAAGGCTTTTATTTCACGGCAATGGAAAATTAAATCAATCGGGGAGTTCCGACTCATCCGTCGGTTCCGCTTCCCCGTCCGAAGGCTCGACTGTCTCCTCGGGCGGCGACTCGGTCTCCCCCGCGTCGGTCTCGTCGGTCTCGTCGGTCGTCGAATCTGCAGTCGGCTCCTCAGTCGTATCCCCGGTTCCCTCCTCGGGTTCCATTTCACCATCGCCCTCACCGGAAACGGCATCCCCGGTCCCTTCATCGGGGGTTGAATCTCCATCACCCTCCCCGGAGAGCGCCTCTTCTATCTCTTCGGGAACCTCCCCCTCGTCGGGCGGTGGTTCGGCGCCTTCCTCTACCTCACCGGCAAAGCCCTCGCCCCGCTCCGCAGCGGCGGCGGCTGCGGCGGCGGCTTTCTGGGCCTCTATTTCTTCGGTGGTCATGAAGTGGGCGAATTCCTCTTTCCAGGCCTCCCCGGTAATCCAGTTGATCTTCTCCTCGCGCTCGGCCTGGCGGGCCTCCAGATCGGCGACCACCGTGCGCCCGGCGACCCCCGCCTTCAGCACGTTCTGCTGTTCGATGACCCCTTCGCGGGCCTCCTTGAGCTCCACGTAGCGATCGGCGTGCTCACCGATGACGTTCTGGAACTGGCCCTCGATGTCCTCCTTGTAGGAGAACGAGGCGTAGGCCCTGAAGAATTCGGCGTCCTCGGTGATGTCGCGGCCGATGATGTCGCGGCCGGAGACGAAGGTCTGGAGCTCGGCTATGGCGGCCTGCATCTCGCGGGCCTCCTCCTCGGCCTCGTTGAGCTCCTCGGGGTAGAGGACGTCCCCGCCGATGTTGCGGATGTCCTTGATCTCGTGGGTGAGAATCGAGGTGACGAACTTCAGCTCCTCCTCGATGTCGGCGATGAGCTTCTGGTACTCGGGGTTGGAGTTGATGCGCTCGCGGTCAATGGTGTAGCTGTCAACCACGTCCTCCAGGGTCCGAATGGCGCCCTCGTATTCGCGCTCCTGAATCTGGCAGTAGCCGATGAGGATGTAGGCGTCGGGGGCCAGGTCGGTGTCGGGAAAGCGGTTCAACAGAGACCGCATCATGACGATCACGTCGTCGTAATCCCCCGTTTCGCCCCTGTTGATCATGAGGTAGGCCTTGCCCACCTGGGCGTCGTCCCAGTTCTCCATGTCCGACGCGGAGATGTGCTCGTACTCGAGCCACGCGGCGTTGTTGTCGCCGAGGCGCTGGTACAGGTAGGCCAGGATGATGTGCGCCCGTCCCTCCAGGCGCCGGGTCGCGTCGGAGTATGTCGGGGCGTTGGCCATGTCCTTGAACGACTCGACGGCCTCCTCGAGCTTGTCCTGTTTCACCAGGCACAGGCCTCCCAGGTAACTCCCGTAGATCGCGTACTCCCCTGTTCGGTCTATCCCCGCGACGACGTCCACCGCCTTCTGATACTTGGCGAGCCTGTAGTAGCTCATCCCAGCCACGTACCGGCTCGCGTCCGAATACTCGAACCCCGAGAAATCGGGCTTGCCCGCCAGCTCCTGGTAAAACCTGATGGCCTCGTTGAACCTCTCGCGGCGGTACCTCATGTACTCGAGGGTGTACAGGGAGTACATGCACCACGTGCCGTGCGGGTAGTCCTTCTTGCACTGTATCAGCGGTTTCTGGGCGCCCTGGTAGTCGTTCACCCTGAACAGCGAATCCCCCCACCGGTATAGCGTCTCGTCGAGCCTCGAGAAATCGGGGTATTTTTCCACAATGAACTCGAATACATCGGACGCCTGGAACCAGGTTATCTCCTGCTCCATGTCGTAGTATTCCATGCCCTCGGCGAAGTACATCGCCGCCAACTCCTCCAGCCGGGCCAGGGACGCTCCCAGGTATCGCGAATCGGAGTACTTGCTCTTGATGTTGTCGTACCGCTCCCGCGCGTTTTCGCGGTCGCCGATGTAGAAGTAGCACTCACCGACATAGAAGATCGCCTCGGGCACGTCGGTGTAGGAGCGGTACACATCGAGCAGTCGCTGAAACAGGGGAAGGGCTTTGGCGTATGAGGCGGAGTCGAACTCCCCCGTGGCCCAGTACTTGTAGATCCACTCCAGGCGTTTCATGGAGGTCTTGAATGCCGAGCGGAGCTGGGAGTGGTTGTCCACGACGCGCTGGTAGAAGGTCGCCGCGTCTTCGTAGTCCTCGAGGGCGAAATGGCACTCGCCGAGCTGCAGGAGCGCGTCGCCCATCTTCGTGTAGGCCGGGTACTCCTCGCGGAGCCGTTCGAGTATGCGCACGGCGTCGTTGTACTCTTCGAGCTTGTAGAGGGAATCGCCCCAGATGAAGTATACGTCGGAGCGCCGGGAGAACAAGGGGTACCAGTCGTCTATGAACTCCAGTTCTTCTATGGACTCCTCGTACTTCGTCCTGGCCTGCGTGCGGTACGATTCCGCCTGCGCGGTCTCCCCGCGCTTCTCCGCGCGCGTGGCTTTGTCCCAGAAGTCCTCGGCGCGCGAGTACTTGTCCATGGCCGAGATGAAATCGCGCCGGGCCATGGCCTCGAGCTGATCGTAGCGTTTCTCGAGCTCGAGCTTGCGGATGAGGTCCACCTTGTCCATCTCGGCCGCGGTGAGGCGCTCAAGTTCCGCAGTGAGGGAGGACGAAGTCGCCTCCTCCTGACGCAGCTCCTCGAGGAGGCTTCCCGACTCCTCCTCCTCCTCCTCATCCTGCCCCCACGCCCCGGTTGCGGTGAGGAGGATCAGGCCCGTCAAGACTTTACCCGCGGCCGCGGCCACCCAAGATGTCCGCGTTCCGACAAAGGGCTTGAGCCCCTTGTCCAAGGAGTCTTCAGCCGCCAATATTCCCCCATGACGCGTATCCATCTTCATCCAATCTCTCAAGGAACGCCCTAGTTACGGCGCCCCATCGCCTGGCACGCCTACTCGTCGCCGGTGCGCTCCTTCTCTTTCGTAATCTCTTCGCGGACCTCGGCCAGTCGTTGCTGGAGCTCCTGACGCCGGATTTTTATCTCCTCGAGCTGCTCGCGTCCCCGTTCGATACGCTCTTTGATGAGCTCCTGTTTCTTGAAATCCGACGGACCCACGAAGGGTCCGAACTGCACGCCCAGATGAAATCCAAGACCGACCTGATCGAACTCGTCAATCAGCCCGCCCTCGGATTGCATTAATTCGTCCTCCGAGTAGAAGAGCATCTCCAGCTTGTCCACGGACAAGCCTACCTCCATCCCCCACCAGGGCAGTTTGTAGAGGACGCCGAAGTTCAGGTCCCGGCCGTTCACCTCGAGGGCCAGGGAGAAATCGTAGCGGACCTGGTACTCGATGGCGCCGAACACGCCCTGCCAGGTTGAGGAATCCGTGTAGGTGCTGGTGTACATCCCCTGGAAGGAGCCGGTCCCCAGGCCGATGTGGCCCCGGATGGGGATGGCCAGGGCGGGGTAGAAATCCTTCGAGAAAACCACGTAGGCGGTGAACTGCTCGAACCAGGTCCTCGTCCGCCCCGGGGGCAGGTAAACGGTGCTCCCGCCGGGAACGCCCGGGGCGCCATAGGATGACACGTCCACGTCGCCGCCGATGTTGCGCATCCCGATGGCGACGGCCGGGAACTTCACCGTTTCCGGGATGAACCGCACCTCGGCGGCCCCCACGTAGGCCGAGGAATCGAAGTCGTAGGCGGCGAAGGTCAACTCGACGCCGATGTCCCAAAACTCCAGACCTCCGGAGAGGGAGATGTCGTAGTAGTCGTTGACCTCGGGATCCGTGGGCTGCAGGCCCAGAAAGATGCCCCCCGAGTAGTCGAGCTTGATCGCGGTGAAGGGCAGGGTGTAGGCCGTGGGGATGCTCATCAGCCCGGGGTTTATAAAGGGGCCGGCGGAGGCGACGGACGCCAGGCAGAGGACCGCCGCAACGACGGGGAGGGCGTTTCTCCCCGATAAACGACAAAAAACCCCTACGAGAGGTTTCAAACCACCCCTTTGGCTCATCCCGCGTTTTGTTTCGTTCGTCACGTGGTCGGTTCTTTGGTCGGTCGCCCCTCAGCGCCCGCGGCCGCACCACGATGACAGCGACGAATTGAGACTGTCCACCCGAAACAGAAACGGGCAGCTATATACTTGTGAATTCAGGCCTTTCGGGTATTCACCCGCTTTTTCCCATCACCGTTGGTAGTTTATACTTAAATTTGAACACTGTCAAGGCTTTAGGCGCTTTTACGACCGGTGGACGAGGCTCCGACGCCCTTAATAATCAGCAAATTCCGTACCCGACTGCCGAGATATTCGCCGGTTTCCGCGGAACCGGACTTGGCTCGGCGGGGTGGATTGGGGTAGAATCCAGGCAGACGAGCAACGAAAAGGGATGAACCATGAAACGCATTGCCATTCTTCTCACGCTTATTTCGGCGACTGCTCCGGCCGCCGAGTACCTCGCCCTCGTGCCCGCCGACGCGCCGGGGACTGGGGTGTTCTACGGGTACTTCGACGACGGGGAGCTCAGGGTGACGACCTCTCCAGTGAACGCCGTCTGCGCGTTGCCGGACCACCGGGACAACCTGTACATCGTGTTCGCACCCTCGGACGCCGCCGAGCTGCCCCCGGGGATAGACCGGCTGGGCCGGCTGACCGACGGGGCCGAAATCTGCAACCTCGGGACCGACGACCTGCGGGAGCTTATCGGCCTGGGTTACCGTCTCTGTCACCTGGAACCGACAATCAAGGCCCCCCGAAGAGACGTGCCGCCGGACATTCTGACCGCCGACGCCCAGGAGCTCGTAGACAAGGTTGACCTCGACCGGATTGACGCCTACGACTACGACCTGACCGAGTTCCGCACGCGTTACGCTTACACACCGCAGAACGACCTGGCGGGAGACTACCTCGCCGCCGAGCTGGCGGATTCGGGCTTCGAGGTGACGCGGGAAATATGGCTCGGCGCCAGCCCCCAATCCCTGGGCGCCGAGGGCGGGCTCATCGCATTCACCCTGGCCAGTTCCCACCTCTTCTACTCCACCGACGGCGGGACGACCTTCGCCGAGTACTTCCCCACCGGGGAGATAGAGGCCTGGCAGGCGAGCGCCTGCGCCGTATTCCCTCCGGCCACGATCCATTTCGCCGGCGGAGACACTTACCGCCGCTCGGACGACGGTGGATTGACCTGGAGCGACACCCCCTTCGACCTGGGATCGGAAACCAACTACCTCTCGACGATGGCCTTCGCCGACGCGGATACGGGCTACCTCTTCAGCGCCTCGGGCGACGTCTGGCGCACCGAGGACTCGGGCTCGGCCTGGGAGCCGGTCGGGGGCACGGGCATGGAGATTTTCGCCGCGGCGTGCCTCCCGGGCGATCCCCTGACGGTCTTCGGGGTGAGCCGCGACGAGACCGTGCTCCGGAGCGCCGACGGCGGGGAAACGTGGGAGACCGTCAACTCTTCTCCCAGCGGCCCGACGCTCTACGATGTGGCCTTCGGGGATTGTGACCGGGGCCTGGCGGTGGGGGTGCAGAACAGCCTGCTCGTCACCGATGACGGCGGCGAAACCTGGATCCCCTCACAGATTCCGGGCGTGGACCCCGCCCAGCAGCTCCTCGCGGTGACGGCCGCCGGACCCCTCGAATTCATCGTCGGGTCGCTCTACGGGGAGATGTACCGCACCACGGACGGCGGGGCGGACTGGGAGACGGTGACCACCGCCAAGGCCTCGGCGGTGAACGTCCTGGACTGGGATGGAACCGGGGAAAGGGTTTGGCTCGCCACCAAGGACGGACCCGCCTACACCGACGAGGAGCTCGACGGGCTCACCTGGCGGCTCGAGGGGCTGGACCCGGGAACGAGCATCCTCTGGGAAAACATCATCGGCGAGAAAACCGGGAGCGAGTACCCCGAGGGTTACGTTTACGGCACCGCCCACTTCGACTCCATCTCCGGTCGCGGCGGCGAGGACGAGGACCCGTACATCTGCGCCCCCGGCGCCAACGACAACGGGTCGGGGTCGGCGGCGCTCCTGGAGATGTCGCGCGTCCTGGCGGATTACACACCCCGGCGCAGCCTGCGCCTGGTGTTCTTCAACGCCGAGGAGCTCGGGCTCCACGGCAGCTCCCACCACGCCCGGCAACTGGCCCTGGAAGGGGTCCAGGTGGACGGCGTGATCAACCTGGACATGGTCGTCTGGAGCGACCCCGCTGAAGTTCAGGAGGACCTGGACGTCGTCACCGATTACCGGAGCGAGTGGCTCGCCGACGTGCTCATGGAATCGTGCGTCCGCTACGGTGACGGCCTGCCGGGATTGAAGCTCATCGTACCGGATTTCTACCGCTCCGACCACGCCGCCTTCTGGCTGGTGGGATATCCGGCCCTCCTGGGGATCGAGGACATAGATGTCCCCTACCCCTACTACCACTCCTACGACGACGACTACCCGACCATCGCCGGCTGCTTCCCATTGACCCGGCAGATAACGCGGGCCGCCCTCGGCGCCCTGGCCGGCCTCGTCGGCATCCACGACGACCACATCTACAATCTTGCGGGCATTTACGCCTACCCGAATCCCTTCCGCGGCGACAGGCACAC
>MFAF01000102.1:42864-43947 GCA_001774505.1 Candidatus Coatesbacteria bacterium RBG_13_66_14 | reverse complement strand
CCCCCCGCGGCGGACCTCACGCCCCTGGCGGAGCTGGTGCGAGCGGCCGACGCGGCCCTAGAACAGGCGGCAAAGGATTTCGGGGAAAATAACTTCGGGCTGGCGGCCGGCGACGTGGCCCGGGCGCAAGAGGCGCTGCGGGAGGTATCCCGGGTGCGGCTCCCCCTCGCCGTGGCGGCCCAGCACGTCTACACCGCCGAAGTTGACCTCCGGTTCGCCGAGGCGCCGGAACGGGCCCTGGCGGAGCTCGAGGCGGCCAGGGACTTTTTGGCGGAAACGCTCCTGGAAACCGAAACGGGCGAGCGGGAATTGCTGAGTTCCTTCCTCGACCGGCTGATCGAGGTCATTGATGACGCGGAGGTAGGCCGAGAGGAGAAGCTGACCCAGCTCGAGGCCCTGCAACGCGACCTCGCCACGGCGGTCCCGGGGGCCACCGGAGCCGGCGGGAAGTGATGCCCGACGACGGCGGCCGAAGGGGGTAACCGCGCCCAAGGGGAAAACTGCGCACGGCAGGGTGACCCTGACCGTGGGCGTAGACGCCTGAAGGGATGAATATGGCCGAGGGGAATATCAGGCTCGACCTCCGCACAAGCGACCGACGGCTCATCGGGCGCTCTGGCATAGATTTCGCCCAATGGCGGGACTCCTACCCCGAGCTGGTCACGGCGCTCATCGGGCCCGCCCCGGGCTACGCCGCCCTGCCCGACCAACAGGTCTCGGACCTGCTCCGCAAGGTCGAGACGCTAAAAGGGGGCTGCGACGACCTCCTGCTCCTGGGAATCGGGGGGTCGGGGCTGGGGGCGCGGATGCTCAACTGCGCCTTCATCGCACCGGCATCCAGGAGGCCCGGCCACCCGCGGCTCCACGTCGTGGACAACGTGGACCCCCGTCGGCTGAACTACCTGCTCGGTGAGCTCGACCCGAGGCGCACCCTGGTTAACGTGATAACCAAATCGGGCTCCACGGCGGAGACGATGGCCTCCTTCGCCGTGGTGCGGGGATGGCTCCGCGAGGCCCTGGGGAAAGATTACGGGGAGCGGGTGACGGCCGTCACGGACCCGGACCTCGGCGACCTGCGGGCCC
>MFAF01000102.1:40555-42750 GCA_001774505.1 Candidatus Coatesbacteria bacterium RBG_13_66_14 | reverse complement strand
GGATAGACGTCCGGGAACTCCTGGCCGGCGCACGGGCCATGCGCACCGCCACGGTGAACCCGGACTGGCGGAAGAATCCCGCCCTGGCACTGGCCCTGGCCCTCCACCAGCACCACCAGGCCGGCCGTTCCATCGTCTCGGTCATGCCCTATGCCGACGGCCTCTCCGACTTCGCGCTCTGGTTCGCCCAGCTCTGGGCCGAGAGCCTGGGCAAGCAACGGAAAGGCACCGAGCCCTACGGACCGACGCCCCAGGCCGCCCTCGGCGTCACCGACCAGCACTCCCAGCTCCAGCTCTACGTGGACGGGCCCAAGGACAAGGTCGTATGGCTCATCGAGGTTGCCGACACCGGGGACGACGTGCGGATTCCCCCCCAAACCGAGGGATACGCGAGCCTGGGCTACCTGGGTGGGCGTGGCCTGGGCGAGCTCCTGCGTGCGGAGCTCAAGGGGACGCTGCTGGCGCTACTGCGGGCTAAGACACCATCCCTCGTCCTCACGCTCCCGACCCTGGACGAGCGGTCACTGGGCTCACTGATTTACCTCTGCCAGGCGGCGGTGTCCATCACCGGGAAGCTCGCCGGGATAGACGTCTACAATCAGCCCGGCGTCGAGGAGGGCAAAAAAACGACCTACGCCTATATGGGCCGCGAAGGCTACACCGAGAGGCTGGCAGAAGACGAGCGCCTGCTCGCCGATGCCGATGACGATTTAATGAGTGAGGCATAGCGTGCCTCCCCTCGGCAAGCCGCGCGTGTCGGCCGTGGTCGTCAATTACAACACCCGGGACGACCTCGTCCGCTGCCTGGACCACCTCGCCAGACAGGACGAGCCGGTCGAGGTGATCGTCTTCGACAACGGCTCGCGGGACGGCTCCGCGGAGGCGGCGCGGAGAGTTCGTAGGGGCGGGGCTCTGTCACCGCCCGCAGCGACCGCAGAGGACTTGTCCTGCGGGTCGCCCCTACGGCTGTTCATCAGCCCGGCGAACCAGGGCTACGCCGCGGCGTCGAACCAGGCCGTCCGCAAGGCGCGCGGCAGGTTCATACTCCTCCTGAACCCCGACGCCTTCCTCCCGACGGACGGGGCGAGGCGGCTGGCCGACCTCCTCGAAGAAGACCCCGCCCTCGGAGGGGTGGCGCCGAAGCTCGTCGGCGGGGACGGAGAGCTACAGCGGACCTGCCGGAGGCTCCCAAAAACATGGGACCTCTTCTGCGAGCTCACCGGGCTGTCGAGGGTATTCCCGAAAAGCGGGTTTTTCAACCGCTGGAAGATGGGGGACTTCGACCACAAACAAACAAGGCGCGTCGAGCAGGTCTACGCCTCGTGCTGGATGCTGCGCCGGGAGGACTTCGCAAGGCTTGGCGGATTCGACACTCGCTACCCGATTTTCTTCAACGACGTGGACCTGGCGCGCCGGTTGGTACGGGAGGGCTGCCTTACGCTATACTACCCCCAGGTGAGGGTGGTCCACTGCGGCGGGGCGAGCGTAAAAAAGGTCCGCGCGCGGAGCGTGCTGTGGAGTCATCGGGCCTTCTGGCGGTATTTGAGAGTGAACGGGCCCCGGTTCAACCCCCTGCTGTGGATGCTGGCCTTGCCGTTGGCCGTGGCCGCGCCGCTAAGGGCGCTGTGGCCGGAGACGTAGGGGCGTGTCGAGGGGGCAAGATGGTAAAGGTGTTACTTTATTTCCCCCTGTAATCATAAAAAAGCGTCCTCCCGATGAACCTTCGCCGTTTTTTTTAAGTTGTGACCGTTTTCGAGTGGTATCTTTATCACCTCGACCACCTTGAAGACGGGATACGGGCTCCCGGCGGACAAGTTCTGAAGGGCTTTCGACGGGCAGAAGTGCTCAATATTCCATGCGGAAAACCGAAAGAAGGTTTCTCAGCCTCAGTAAAAGAATAATAATAATGAATAAATAACTCTCCCCCGGCTTTTCCGTTGACCTAGATGATAAAGCTACCACTATTTTACCCCCTGGAATCATAAAAAAGTGTCCGTCCGACGAACCTTCGCCGTATTTTAACCGTATTGTGACCGTTTTCCAGTGGTATCTTTATCACCTCGACAGCCTTGAAACCGTCCTGGGAAGGAAGGGCGCGTTGAGACATCACCAAACCCCTGCGCATAAATGGTGGTCCCTGGCCCTTCGGCTAGCCATCCTGGCGCCGACCTTGGCCCTGGGCGCCGAGACGGCCG
>MFAF01000102.1:40235-40490 GCA_001774505.1 Candidatus Coatesbacteria bacterium RBG_13_66_14 | reverse complement strand
GAAGCGTCCACGGGACCGACCTCCGGAGTGCCGACATTCGCCCAGAGCGCCTCCCCGACGCTCGCCGCCACCTTCGCCCAGAGCGAGACCGAGGGCATTCCCCGTGTCGTGCTTCTTTCCTGCGACTCCGACGGCGCCTCGTTCGAGGTTACCTTCCCGGAAGCGGAAACCTACACCGTGCCTGTCGGGAACGAGACTTTTACCGGGATACACGTCCCCGGCACCGGCGTCGAGGACCTGCCGGGCAGCGTGGGC
>MFAF01000102.1:39185-40187 GCA_001774505.1 Candidatus Coatesbacteria bacterium RBG_13_66_14 | reverse complement strand
ATAGTATCGGCGCAGACCTTCGAGCCTTACTCCCTGAGCGTGGACAACCCCCTGCCCGCGCCGCGCTGGGTCGAGTCCGGCGAGGTGCAACCTACGGGGGACATGGTTTCCATGGTGCCGGTCTACGAGCTGGACCCCGCCCTGGCGGCTGTCGTCCGGCCGACGGTGGAGCCCGGCGCGGTCGAGACGGTGCGGGGCTGGCGCCTGGCCCACTTCCTCCTCCGCCCCGTGGAATACGCCGACGGCCGGATGACCGGCTACCGGCGCATCCGAATCGTCGTGGCCTTCCGTTACCCGACCGGGCGCCCGCGCCCAAATATGGACACCGGCGACAGCCCCTGGGCCCTGGACCTGGCCCGGAGCCTGGCCCCCGACTTCGAGTACGCCCGGGACCATGGCTGGCGCTTGGCGCCGCCCCCCCCGCGGGTGGACCAGCTCCACTCCGGCCAGCTCCCCCTGCCCCGACTCAAGGTCGTGGTGGAGCATGACGGCCTCTACCGTGTCACACCCCAGGACCTGGTCGCGGCCGGCCTGGACCCCGCCACGGTGGACCCGCGACGGCTCACGCTCTACGCCTCCTCGGGGAAGATGCTCGACTTTTCGGACACCCTCGACTCCGACCCGCTCTACCCGGTTCCCGTCCTGGTGACGGGTGAGGCCGACGGAACCTTCGACGAGGGCGACGCCCTCTACTTCTGGGGGCACGGGAGCATCACCTGGCTCCCCGAGGACGATTGGGATCCGGACCTGCCGAGCTACTCCAACCTCTACTCCCCCTACGGCTACTACTGGCTTGCCCAAACCGACGAACCACTGCGTTTCCTGGAGACCGACGCCGCCCCCTCGGGCGAACCCAGCCTGGCATGGCTCCAGGGCAGGCTGCACCGGGAGGAAGACAAGCAGAGCATGGCCCGCGCCGTGAACGTGCACCGGGGGATGGATTACTCGTTCTGGTTCACGGTGGACACCAACGGCGACACCGTAAAAGAATACCAGATATTC
>MFAF01000102.1:38451-39118 GCA_001774505.1 Candidatus Coatesbacteria bacterium RBG_13_66_14 | reverse complement strand
CGGCGACGCTTCGCGTGTTCGCCGGGCAGACGCCGGGAGACCCGAGCGAATCCGTGCTGACGGTCGTCGTGGATACACCGGGGAAGCTCTACGAGGTGTGGGGGGAGATTCCGGCCCCGGAGATGGAGGACGGGGCGAACCATCTGACGTTCGAGCTGAGCGTGCCGAGTTCACCCGATCCGGATGACCCGTACTACGCGGCCGTCTTTGTGGACAGCTTCCAGGTGATTTACGACCGGGGTCTGCGTCTGGGCACAAGCCCGCTCGAGGGCTGGGGTCCTCCCGGCGTGTCGGGGAATCGCCGGATGCAGGTCTCCGACGTTACCGGCGACGAGCTCGTCGTCTGGGACCTGACCCGGGGTGAATCCCTGGTGAACTTCGAGCTCACCGGTCCCGAGGGCTCCCGCGACGCGGAGTTCTGTTGGAACGCCGAGCCGGGTTACCACCTGGTGGTCACGGACCTCGAGCTGGCGGACTCACCCCTGGACGTCTACCTCGACGCGCCGTCGGACCTTCACTCCCCCGTTGACGCGGACCTGGTATACATCGCGCACCCGGACCTTGTTGCCGCCCTGGACCCCCTGGTGGAGATGCACCGGGCGGAAGGGTTGAGAGCCCGGGTGATCCGCGTGGACGACATCTACGACGAGTACTCGGGCGGACGGCT
>MFAF01000102.1:36072-38417 GCA_001774505.1 Candidatus Coatesbacteria bacterium RBG_13_66_14 | reverse complement strand
GCCTGGACCGACTGCGTCGGCGACCCGCTCACCTTCGTCACCCTGGTCGGGGACACCTCCTTCGACTACCGCGACGTGGAGAACCGGTACCTGGGCCCGAACTGGAGAAAATTCCCCCAGGCCATGCTCCCCACCGCGTACGTCATCAGCCACTCGAGCGACCGCCAGTACTTCGTCGCCTGCGACAACTACTTCGCCTCCCTCCTCCCCGAGGAGCAGCCCGACGATGACGTTCCGATACCCCAGGTCGCCCTCACCCGCATCAGCGCCTACGAGCCCTCCCAGCTCGAGTCGTACGTCGCCCTAGCCACGACCTACCCGGAAATTCCGTCAGGCGCATGGCAGACCAACCACGTCCTTCTGGTGGACAACACGGTGGACTACCAGGACGAGCCTCCCGACGGCTCCATGGACGAGACCATCACTTTCGACATCTACGCCGAGCTCATGCTGCGCGACTCGGCGCAGGCCGGCATGGCGCACGACAAGGTCTACATGACCTCCCTGGGCATGGCCCAGACCCGAGACAATCACTACACCCCGCCGAAGTACGACGTGGGCAAGCGGCGCTGGGCCACCCGGGAGCACGTCACTCCCGCGTTCTGGGAAGCTCTCGAGTCCGGTGAGCTCATCGTCAGCTTCATCGGCCACGGCGCCTGGCACACCTGGACCCACGAGCTCGCTCAGACGAACCGTCCGCCGCTCTACCGCGACTTCGACGAGTGGGACTGCCCCTTTCCGCCGCTCTTGATCCAGTCCTCGTGCTCGGTCGGCGACTTCGACCGGACCCCGTCCATGGACCCCAACTGCATCAGCGAGCTCCTCCTGTGGCATCCCCGCGGTTGCATCGCCACGGTCGGCTCTTCCCGAACCTCGGGAGGCGGGGCTCAGGACTACTACCACCGCGCGCTTTTCGAGGCCTTCTACCACCCCGTCCAGCACCTCGAAATCCCGGCCTTCGGCCTGGCCCACATGCAGGACCTCATCATCGCCGACAACTCCTACAACCGCCAGCGCCAGACGATGTTCGGCGACTCGGCGTCCCTGTTGCGCCGGGCCGCCCCCGGCCTGGCCATTGACCCCCCCTCGGGCGACCGCGTCGCGCGGGGCGAGGTCCTGGTCGTCACGGGCGGCCAGACCTCATGGTCCCCGGAAAGCCCAGTGTTGACGGGGACCGTCCAGATTCGGGCCTACGACCGTCCGCTGATGCCCTATGAATACACCAGCCTCTACGGCGATGTTCCCCCGACACGCATGTACCGCCTGGTCGGCGCCGCCTCGACGGAGCTCGTAGATGGCTCTTTTACTACCCAAATCGCCCTCCCCCTGGGGATGGACGACGACCTCTCCGATTACGAAATATACCCCTACAACCTCGAGCTCCGGGCCTGGATGGTGGACGAGGCAACGGGGGAGGCGATAACCGCCGCTCCCTTCTCGGGGAACGAGGTCTGGAGCCTGCCCATCGTCGGCTCGGTGGACCCGCCCGCCGACAACGAGGGCCCCGTCGTCGTCCTCCTCTTCGACGACGGCGCCACCGCCTCCGGGGATTACATTGACGGAAGCGTAAAGCTCACCGCCGAGCTCTCGGACCCCCAGCAGGGCCTCCTCCTCCTCCGCTCCGACGGGGGTGTGCCCATGGCCTCCGGCGACATAGACCGGCCCATCGTCCTCGTCGCCGAAGCCGATAAGCACAGCTTCGACATAGACCTGACCGACTACTACACGCCGGTTTCCGGTGACTACACCCGCGGGGTTGTCGAAAGGCAGCTGGAGCTGCCCGCGGGGGAATACACACTCACGCTCTACTGCTACGATAACTTCGGCGAGCCGGGGTCCGCCTCCGCGGAGCTCGTGGTGGCCGACGGCCTGGGCCTGTCCGAGGTGCTGGTGGTGCCCAACCCCGCCCCGGGTCCGACGGCCTTCACCTTCTTCGCCAGCACGCGTCCGGACCAGGCGCGCGTCCGCATCTACACCCCCGTCGGCCGTCTGGTGCGGACCATCGAGGCGACCGCCCTGGTCACGGGATTCAACGTCATCGAATGGGACGGGAACGACAGCGGTGGCCGGCCGCTGGCCAACGGAGTCTACCTGTACTCCCTCGAGGCCCGCGACGGTGACGACAAGACCACGGCTTTCGAGAAATTCATCATGCTACGTTAGGTAACAAGGGGTTTAACCGAGCGAACCGAGCTATACCCCCGGCAAACCGAGCGAAGCGAGCTACGCCTCCGGCGAACCGAGCGAAGCGAGCTATGCCTCTGGCAAAACCCCTTGCCTCTTCGTCATAGGAGCTTTCGTGCGCATGACGCATCCGACCGTGCTTCTGGGTGTGCTCCTCGTCA
>MFAF01000102.1:35669-36012 GCA_001774505.1 Candidatus Coatesbacteria bacterium RBG_13_66_14 | reverse complement strand
GCGCCCGGGGGATGGCCCTGGGCGGGGCCTACTCGGCGCTGGCCGCCGACGCCGCCGCCCCGGCCTACAACCCCGCGGGCCTGGCCTTCGCCGGGAACTACGGCGGGCTTTTCATGCACTCCAGCCGCTTCGCCGGCCTGGTCAACTACGACACCCTCGCAGGCTTCTGGACCCCCGACGAGGACCTGGGCTCCTTCGCCCTCTCCTGGATCCGAACCGGGTACGACGACATCAAGCTGACCCGCTGGGGCGAGGACGGCCGGCCCGAGGTTTACGACGTGGTGGACTCCACGAGCAACGCCTTCCAGCTCACCTATGCTCGCCGGCTCTGGGAGAGTCTCTC
>MFAF01000102.1:33542-35647 GCA_001774505.1 Candidatus Coatesbacteria bacterium RBG_13_66_14 | reverse complement strand
CTGTACGACGACCTGGTCCCCGACACGACGGAGGGCGGCCCGGTCACCGCCGACGGGTTCGGCTTCGATATAGGGGTCTTCTGGCGGCCGTCGGAACGGGCGGGGCTGGCCCTGGTGGTCCACGATCCCTACACCGTCAAGACCTGGAGCAACGGCACCGCGGACACCTTCGAGCCGCGGGTGGTGCTCGGGGGGGCGTGGGGCCTGGACCTGGCCGGGATAGACAGCGTGCTGACCCTCTCCGGCGACGCCGAGTTCATCCTCGCCGACTACGGTGACGCGGCGCAGCTCGATTTAGGCGACATCAGCCTCGACCTTCACGGGGGCCTCGAGCTCACCGTGGCCGAAGTGTTCTCGGCCCGCGTGGGCGCCGACCGGGGGAAGCTCACCCTGGGCGGCGGGGTGTCGCTGTGGGGGATTTCACTGGATTACTGCTGGCTCAACCACGAGCTGGGCTCCACCCACCGGGTCAGCGCCTCGGTCGCCTTCTAGTTGAAGGAGACAAGGGGTTTGACCGAGCGAACCGAGCCGTAGGGACGGGGCTCTGTCCCCGCCCGCGGGCGACCGCAGAGGGTCGCCCCTACATGATTATACCGAGCGAAGCGAGCTACGCCCCCGGCGAACCGAGCTACGCCTCCGGCGAAACCCCTTGCCTTCAGTACAAAAGGAACTATCCGACAGATCCAGCGTATACGGGAAGCGGGTGAAGACCGGCTTGAGCGGGTGGTCGGTCGCGTGTTAACATACCCCCCCACCGGAACCGCAACTGGAGTGGCATGCGAAGGACGTTACTGGCGCTGTTGATGCTCATCCCGGTCGGCGTCGCCCTGGCCGACGCGGTCAGCATCACCGTCCCCTGGCTGACGATGGACCCCGGCGCCCGGCCCGGCGGCATGGGCAAGGCTTTCACCGCCGTGGCCGACGACGTCCACGCCACCTACTACAACCCCGCCGGCCTCGGCTTCTTCGGCGCCCACATGGTCGGCGCCATGCACTCCGACCGCTCCATCGAGGGCAACGACATCTACTACGACTACCTCGGCTACATCCACAACTTCGAGGACATCGGCACCTTCGGCATCTGGGCCCTCTACTCCAACGCCGGCCTCATCGCCATCACCCGGGACAGCCCCCAGCCCATCGGCTACATGGCCGCCTACGGGCTATCCGTCGGCCTGTCGTACGGGTACGACATCGTCGAGGACGCGCTGGGCGTGGGTGGGTCGCTGAAGTACGTCTACGACCACCTCTCCAACGACAACACGGCCCAGGCGGTGGCCTTCGACGCGGGCGTCCTCTGGCGGACGCCGCTGGAGAAGCTCTCGGTGGGCGCCATGGTGATGAACCTGGGGACGAACCTCGTGTACCAGAGCAAGCCCGAACCGCTGCCGCGTATGCTGAAGCTCGGCCTGGCCTACGAGATTCCCTTCGACGACGCGTTCAACGAGATGCGGTTCAGCTTCGATTACTCCAAGTACCTGTTGAATATCACCGAGGATTTCGGGACGGAGCTCGGCGAGGCGGTGCTCGGGGTGGGTGGAGAGTACTGGTACGCCGGCATCGTCGGCCTGCGCGTCGGCTACTACTCCGACGAATCGGCGGCGGTCGTGGGGACCAGCTTCGGGTTCAGCGTGCGCTACCTGGGCATCCAGTTCGATTTCGCCCAGCAGCCCGAGGGCGAGCTCTTCGGCATGAAAAACCGCTTCAGCGTGAGCTACACGTTCTGACCATCGCTCCGGGGTGGCGATGGTGGATGGGCGGGGCCACCAACCCGCCCGTCGAAGCGTGAACGACCGTCGGGGAGATGCACAACCACGTGGGGTCCACGTTGACATCCCGCGACGGGTTTAAGTATACTTTGCAGCCGCCCTACCCACCGACAAGCGAACCATGCCGACATACGAGTTCCTCTGCGAGAGCTGCGACAGCCGTTTCGAGCTCTTCCTCCCCATCACCGCCGGGGACCCGGAGAGCTGTCCCGAATGCGGCCGGGGGCCCATCCGGAGGCTGCCCTCGACCGGCGCGGGGCTGATATTCCGGGGCTCCGGATTCTACGCCACCGACTACCGCCCCGAGTCTTACAAGAAGGCCGAGATGCGGGAGCG
>MFAF01000102.1:30256-33517 GCA_001774505.1 Candidatus Coatesbacteria bacterium RBG_13_66_14 | reverse complement strand
GCCGCAAAGTCACCCGCGAAAACCGACGGCAAAAAGCCCGCTCCCGAGGAGTGACCGGTGCGTAAAAGCGCCCGAAGGGAAATAACGACCGCCGCTGCCCTGGCCCTGTCCGTCGCCGTGCTCCTCGCCGGTTGCGGCGAGGAGGGGACCGTGCTGGTCAGCGTCGGCGACGGCGCGGTGACCGTCGAGAACCTCCAACGCACCGCGACCCTTCTCGGTGAACAGGGGCTCGCGCAGACGGGGACACGCCAGGGGCGGGAGCAGCTCCTGGAAAAATCCATCCAGGTGGAGGTCCTCTACCAGGCGGCCCTCGCCGCGGGGGTGGATGAGCTTCCCGACGTGCAGACCCAACTGGAACAGGCCGCCCGGGACGTGATCATCTCCAACTACCTCCGCGTCAGTTTCTCCAACTACGGCTTCTCCGAGGACGATCTCTACGATTACTACCAGAATCACGCCGCCGAGCTGGTATCCCCCACCCAGGCCAACGTGAGGCACATCGTCACCGAGAGCGAGGCCGAGGCCGGGCGCGTCCTCACCGAGCTCCGTGGCGGGGCCGACTTCTCCCGGCTGGCCGCCGAGCGTTCCCTGGACCGTATGAGCGCGGTGAACGGCGGGCGGCTCCCGGTGGTGTATCCCGACAACCAGGTCCTTCCGCCCTACGTAATCCAGGCCATCTTTACGGCCGAGGCGGGTGAGCCCTTCGGTCCGCTGGAGAGCCAGATGGGCTGGCACGTTTTCGTCGTGGACGCCTTCAACCCCGGCAAGCCCCTGGGCTTCGACGAGGCCAAGCCCCGGATAGCCCTGGAGCTCCTCGCCCCGGAGGAGGAAATCCGCGCTTACTACGACGCGCACCGGGACGAGTTCGACCGCCCCGACGCGGTGAGCCTGCGCTACGTCCTGTCGGCCACCCGCCAGGACGCCGAACGGGTCGTCGCCCGGACGGAGGCCGGCGAGAATCTCGCCGAAATCGCCCGCGAGGTCAGCCTCGACGCCGCGACCAGGGACGGAGGCGGGCTGATTCCCCGCCTGTACAGAGGGCTGCCTCTCCCCCTGTTCGCCGGGACGCGGGACGCACAGATCGTCGAGGATAAGGCCTTCTCCGTCAAACCCGGCGGGATGAGCGAGCCCTTCGAGCTCTCCAGGGGCTGGGCCGTGATCCAGGTCCTCGAATCCACCCCGGGGGAGAAATCAGAGTACGAGAACGTGCGCGCACAAGTGCAGTCGAGGCTCTTCGAGACGCGGGTCCGCGAGAAGGAACAGGCGTTCTACGACGCCCTCGAAGAGAGCCTGGGAATCGAGCGAAACGAGGAGGCCATCTCGGCCTACCTCGAGGGTTCCGGTGTAAATTAACCACGGAGAAACAGGTCATCGGTGAGGTGACACTATGCTCAGAACAGTCTTCATCAGTACCGTTCTTGCCGTCCTCTCGATGTGTCTGGCGACTCAGGCCGAGGACGAACGCCCCGTCGCCTGGATAGACGGCGAACCCTTCACCATTGACGACCTGGAGCAGCGGATAGCCGATCTGCCGCCCCAGTACCAGTCAATGCTGACCGAGGAGGAGGGCCGGCGGAACCTCCTGGATCAGATAATCCAGGAGCAGGTGCTCTTCCTGGCAGCTCTGGACGAGGACCTGGATTCCAATCCCAAGGTGGAGCGCCAGATAGAGCAGGCCCGCGTGCGCACCCTGGCCATCGCCTACTACGAGAATTTCTTCGGCGAGTTCTACGGCTACTCCGAGGAAACGCTCCGCAAGTACTACGACAGCCACCGCGACGAGTTCATGACCGACGCCCAGGTCCGCCTGCGCCACATCCTCTACGCGACCGAGGAGGAGGCCCTGGCGGGTAAGGCCCGGCTCGACGCCGGAGAGATTTCCTTCTCCGACCTTGCCAAGGCCGAGACGACCGACGTCAAGACCAAGCGACTGGGCGGGATGCTGGGACTCGTGACGAAGGACATGCCCATCCCCCAGCTTGGCGCCGTGCCCGAGCTCCAGGCGGTCATCTTCGACCTTCCCGTGGGAGAGCTGGCCGGTCCCGTTGAGAGTAAACTCGGCTGGCACCTGCTCCTGGTCGAGGAGAAGATCGAGCCCAAGGCCCTGGAGTTCGACCGGGTGAAATCCCGCATCGCCGACTCACTCCTCGTTCCCGAGGCCGACGCCCTCAAGTATTACGAGGAGCATAAGGGTGAATACCTGGACGAAGACCAGGTCCAGCTCCGCATCATCGCCTGCGCCGAGGAGGACAAAATCAAGGCTGCGCTTCAAGCCCTTGATAGGGGCGAGAGCTTCGAGCGGGTCGTCGAGCAGTACTCCGAGGACGAGTCGTCCAAGCCAGACGGCGGCCTGTTGGGATATCTGAAGCCGTCCTCGCCCATCCTGGCGTTGGGGAGGAAGGCCCGCTCGATCATCAACATCACGATCACGGAACTCCAGGACGGGCAGTACACGGAACCGCTCGAGATAGATACGGGCTGGGCGATCGTGCAGAGGGTATCGCACATGGACCCGCGTCAAAAGTCCTACGAGGAGGTGCGGGCCTCGGTTCGCGGTCAACTGACCGGTGACGCCTCCAACCAGCGCGTAATGGATTTCTTCGACGAGCTCCGCGGGCGCTACGACGTGGTGGTGAGTGAGGAGAACCTCTTCGCCGAACCGAAACCCAAGGAAAGCCCGGCCGAGCTCTACGCCCTGGCCGAGGCGGCCCCGCCGCCCACCGCGGTCAGCTACTACAAGAAAATCCTCGAGTTCTACCCCGACTCCGACGAGGCGCCCAAGGCCCAGTTCATGATAGGCTTCCTGTACTCGGACAAGCTGAAGAACTACGACGAGGCCGAGGCGGCGTTCAACGTATACCTCGAGCGCTGGCCCCGCGGCGATCTCGCCGAGAGCGCCCGGTACATGCTCGAGCACATGCGTGACGAGGACATCGAACTCCCCGAAGGCCTTTAGGAGCGAAATGGTCGAAAATGTGTACGAACCCGAGGCCGAGAGCCTGATTGAAGAGGAGCCTAAACTCAAGCGGGTGCAGGCCAGGTCCACGGACCTCTTCAATTTCTACCAGATATCCCTCGAGGAACTCATCTCCAAGGCGAAGGACCGCTACGATCTGGTCATGAAGGTGGCCAAGCTGGCCCGCGAAATAAACTCCTCCAGGCTGCGCTACGGGATCCCGCGTCCAGAGAAGGGGACGGTGGTCGCCCTCAACGAGGTTCTGCAGGGTAAAAACCTCGAAGCCCGGAATCCCGACGACATGC
>MFAF01000102.1:30026-30237 GCA_001774505.1 Candidatus Coatesbacteria bacterium RBG_13_66_14 | reverse complement strand
GGGGAGGGGAGGCACGGGCCGCCGTTTTCGCCTGGAGACAAGGGGCTTCAGCCCCTTGTTTGTTGAACGAAAATTCATCCAAAATTTCTTTCTCCGACCCTTGCCAAGCCCCTTTTTATGTACTATATTAATTGGTGCATTTAAAAGTTCCACCCAAAGAGGAGAAAATGCGCAAGTCGTTGATATTCGGGGGGGGACGTTCCGTCCGGAT
>MFAF01000102.1:28150-29938 GCA_001774505.1 Candidatus Coatesbacteria bacterium RBG_13_66_14 | reverse complement strand
GGAACCGGGTTGAAAACACTTGTATTTCTCGCCGTCCTGGCCGCCTCGGCGATCCTGGCCGGTGAAGCCGTGTCCGTGGATACTATTGAGCCTCCCGGGCCGTACAACGCCCAGTGGAATCTGTTCCGGGAAAGCGAGGTCCGATGCGACCGCGAGGGCCTGGATGTTTACGGCTCCAACGACTACGCCTCTCTGACGTACATGGGCCAGCCCATCAACCTCTGCGGCTACGACGGCGTCAGGATGATTATCAATTACATGCAGGAAACCGCCGACGAGGGCGATTACTGCGAGCTCTACCTCGGCGACGAAGACTGGGACTGCACCCTGGTTCACACCTTCGAGGATACCGAAGATCCCGATAGCGTTATGCTCATGCTCGATGACTACTACGGCGTGAGAGACCTTAAAATCTATTTCGTGTGGGTCTCCGACGAGACCGGCGTGGCCAGGGGCTTCCGCGTATATGGCATCGAAATCTACGGCGTCGACTGGGGCGAGGGCGAGTACACCAACATCTTCACCTGGGACGCCGCAGACGACGTTACCGGCCACCAGACGGTCGGTATTGACTGGATGTTGTTTGCCGGCAGCATGAACTGCCTGGCCTTCGAGTACGGCACCGACTCGGACGCCCTGGGCTGGTGGGCCATTGACAATGTGGAGTTAACAGCCGACGGGGAGAGCTTGCTGCCCCTGCAGGGCGGCGGTTACGGCGTCGAGGACTTCTCAAGCGGCGGCTGGTATCAGGATAAACACGGTCTTCCTGGCGAGTGGGAGACAGACACCGATCACGCAACGGGCGACATGTCGGGGGCTAACTGGCAGAGCGACTCCGCCGCCCATCCGGGGTCGCCGTACCGGGCCGAGACCCTCTCGCCGTGGCTTGATATCGGTGGTGCCAGCATGATCACCCTCTTCTTCGACACCTGGTTCCACCCGGGGGGGACCGGCGAGTACGCGTCGTTCGGCTGCTACTCAGGTGGTACCGATTGTCATCTCATGTGGCTGGAGCTGTTTTACAATCTCGACGACTGGCTCACACACGATAGCGGCGAGGACGTCGCAGAGACCACCTGGGGCGCCATCAAGGCGGGGTTCTAGCCGGAGGCTCTTGACGTAG
This sequence comes from Candidatus Coatesbacteria bacterium RBG_13_66_14, assembly GCA_001774505.1. Taxonomy (GTDB): domain Bacteria; phylum RBG-13-66-14; class RBG-13-66-14; order RBG-13-66-14; family RBG-13-66-14; genus RBG-13-66-14. The sequence continues at coordinate 28,815 of MFAF01000102.1, read as the reverse complement.
GGGCGGGCCTCTGTGCCCGCCCGTTTTTTCCAAGGTAGCCCTCACCCCGACCCGGCGGCGCGCCGCTCCCACGGGGAGAGGGGAAACGCGGGCCGACCTGAAGGTCGGCCCCTACGAGGGTATTGGGCGGTTTTAAATGTAGGGCGGGGACTTCAGTCCCCGCCGCTTTTTTTAAACCCAGCGGGTAAAACCCCCGGGGCTTGTCCCCGGGGGCCTTCTGCCGTATAATTACCCGGCAGTCAACCGTCACGGAGGGCCAAGTGCCGGAACCCAACGACTCGGGAATCACCGTCGAGGTCTACGGCTCGAGCTTTACGTTCAAGAACGTGGAATCGAGGGGTCTCCTGGAGAGCGCGGCGACGCGGCTCGAAAACCGCATGCGGGAGCTCGCCGGGATGTGGCGGATCGTGGACAAGGCCAGGCTGGCGATCATGGCCGCCCTGGAGATGGGCATCGAGCTGGCGGAGCTCTCCGAGAACGCCGAGCGCGGTAAGCGCGTGGCGAAGTCCATCCTGGAATCACTCGACCGAAGCCTCCCCGAACCCGCGGGGGACGAAGGGCAAACACCCGACGACGAGCCATTTCTTCTACGATGACAGACCGAAAACTAAAAAAAGCGGGCTCCGGCCCGTTTTTATTATGGGTAAACGGCGTTCGCCATCCCT
>MFAF01000102.1:27982-28127 GCA_001774505.1 Candidatus Coatesbacteria bacterium RBG_13_66_14 | reverse complement strand
GACAGGCGCCAGAAGTAATCCACCCCTCCCCCCAGCCGCAGGAAGAGCTGCGAGGCGGGGTTGGTGAAGTAGTACACGAGGAGCCGCGGCCCCTGGGCACCGCCCATCTCCGAGAACGGTTCGGAGAAGTAGCCGAGGGTGAAAG
>MFAF01000102.1:13817-27923 GCA_001774505.1 Candidatus Coatesbacteria bacterium RBG_13_66_14 | reverse complement strand
CCATTTCGTCGAAGTGTCACCGATCAGCGACCCTCTCGAAGCGTTTGATTGAGAAGCTCACCGGGCGACGACGAAGCGCTGGACCCGAACCCCATCCCCGTGCGCCACCAGCAGATGCACGCCGTTGGCGAGCCCGCCGGCGTCCAGCTCGACGAGCTTGCGGCCGGACGGGAGCTCCCCCCGATAGAGGACGCATTCCAGCCGCCCGGCCAGATCGTACACGGAGATCTCACAGTACCCGCCGGCCGAGCTCACCTCCACCCCGGCCCGCTCCCCGACAGGATTTGGATAGATACCCAGAATCGCGAACCTTTCCTGGTCGGCCCCCGTCTCTGTCTCGACGGGGCCGAAGAGCAGGCGGTGCCCCTCGGGGGTAAAGGCCTCGAGGCGGTACCGCGCCACCGGGGCGGGCGGTTCCAGGTCCAGGAAGCTCACGGTGGAGTCAGGGAGAACGGACCCGTTCAGCTTCTCACCCACGTGGCCCGCGGCGTCACACCGGTACAGGTTGAAACCGGTGTAAACGCCGACCGGCCGCCAGAGGACGAGCACCCCGTCGGAGGTCCTACCGGCGCTGAGCACCAGATCGTCGCCCGCCTCTAAGGGGTCGAGTTCCACGTCCAGCGGCGGCGTGTCCTCCCCGGTGACCTCCACATCCTCGAAGACGACGGGAACGTAACCCATGGCGGAAAAGGCGATGTTGTAGAGGCCGTCGGCCAGTGGGAGCCAGTAATCTCCGTGCTGGGTGGGATCCGAGTATGCGAAGCCCTCGTCGCGGTCGCCCACGGTGATGGTGACCGGAACGGGTCCGCCGCCGGCCTCGGTGACCCGCCCGTGGAGTCCGTCGTCGGCCCACTCGATCCAGCTCTTGACGGCGTACCAGTTCACGTCGGCCTGGGAGAGGATGTCGCGCGGGTCGGTGTGCTTGTCGTCGTCGGCCTCGATGGTGGTGTCAATGCACCCCCGCGCGCCGTAGCTCCAGTCGTTCAAGTCCCCGTGGGTCTCGTACCAATCCCAGCCGTTGGTCACCCAGTCCATGTACGTGTCGTCCTGGTGGCTGTGGCCCTCGACCCAGGGCGGGTACTGCGGGGAGAGTTCGCACGAGTCGGAGTAGTCGTAGCAGATGGTCTGGACGTGGGCGTCGTCGGGCGCGCGCTCCTGCTGGTAGTTCCAGACGTAGTTCACGCAGATGGCGCCGGAGTGGTAGGTGAGGCCCAGGACGAAGGTGTTGTCCTCGACCACATCGGGAACGTGCGCCTCCCGACACCCGGAGTAATCGGCCACGGCCCGGGTCTCCGGCTCGCTGAACGGGGCGGGGCCGGCGTACCACTCGTCCGAATCCCACTGGTAGCTGAAGTTGCGGTTCAGGTCCACACCGTCGGCGTTTAACCGGGTACCCATGACGTATCCGTCGGGGTTGACCAGCGGCTGGAGCCAGATTTCGAAGCCCTTGACCAGACCGGTTATCTCGGGATCTACGCCGTAGCCGGTGAGGAGGCGCTCGGCGGCGTAGAGGACTATCTCGTTGGCGGTTATCTCGTCACCGTGGATGGTGCCGACGATGCGGACCTCGGGCTCGTACTCCTCGAAGGAGGGGTTGTCGGTGACGACGAGAACGTAGAGCTTCCGGCCCTGGACCGAATCGCCCGCGTCCACCAGTCGGCAGATGTTGGGGTATTCGGCGGCCCACTGCTGCAGCAGGGCGATGGTGTCGTCGTAGGAGTGGAAGGCGTCCCAGGGCTCGTCGCGGTCGTCGGCCGGCCAGAGGGCGCGCTCGGCGGCGTAATGCGCCGCCAGGTCGGCGACGAGCACCCGGTGCGGCCACGGCAGACCGGCCAGGAGCCCCGGGGCGTCGGTGTAGCAATAGGCGTATCCCGAGCGGTAGTCGTCAATGACGAGGGGGTACCCCGAGAGCAGGGCCAGATCATCGCGTTCGATCGGGCCGACCAGGACCAGCGACTCGGTCGCGCCGGTCAGGACCGCCCAGACAAGGAGCAAAAACACGATCCGTTTCATTGCTCCTCCTTCCACGATTCATATTAGTACCCGACCGGCCGAGCGTCAAGGGGGGCCGAGCCCGAGCGTTGACCCGCTGGATTGTGCGTGGCATAATCCCTTGTCGAAAGGGAACTAAGCTCACTTTCCCAGGGCAATGGACGAACCGCAACCAGCCAAGCTCAGCCGAGCGATCCGAGAGCCGGGTCGCGCCCTCCGGTACGCGTGGAGCCGCCTGCGCGGATGGATCGCCCGTCTGCGCTGCGTCTTCCGGAGACGGGTAAAGCTCGGGAAGAATTTCCGTCTGCTGGGCCGGCTGCGAATCCGGGGGCCGGGCCGGGTGGTGATCGGGGACGACGTTTACGTGGACGGCACCCTGACCGTCAGCCTGCCGACGTATTCTCCCGAGGCCGAGATACACATCGGCGCCGGCACCTACCTGAACGGCACGCGCATGGGTTGCGCCGAGAGGATAGTTGTCGGAAAGAACTGCATTCTGGCTGATTGCCGGATAACGGACACCCACTTCCACAGCCTTTACCCCGGTCGACGGAGCGATCCGACGCTCGTAGGCGTCAGGGCGGTGGAGATAGGCGACGACTGCTGGGTGGCCGCCGACGCCTTCATCCTGCCCGGCACGCGCATCCGCCGGGGCAGCACCGTAGCCGCGGGGGCGGTCGTGATGGGCCGCTTCCCCGAAAAGGTCGTCATCGCCGGGAACCCGGCCCGCGTGATAATGGGGGTGGGCGAGCCGCCGTCCGTCGAGGGCCGATGGTGAGTCAGCGGGCCACAGAATCGTTGACCGTGGACGAGGCGGAGAGCAGGCTGCCCGAAGAGGAGCTTTTCGCTCATCTCCTGCTCCGCCGGCTCGGGAGGTTCAAGCGCCTGGAAACCGGGGCGCGGATCGTGGACGTGGGTTGCGCCGCCGGTGTCATGGTGCTGGTCCTGAAACGCAGGGGGTACGACGCCGTGGGAGTGGAGCCCGACCGACGAGCCCGGGAAACGGCTCAGAGGCTCTCGGCGAAGCTGGGCGAGGAGATTCCGGTGCTGGAGGGACGGGCCGAGGCGCTCCCCCTCCCAGACGCCAGCTGCGACCTGGTCATCGCCTCGAGCGTCCTGGAGCACGCGGCGGACCTGGAGCTGAGTCTGCGGGAGGCGCGGCGGGTTCTCAAATCGGACGGGGCTCTGTGGTTCTACTCCACGTCGGCCCTCTGCCCCCGCCAGCACGAAATCCGGGGCTTCCCCCTCTTCGGCTGGTACCCGTTACGGCTGAAGCGGCGGTTCATGCGCTGGGCCGTCCGGCGCCGACCGGAGTTGGTGGGCCACACGGCCAATCCCGCCCTGCACTGGTTCACGCCGGGCCTGACGCGACGGCTGCTGCAAAGAGCGGGATTCGGCAGAATCATCAACCGCTGGCGGCTCCGGCTCCCCGAGGAGGGCGGGCGGGTGTACCGGCTGGCGCTCAAGTTGATTCAAACCCTGCCTCCGTTGCGTTTTTTAGCCGACGTCTTCGTTCCCGACTCGGCCTACCTGACGCTGGTCGCATGAAACCGACCCTCGGTAAAAATCTCGCCGCGGCCATCCTGGCCCTTTTGCTGGCGACTTCGACGGCCGAGGAGACCGAGGAGACGACAGTCTCCGACGGGGAGCCCCGGCGCATCGAGCTGGGCAAGCCCGGCGAGGATTACTACCTCGAGGCCGACCGCGTGGTGGGGAACTTCGCCGAGGGCATCCGCACCGTCCGCGCCCTGGGTCACGTCAGGCTCGTCCAGGGACCGACGGAGATTACCGCCGACGAGCTCTACTACTACGACCGGGAACAGATAGCCCTCCTCAAGGGCCGGGTCATGGTCCTGGACAGAGAGAAGAACGCCCGACTCGAGGGGCGCTACCTGGAGTACCACCGCGCCGGCCGCTACGTGATCCTCACCGAGGAGCCGGAGCTATTTCTGGTGAACCGCGCCGGGGGCGACGTCCACGTCACGGGCAAGGTGATGGAGTACTACCTGGACGAGGACCGGGGGGTGGCCTCGGGCGGGGTGCGCATAGACCAGGGGGAGCTTCACGCCGAGGGCGACCGGGCGACCTATTACGGCGGCGAGAACAAGATCATCCTCGAGGGCGACCCCATCGCCTGGCGGGGGGACGACAAGGCCGGCGGGGAACTGATGACCATGCACCTCCTCGACGAGGAGGGCGGACTGGAGAAGATAGAGATTGACGGCACCGCCCGGGCGGTGTACCACGTGGCCAAGGAAGAGGACGCGGCGGACGGGGGCGAGGGGAAGCTTGAACTGGCGGGCGACCGTATCGTACTCTTCTACGTGGGCGACGCGGCCGACCGCATCGTCTGCACCGGGAACGCCACCGCCCTGTACCTGCCCGACCCGGCCTCGGGGGAGGAGGGGCGGATAGACTCCCGGGCCCAGGAGATAACCATCTACCTCCAGGACGAGGTGGCGACCCAGATAACCCTCGAGGGGGACGCCTACGCCCTCTACCAGCCCGACCCCGGCAACCCGCACCCCGAACGGGGCCGCACCGAGATGCAGGGCTCGCACATGGACCTCTTTCTGGTGGACGGAGAGCTGGACCGCTTCGTCGCCCGCGGGCACGCCCAGGGGAGCTACGTCCCCCCCGAGAGGGCCGAGGCCCCCGAGCCGGAGACGCCGGTAGCCGAAGAAACGCAAACCGAGGAGTAGAGCCGGTGGCCGAAACCGACATCAAAGCCGACGCCAAGCCCGCGGGGAAGCCGGAGCACAACGGCTCCGTCCTGTCCACCTCGGGCCTGGATAAAATCTACCGCAAGCGGAAGGTGGTCGCGGACGCCTCCATCCGGGTGCGGCAGGGCGAGGTGGTGGGACTTCTGGGCCCCAACGGCGCGGGGAAGACCACCACCTTTTATATGATAACCGGCCTCATCCGCCCCGACGCGGGCCACGTCCACCTGGACGGCGAGGACATAACCCGCGAGCCGATGTACAAGCGCGCGCGCATGGGAATCGGTTACCTGGCCCAGGAGCCCTCCATCTTCACCAAACTCACCGTCCGCGACAACATCTACGCCATCCTGGAGACACTGCCGCTGACGCACAAGGAACGCGCGGACCGGCTGAAGGAACTGCTGGCCAAGCTGGACTTGACCCCCCTGGCGGATAAAAAGGCCTACACGCTTTCCGGCGGTGAGAGGCGGCGGGTGGAGATAACGCGGGCTTTGGTAAGGCAGCCGCGCTTCATGCTCCTCGACGAGCCCTTCGCCGGCATAGACCCCATCGCCGTGGAGGGCATCCAGAAAATTATCGAGAAGCTCCAGGACGACGGCCTGGGGATTCTGGTGACCGACCACAACGTGCGCGAGACGCTCTCCATCACGGACCGGTCGTACATCATGTACGAGGGTCAGATTCTTATCGAGGGGACGAGCCAGGAGCTGGCGAACGACCCCGAAGCCCGCCGGATATATTTGGGCGAGCGCTTCCAGATGTGAGGTAAGGACATGATGATAAGCTTGTTAAAAAGGGTTTTAAAAGCACTCAGATATATCTCAGAGAACAGTAAAAATAAAACCCAAAGAAAAAGAGAAGATAAAATATATTACTTATTAATAATTATTTTATTTATTGTAGCTATTATTTTCATAGCATTTCTCATTGGAGCAAGTAGCACTAGCAACCTACAAATAAGTACATTTTCTTGGTCTTACAATTTCCTTGAATGGACTTTAATATTTTTCTCGGTCTTGGTATATGGTTTAACTGGATTAATTCTATATAAACAGGTACGGGAACAAAAGGATTTCAGGGCTTTTGATTTAGACCTTCGAATTTCAAGCATTAATCCTGAAATAGTATCCATACCCCAAACGACCAATCTATGCACAATTAAGCAAGATAAAATTAAGTTTATGCGCCATGATGATGGTGAATTATATAAGGTTAATAAAATAGTACCTTACGGAAAGGGTGAGTTCAGACAAATTCAATTTGATACAAGTATACAGTACAATCAGGAGTATTTAGAGGCCAATCAAGACCATTATCAAATCCACTTTTATCACACGTTTAAGAATACAAAGAACCAAGGCCATGCATTATTTGGTATTTATATGTTTGCTTTCGATAATAATGCAAATGGTATTTGTTATCCCTTACGGGGAATTGATGCACAACGGGGATTGTTGCTTAATGATTGGATACATGTATTTCCTAACTACGCCTACCCGGGGCATTATCATTTCCCTCAACAATTTGCAAATGTAACATACGATGATTTTAATAAAATGGTATTTGATAATATAACAAAATTTGAAGATGGAATATATAGATTGATGCTTCTATATATTTCTTTGTATGACAACGAAAAACACTACTATCAACAAATCAACTCTTATCGTATAATGTGGGATCTTTATTATTTCGATTTCTGGAGATGCGATTATATGCCGTTATCCTTTATCCCTGATTACCTTATTAAGGTATCACCAAATGAACTTAAAAAAGCACTGGATATATACCAACGATAGAAAAACCCTTCTATGTCCAAGTTACTGAAAATTACTTGCCTCATCTCCACCGTCGCCCTCGCCCAGGAGGGTCGGCTGGCCTTTTCCGCCTACGACGCGGATGCCGGGCGGCACCTCCCCTACACCTACGACCTCGAAACCGACGACCTCCGCGAGGTCCCCCTTCCCGTCGAGGCCGACTGCGGCGACCTGGCGCTCATCTACGACGGCTCCCGCGTGGCCGTCGAGCTCACCGTGGACGGCGAGGAAATGCTCTACGTCCGCCCCACGCGCACCGGCGAGGTGGCGGCGCACCGGGCGCCCTTCCCCGGCGCCGAGCCCTCCTGGATTGAATACACCACCCTGTGCTACACCATTGACGGCGATTTGTGGCACTGGAACGGCGTCACCGACCCGCTGGATTGGCTGGACAACGTCGGCCTGTGGCCCGTTCAGGGCGACTGGCTCACGGTGTACTACGTCAGTCTCGCCGTCGCCGAGTGGACCGTCGTCGAACGCAATGTGAACACGGGGGAGCAGGAGGTGCTCCTGGTGCGGATGGACCCCATCCGGGAGCCGGACGTCTCGCCCGATGGGACCCGTCTGGCGGTGGCCGTCGGCAATGACGTGATTCTGGTTGACCTGACCGGCGGGGAGCGCCCGCGGAACCTGGCGTTGCCCACCGATGCGCGCCCCTGCTACCCCTCCTTCAGCCCAGACGGGGAATGGGTCGCCTACTACGACGCCGGGGTCGGGGCGGTCATGGCCGCGCCGGTCGAGGGCGGCGACCCGGTGAAGCTCCGCGACCTCGAGGACTGCCGCGGCCTGGACTGGGGCCCCACCCCCGAGGACTGGTGATGGGGAAGCTCCCGCCCGCCTTCATCCGCGGACTGCGCCGCATCGTCGGCCGGAAGAACCTGCTTCAGAAGCCCACCGACCTCTTCGCCCACTCCTACGACGCCACGAACAAGCCCCTGCAACCGCAACTCGTCGTCCGCGTGACCGACCGGGGCCAGGTCCCGCCGATTCTCCGGCTGGCGAACTTTTTTAAAATCCCCATCGTCCCCCGAGGCGCGGGGACCGGCTTCACCGGCGGGAGCCTGACCGTTCGGGGCGGCGTGGTATTGCTCCTGGACCGGCTGAACCGGATTCTCGGGATTGACGAAACCCGGCGCGAGGCGGTGGTCGAGCCCGGCGTGGTGACGGAAGACCTCCAACGGGCGGTGGAAAAAATCGGGCTTTTCTACCCGCCGGACCCGGCCAGCCAGGACGTCTCGACCCTGGGCGGCAACTTTTCCGAGAACGCCGGCGGCCCCCGCGGCGTTCGCTACGGCGTCACCGGGGACTGGGTGAAGTCGGTCCTGGCGGCCCTGCCCGACGGGACGCTCGTGGACTCAGGCGAAGACCCGGCGCTGACACAGCTCCTTCTGGCGAGCGAGGGCACACTGGGCGTGGCTCTGGAGCTCCGGCTGCACCTGGCAAAATTTCCCCCGGACACGGCGACCGTCCGGGCGCTCTTTCCGGACACGGCAAAGGCCTGCGACGCGGTGACCGAAATTCTCTCCTCGGGCCTCGCGCCGTCCAAGCTGGAGTTCATGGACGCCGAGACCCTGCGGTGCGTCAGCCGCTATCTGGGCGAGCCGCCGCCGCCGGGGGACTCCACCCTTCTCCTGGTCGAGCTGGACGGCTCGCCGGGGGAAGTCGGGGATAATCTGCCCGCCGTCCGCGGCATCTACGAGCGCCGGGGGGCCGTCGAGCTGTCCGTGGCCCGGGAGGCCGCGGAGCAGGAAAAGCTCTGGGCCATGCGCCGCGCCGGCTCGCCGGCCGTCGCCCGCCTCAAGCCCCTGAAAATCAACGAGGACGTTGTCGTGCCCCGGGGCGCGCTCCCCCGGATGGTCGAGACCATCGAGGAGCTGCGGCACAGGTACAATCTCTCGATCCCCGTCTTCGGCCACGCCGGCGACGGCAACCTCCACGTGAACGTCATGTGCGACCCGGCGGATTCCGGCGAACACGCCCGGGCGCGGAAGGCCCTGGACGAGCTGTTGGCCGCCGTGTTAGCCTTGGGCGGTACGCTTTCCGGCGAGCACGGCGTCGGCCTGTCCAAGCAGCCCTTCATCGGGCGGGAGCTGCCCGAGTCGGTGATTGAGCTCTCCCGGCGCGTCAAACGTCGCCTGGACCCACGGAACGTCCTGAACCCCGCAAAAATTATCCCGCCCTCCGAGGAGTGAGCCGTGGCCAAGAAAAAAACCTTCGAGATGCCCCGCAAGTCCTGCTTCGACACCAAGGACGAGGCCTGGCACGCCGAGTCATTCGCCTTCTCCGACCGCTACCGCAGCTTCTTGAATATCTCCAAGACCGAGCGGGAGTGCGTGGCCAGCTTCACCAAGATGGCGGCGGAGCACGGCTTCGTCGAGTATGTCCCCGGCAAGTCGAAGAAGGGCGCCCCGGGCTATCTCTTCGTCTGGAAGGGGAAGGCGGTCGCCCTCCACCGGCCCGGGAAGCAACCGGCCGCGAAGGGCCTGAACATCATCATCGCCCACACCGACAGCCCGCGCCTGGACCTCAAGGTGAGCCCCCTCATCGAGGAGGCGGACGTCGCCCAGCTTAAAACCCATTACTACGGCGGCGTCCGCAAGCACCAGTGGCTCTCGCGGCCCCTGGCGATCCACGGCGTGGTCATCAAGGCCGACGGCTCGACCCTCGCGCTCTCCATCGGCTCGTCGAAGGAGGACCCCGTCTTCGTCATCAGCGACCTGGAGCCCCACCTGTCGTACCAGGTCCAGAACGATAAGAAGGTCACCGAGTTCTATCCCGGCGAGAAGCTGAACCTGGTGGCCGGAATCATCCCCGACGCCGACGAGAAGGCAAAGAACCGGGTCAAGCTGGCCGTGCTGGACATCCTCCACGAGCGTTACGGGATGACCGAGGAGGACTTCGTCAGCGCCGAGCTCGAGGTCGTGCCGGCCTGCATGGCGCGCGACGTGGGCTTCGACCGGGCGATTCTGGGCGGTTACGGCCACGACGACCGGGTCTGCGCCTTCACCGCCGTCCGGGCCCTGCTGGAGGCCGAGAGCCTGGAGCGGGGCGGGGTGGCTTTCGCCGTGGACAAGGAGGAGATAGGGAGCGTGGGCGCCACCGGCGCGGGGTCCGCCTTTATCCTCAACACCATGGCCGAGATCCTGGCCCTGGAGGGCGAGACGGGCGATCTGGCGCTCCGCCGCGCCGCGGAGAACACCAGCGTCATCTCCGCCGACGTGGGCGCCGGGCTGCACCCCGACTGGCAGGAGGTCCAGGAGAAACAGAACGCCGCCCGCATGGGTCACGGCCTCGCCCTGCACAAGTACACCGGCTCCCGGGGCAAGGTGGGCGCCAACGACGCCAACGCCGAGTACGTGGGCCGGATACGCCGCCTGTTCAACGAGGCCGGGGTCCCCTGGCACGTCGCCGAGCTGGGCAAGGTGGACGAGGGCGGGGGCGGGACCGTGGCCCGGTTCCTCGCCGCCCACGGGATGGACGTGGTGGACGCCGGGCCGCCGCTCCTGGGGATGCACTCGCCCCTGGAACTGGTGGCCAAGTGCGATATCTACGCCGCCTATCTCGGCTACCGCGCCTTCTTCGAGCGGCTACTCTAGGAGTTTTTCGTGAAAAACCTCGTCGCCGGGAACTGGAAGATGCACCTCTCGCCGAGGGAGGTGGCCGGGTACGCCGGGCGTTTTGCGCCCGAGACGGCGAACCTGGTCGGGACGGTGGACCTCCTCGTCTGCCCGAGCTTCCCGGCCCTACCCGCGGCGGTGGCGGCCTTCCGGGGCACGCACGTTGCGGTGGGCGCGCAGAACATGCACCAGGAGCTGTCCGGAGCCTATACGGGCGAGGTTTCGGGCGCCGCTCTGGTGGACCTCGGCGTCGGGTGGGTGATTCTGGGCCATTCGGAGCGCCGGCACGTTTTCGGCGAGACCGACGCCCTGGTGCTGGCCAAGCTGAAACGGGCCCACGAGTTGGGTCTCAAGGCCATAGTCTGCGTGGGCGAGCTCCTGGAGGAGCGCGACCGGGGCGAGACCGAGGCGGTGCTGCGGCGGCAGTTTTCCGAAAGCCTGGGTGGGGCGGGACCGGCTCTGGTAACTAAAACCACCCTGGCCTACGAGCCGGTGTGGGCCATCGGGACGGGACGGACCGCCACGCCGGAGACGGCCCAGGAGGCCCACCGTTTTTTACGCGGGCTGCTCGAAAAGGCGCTCGGCGCCGCCTCGGAAGGGGTGAGAATCCTCTACGGCGGCTCGGTGAAACCGGATAACGCCGCGGAGCTCATGGCGCAGGCCGACGTGAACGGTGTCCTGGTGGGCGGGGCGAGCCTGGACCCGGAGGGCTTCGCCGCCATCGCCCGCGCCGGCGCGTAGCCGCTTCAGCTCAGTCCAACGTAAAAAAGACGCCCGATCGGGCGTCTTAAATTTCCCCTGTATTTACCGCAGTATTAGAAGGTGGCCTTGATCTGGCCCCAGGAAACTTCCTCCACCTCGGTGCGGGGGGAGTAATCGATGGTCAGGATGGGCCGCAAATCGGGATCGGCGGTGTAGTCCGAGGAGTACACGATGGGGAACGTGCAACCGGGTGAATGGACCAGGGCCACTCCATTGTTATCCTGCTCTCCGTCCACCCAGAGCTGAACCTGCTCGGTGATGTCGAACACCCACCAGCCGGGCGCGCCGTCGCCGACGACGGAGTCCCACACCCTCGACCCCAGTTGGGGACGGCTCGCCCAGATCACGCTCGCCTCGACCCAGACTGTCTTGATGCGCTGGCAGTTGACGGCGGCGCCGTAGCTGCCCACCTGACCCTCGTAAACCTCGAGGGTCGCCAGTTCGATGACTATGTCTTCGGCCAGGATATCGCTCAGGTCGAACTCGACCAAGCCCCAGGCCTGCACGCCTCACCCGCCGACCGGCATCAAGAGGTACGGGTAAGCCCCGTGAGGCGACCCACCTTGCGCACTGTCTATCTCGGCGTCCTTACCCTCGGGTCCGGGCTGGTAAACCTGCGTCTCGGCCAGGGCCAGGGTGAAGACGAGCAGGACACACAAGACGATTAAACGCATCCGACACCTCCTAATCGGGTTTTTCTCAGGATACACTGTAGCTATATTATCAAAAAAACGGGCCGCGCGCAAATCCGTATTTCGGCCCTTCACGAATGCCGTAAAGTCGAAAAAAAGAGGGCACCCTGGGGCGCCCTCCCTTCACGCAGATGGGAAAGTAATCAGCCAAGTCCGGGCCGCGCCGAAACGCCCAGCCCTCCCTTCCCGCCGGGGGGATAGCTACTCGAAATCGGCCTTGATCTGGCCCCAGGATGCATCCTCGACGGCGGTCTCGGTGTAAACGATGGTCAGCTTGGGGCAGAGCGACGGGTCCACCGGGGAGTACTCGGAGGCGCACACCCGGGGGGGCGAGCACCCGCCGCCGGGGTGGGTGATGCAGATGCCGTAGTTCGGATAGACACCGTCCAGCCAATCCTCCACCAGGGAGGTGACGTCGAAGGACCACCAGCCGGTGGAGTAGTCGGTGGTGATGTAGCCGTAGGCGCTGGAACCCCAGGCGGGGCGGTTGCCCCAGATGACCGTGGCCTCGTCCCAGTCGGCGAGGATGCGGTAGGCGCCGAAGGTCACCCCGGCGTCGCTCGTCAGGTTTTCGTAAACCTCAAAGGTGGCGCTGTCAACGCTGATGGACCAGCTCATGATTGGGTTTAGGTCGAACTCGACCAAACCGGCGAAGTCGTTGCCTCACCCGCCCATGGGCAACAGGATGTACGGATACCCCCCGTGGGGCGTGCCGCCCTGCTTGTTGTCAATCTCCGCGTCCTTGCCCTCGTCGGTGTCGGGCTGGAAGACGAGCGTGCCGGCCGTCGCCAGCGAGACGAGGAGCAGCAGGCTCACGCAAACCGCACTCAGGAGTTTCATGGGTTCTCCTTCCACTGTGGATAGGTGAAGATGCTCGGTCCAAGAATGACCGAGTATTAGAATAGCAGAGAACCGTCCCATTGACAAGGGGGAATATTCGATTTTGCTAAATAATCGTCGCGCAGCTTCGAGTAAAAAAGGCGCCCTTCCGGGCGCCCCGATTTATCTGCCCTCAATAAATGTGCGTGGCTAGAACCCGGCCTTTATGACGCCCCAGGTGGTGTCCTGGACCGCCGTCTCAATCCCCTCTACGGAGAAGCTCCAGACGATGTCATCTCCCACCGGGTTGCCCAGCATGTCGGCCAGGCTGCCGTCCACGGTGCAGGTTATCACGTCCGCATCCAGCGGGTCGTCGGGATCGAAGGTGCAGACGACGTCGTGGATGTCGTCGTCATCAATCTCCAGGTCGCCGGCGATGTGGCGTGCCGGCATGGGATCGCCCACGCCCACGAAGTTGCCGCCCGCGCCGGGGGCTCGGGAGGTGTCCTCGATGCTGAAGTGGATTGTGTCCACATCAATGCCGGCCAGCTCGTCGCACAGGTGGAAGACGACGTTCGAGTCGGACGGCACGTCGGTCTCGCCGTCCTGGGGATCGAAGCCGTCACCGTAGGGGGTCTCCTCGTCGAAGCAGTAATCCACGGTGAGCTTGGGCCGGTACGAGGTGCCCGAGTAATCGGAGGAATACACGTAGGGGAAGCTGCAACCGCTGCCCTGGTAGTAGATGGAGACGCCGTAGTTGTCGGTGCCGTAGACCCACTCCCGGCACAGCTCGGAGATGTCGAACTCCCACCAGCCGGGCGAGGAGTCGGTGACGATGTAATCCTCGTAGGTGTAACTCCACTGTGGTTGCGTGCCCCACGTCACCGTGGCCTCGTCCCAGTCTTCGAGAATCTTGTAGGCACCGAAGGTCAGGCCGGATGCGCCGATGATGCACTCGTAAACCTCTAGTAAGGCCTCTTCCACATAGACACCGTCGTAACACGTAAGTTCGCTTAGGTCGAACTCGACCAAGCCTGCTGCGGTGACGCCTCAGCCACTGACGTAGTTGAGGATGTACGCGGTGCCGCCGTGGGGCGATCCGCCCTGCTGGTTGTCTATCTCCGCATCCTTCCCCTCGGCGCCGGGCTGGAAGAGTATCGTCTCAGCCGCGGTCAGTCCTGCGAGGAAAAGGACGCAGAGAGCTACCTTCACAAAGAGCCGCATGACGTCCTCCCTTCTGAATCGGTAATTTCTTGTTCGCTGCCATCAAGCAGCTAAACGATAATTTACCAAAATCGAATTAACTTTGCAATATATTTGATAAAAAAAATATCGAGCGGTGAAAACCCTCCATTATCAATATGAAAAAGGGGAGACGACCTCCCCAAAGCGGAACGGGCCCCTTCGCGGCGTCAGCGGCCCAGCGAGCGCGCCGCGGGGACGAAATACCGGACGTAGTAATCCAGGACCTCGTCCACGGTGAAGATGTTGATGAGCTCGGTGTCCTTGAGCTCCTCCCACCGCTCGTGGAAGACGAGGTCGGTGCGGTAGGCTTCGGAAATCAGGGCGACGGCCTCGTCGTATCGCCCGTCCTCGAAGGCCTCCCGGGCGTCGTCCGGAAGCACTGCGAGGAAGAGGTCCAACCGCTCGGCGCGACCCTCCTCCACCGTGGGGGCCAGGGCGA
>MFAF01000102.1:10324-13775 GCA_001774505.1 Candidatus Coatesbacteria bacterium RBG_13_66_14 | reverse complement strand
GTACTGCCTGCGCCAGTCCAGGGCGCAGCGTGCGCGGCCCATCTCGTCGTCGGCCTCCCGCGCCCCGGGGAGACCCCGCGCGATGTCCCCGGCGTGGGCCGCTATCCGGCTGGCGATGACACCCAGCTTCACGTGCCGGGCGTCGGGCAGACGGATGTGCTCGGCGGGGGTGACGTAGCAGAGGAAGTCGGCCCCGGCCATGGCGGCGATGGTGCCCCCGATGGCCCCGGTGATGTGATCGTAGCCGGGCGCGATGTCGGTCACCAGGGGACCCAGGACGTAGAAGGGCGCCCCGTCGCAGAGCGACTTCTCCAGTCGGACGTTCTCGGTTATCTGATCGGCGGGCACGTGGCCCGGCCCCTCGATCATCACCTGCACGCCGGCCTCCCGGGCGCGGCGGCCCAGCTCTCCCAGGGTCACGAGTTCCTGCATCTGGGCTCTGTCGGTGGCGTCTGCCAGGCAGCCCGGACGCAGCCCGTCGCCCAGGGAGAGGGTCATGTCGTGGCGCCGGGCGATTTCCAGCAGACGGTCGAACTCTTCGTAGAGCGGGTTCTCCCGGTCGTTGCGCAGCATCCACTCGGTGAGGATGGCGCCGCCCCGGCTCACCACCCCCGCCACCCGCGGGGCTCGCTGAAGGAGCTCGACGGCGGCGCGGGTCACACCGCAGTGGACGGTGATGAAGTCAACGCCGTCGGAGCCGTGGAGCTCGACGGCGTCGAAGAGCTCGTCGGCGGTCATCCGCCAGATTTCGCGCCCCGCGTCCCCCGCCCGGACGGCGGCATCGTAGATGGGCACCGTGCCCACGGGGACGGGTGTTTTATCCAGAATCGCCAGGCGGGTGGCGTGGAGGTCGCCCCCGGTGGAGAGGTCCATCACCGTGTCGGCGCCGGCCTCCAGTGCGACGCGGAGCTTCTCCAGCTCGAGCGCGGCGTCCGGTGAATCCTTCGAGGTACCCAGGTTGGCGTTGACCTTGATCCGCAGGCCCTCGCCGACGCCCAGGGCAACGGAGGTCGGACGGGCCGCGTTCTTGAGGATGACCACCGTCCCCCGGGCAATACGCTCCCGCAGAATTTCGGTGTCGAGCCGCTCAACTGCGGCCACCCGCTCCATCTCGGGCGTCAGGTTCCCCGTCCTCGCCGCTTCAAGCTGCGTCGTCATCCCACCTCACCCGTCATCACTATACCACAACCCGCGCGGTCACAGGCGAATCCCGACCAAAGAGCCCGGAAAAACGAGGGAGACAGCGTGACCTCTCCCGGCAGGCGGCTCATCTACTCTACGACGACGCGGCAGCCCGCCTCCCCGGCCTCCGTGGCGAGACGGAGGAGGTAAACCCCCGGCCTCGAATCGCCCTCCCAGACGAGGAGGTGCCTGCCCGCGGCGAGGAAACCTTCGTGGACGAGAGCCACGCGCCGCCCGGAGATGTCGTAGGCCGTCACCGTCACCTGCCCCGCGGATGGCAATTCCAGGGCCAGGCCCACCGCGCCTTCGGCGGGGTTGGGGTAGGCGGCGATGGCCAACGGATGCGGAGGGGAAGGCTCGTAGAAAAGCTCAGCCTCCGTGGAGGCGACGAGACTCCCGTCCGGCCCGAGGGCCTCCAGCCGGTAGCGCCGGGAGCCCGACGCGTCGCGGACCAGGTAAGCGCTCCCGGTGATGCCCGAGGCGAGCTGCGCCCAGGCTCCGGCCTCCCGGCGGGAAATGCGGTAGGAGAAACAGTCGGCGGTGCAGGCCCAGCGCAGGAGCAGCCCCTCTTCCCTGGAGTACCCGGCCAGGAGGAGGTCGTCGGCCGCCGAGGAGTCAATGGTCACGTCGCAGATGATGTCGTCGCCGGACTCTCGGATACGGGTCACCGACACCCAGGTCGGGTTGCCGGCGCGGTCTCTGGAGCCGGGGTTAGTCTCGTCGGCGAAGCGGGTGTTTTCCGTGGAGCCGGGGAAGGGGTCGCCGTCGTCCCCCAGGTCGTCCTCCTCGGGGTCGGGACGTTGGCCGTCGCCCTGGTCCAGCTCGTTAAGCCCGTCGGCCTGCTCCAGGTCCAGGTCGCTCCAGTAGAAGCCGAAGCCGTGGGCCCCGGAGTAGATGTGCCAGATCAAAAGCCCCTCGCCGACAAGCACCGGTTCGGGATCGAGCCGCTGGCGGTTCTCCAGGTAGAACCACTGGTTGGGGTCGGGCGCGCCGTCCCGCCAAAGGGTGTAAACGGTGTCGTGGGTTTCGGCGGGGTGGACGACCAGGTCGTCTGCGTCGGAGCCCAGGTTGACCACCTCGGTCCAGCCGAGGTCGGAGCGGCACCAGGCGCTGGGGAAGCTGGGGTAACGGTCGTCGAGGCCGTCGGCGCCCCAGGCCCCGTAGCTCATCAGGCACCACAGCCCCGCTCCCCAGTCCCACCGGTCGTAGTCGTAGAGGTCGGGCAGGCCCAAAAGGTGCCCCATCTCGTGACAGGCCACGGAGATGCCGGACAGGCTCCCGTCGGGGTGCTCCTCGGCCTGGATGTCGTAGGCCTCGATGGTGATGAACCCGCCGCCGGCCGCCGGGTCGTTCGTGGTGTAATCGAAGTATGAGCTCATGTGGCTCCAGATGTCGTGGGGGTCGCCGGTGTCCGCGCCGTCGGGGCCGGCGTGGTAGACCATGAACAGGTCCACCTCGCCGTCGTCGTCGCCCGAGTTCGGGACGCCGTCCGGCCCGTCGTTGTCGTAGTCGCCGAAATCCACCGTGGGGTCGGCCAGTTGCGCCGCGGCCCGCGCCACCCGGAAACCGCCGTAGGAAAGGCCGAAGTTGCCGTCGTCGTAGTAGTCGTAGTAGTTCTCGACCGTCCGATACCAGCCCGAGACCCCGCCCGCCAGGTCGAAGGCGTCGTAGCTCGCCGTGTTCCAGTAGTCGCGCAGCGAGCCGGTCTCGTAGGTCCCCTGGCTGAAGAGCATCTCCTCGTAGGCCGAGCGGGGGTGAGCGCCGCGGTCGGCCTGGTGGTCGGGGAAGTCCACCAGCACGGCGATGGCCCCCATCACCGACGGGGTGGGGAGGGGAGGTGCGTCGGCGTCGGGACCGATCCAAGGGGGCATCTCGGGAAGGTGGACGCCCGTCGTCCGGTGCACGCCCGTCTGCAGGTCCCAGGAAGCGGGATTGGGCGGCACGGCGAGGCCGGCGAGCACGAGTAAAGACAGGATGAGCACTGTGGTCCGCATGATACCAGCCTCTGAAATGGTAACGACCGCCCGCAATATAGCACAATAATCCCCGGAGATAAACCGTGAGCTTGACATGCCGCCCGGGGGTATTCTAGTATTCACCCCTCTCGAGGGACAAAAGGAGACTACGTGCCCCAGACCCGATCGGCCAAAAAGCAGCTCCGCCAGACCGAGAAGCGCACTCAGCGGAACAAGGCCTACAAGTCCCGCATCAAGACCGCCATCCGCAAGGTCCGGCTGGCCGTGTCCGAGGGCCGCGCCGAGGACGCCCG
>MFAF01000102.1:5991-10308 GCA_001774505.1 Candidatus Coatesbacteria bacterium RBG_13_66_14 | reverse complement strand
TAAAGCCCTTTTTTTCGGGCTCGGCCAGCGGACGAATCACTCCACAGAATTGTACCTCGGCAACAACGAGGCGGGGACCGGCGTTTGCACCCACCCGTGTGTTCAAAAACTGAAGAGCGCCTGAATGTAGGGCGGGGATTTGCCAGGGGCATAGCTCGCTTCGCTCGGTTCCTATCCCCGCCGCTTTTTTCAAATGCAGCCCTCACCCTAGCCCTCTCCCGCCGGGAGAGGGGACACGCGGCAGCCCTCACCCCCGACCCCTAGGCGAGCCTCTCCCTTGAAGGGAGAGGGGAGCAAGGCGACCTAAAGGTCGGCCCCTACGAAAGATATCAGCGGTGCATACGCCGGGTCGGATTTCACCTTCGGTCGCAGTTTTGCCTTCAGCCGCGGTTTTAGGGTATAGTTGGTGAAATTGAGCCGTGCGCACCCCGGAGGTCCCCCCTTGATCAGGTTCGTTCGGGCGTTCTTTTTTGTACTCCTCACGGCCGGCGTTTCCCACGCCGCGGCGGTGGGCGTCCTGGACCCCCTGGAGCTCCTGCTCCTGGGGGGGAACCCCGTCACGGTCAAAGAGGGCGCGGAAATGGTCCTGGGGGAGAATCCGGGCGATCCGGCGGCCCACGAGGCGCTGGGCTGGATCTCTCTCCTGGAGGGCCGGGAGGGTGAGGCCCAGGATCACTTCTTCCGGGCCGTCCTCTCCGATCCGTCCGATCCGCGGGCCGAGGCCCTCCTGCGCGACGCCATCCGTTTCAGCGAACGCGCGACGCGTTTCCACGACCTGGAGCCCGTCTGCCGGGAGGTGCTGCGCGCTGCGGGCACGACCTTCGAGACGCGCACCGTCGCCCGCCGCTGGCTTCTGTACTTCGCCCGCGAGGAACGTGACCCGGCGGGAACCGCGGCGATGGAGACCGAGCTCGGCTGCCTTGCAGACTGGCTCCTGGTCGCCCCCTTCATCCACTCCGGCGGCCTGGACTTCTACCGGGAGTTCGAACCCGAGGCGGAGATCGAGGAAACCTACGACCTCCCGGCCCTCGGGGAGCAGGGCTGGCTGAAGATGCCAGGCGGCGCCTACCAGGGGTACGCCGTCTTCGACAACCTCTCCCTCATCCCCCGCGGCGTCGGCTACGCGCTGACCTACGTCCGCCTTCCCCGCGACGGACGCTACCGCCTCGGCCTCTCGAGCGACGACTCGGTGGTGGTCTGGGTGGACGGGGTCAGGGTCCTGGAACGCGACGCGGTTTCGGGCTACCCGGCGGTGGAGATAAACGACGGTGGATTTTACACCGAAGCCGGCTGGCACCGGATTCTGGTCAAATGCCTCCGGGACACCTCCGTGAGCTCGGCCCACGTCCCGGTGGGCTGGGGCTTCCAGCTCCGCCTGTCCGCCTTCGAGGAGGGGGACGGGGGCGGCCCCGTCGAGGGCCTGGAGTGCCGGGCCGACCTCGCCCTGGAGAGAAACATCTCCGAGGGCGGGGTGGAGGGGTTCCGCATCGAACCTACGACGACGGCCTCAGATTTATCCCTGGCCGGACGTTTCCACCGGGCGCTCTCTCATGCGCACCGGGAGGATTACGACCTGGCGGTCACCGAGCTGGAGGGGCTCATCGAGGAGAGGAGCGGTTCGTCGGAGTTTGGGTCAGAGACGGAGGAGTCCACCCGCGCGGCCCGCACCGAATGCGTTCTGTTGCGGCTGGTCCTGGGCTGGATCCTGGACGCCGACGGGAGCGAGGAGCGCCTGGGCCGCGCCCGCACCCAGTACAACCGTGTTGTGGAAGCGGCGCCGGGAACGGTGCCGGCCCAGCTCGCCCTGGCCGAAATCGAGACCGCCGAGGGCAAATATTGGAGCGCCCTGGAGAGGGTCAACACCCTGACGGAGCTCCGCCCGGAGAGCGCCCGCGTCTGGCTCGCCCTGGCGAACCTGTACCGGCAGAAGAACATCACCCCCCGGGAACGCCAGGCCCTGGAGAAGGCACTGGCGGCCGAACCGGACCACATGGCCGCCCTCTACGAGACGGGCCTCTTCCTGCGCCGGCACCAGCACCCAGTGGAGGCCATCGAAACCCTGCGGCGCCTGGTGGAGCTCGCCCCGGACCACCAGAACGCCTGGCGCGACCTGGCCGACCTCCTCCAGGGCACCGGTGATTACCACGAGGCCGCCCGCGCCTACGAACGCTTCCTGGAGCTCAAGCCCACCGAGGCGGACGCCTTCCTGGAGCTGGCCCGCTGCCACCAGAAGGGGGTATTCGGGGACCGGCTGGCCGATTTATCGCGGATGATCGAGCGCGCGCCGTTCGATTACCGCGGCTACGTCCAGCTCGCCCTGGCGCTGGAGGAGGACGAGGGTCGCCTGGACCGGGAGCTCTACCGCCGGGCCTTGGAGACGTACCCCGCCAAGGACTGGCTGCGCGGTTACCTCGCCTGGCGCTCGGGGGCCGACCGGGACGAGTTCATGCCCGACGTCGCGGAGCTCATCGCGAACGCCCCCGAGGCCGCGGACTACCCCGAGTCGGACGCGGTCTGCCTGTTGGACTACCTCCGGGTGGACGTCCACGCCGACTTCGCGTACTCCTTCGCCGAAAGGCGGGTGTATAAATTTTTCTCCCAGTCCGGGGTGGACCGCTGGGCGGAGATGGTCATCCCGGATTCCACGAACGCCGAGGTCATCTACGCCCGCACGTACACCCCCGACGGCCGCGTCCTGGACGCCACGGTCCTGACACCCACCGACGAGGGGCTGGCGGTGAGCCTGGAGGGCGCCGTCCCCGGGGCGGTGGTGGACCTCTACTACCGCCAGTACTCGGAGGTGCGGACCCTCTACGACCTCTTGGACTACTGGAGCAACCGGTTCTACTTCCGCGAGTACTCCGACCCCCTCCTGGTCAGCCGGTTCGTGATCACCACGCCCGAGGGGATGGAGCCGGCTTTCGACAGCCTGAACTTCGCGGGCCGCGTGGAGCGGCACCGGCTGCCCGACGGCTTCACCACGGACGGCTCCGCCGACATACCGGTCGAGCCGCGCGTGGCTTATGTCTACGAGATCAGGAATTCGAAAGCCGTCATCAGCGAGGGGCTGATGCCGGACCTGGCGGTCTTCTCCCCCGTGGT
The DNA here is from genome assembly GCA_001774505.1 of Candidatus Coatesbacteria bacterium RBG_13_66_14. Lineage (GTDB taxonomy): Bacteria > RBG-13-66-14 > RBG-13-66-14 > RBG-13-66-14 > RBG-13-66-14 > RBG-13-66-14. The sequence continues at coordinate 7,206 of MFAF01000102.1, read as the reverse complement.
CGGGCTCTCGACCATCGAGAATCCCGAGGACTTCCTCGACTGGTTCTGGGGGAAGGCGGCCAAGGCCCTCGTCCCCGACTGTCAGGTGAAGGAGCTGGCGCACACCCTGACCGACGGGCTGGACGACCCCCGATCAAGGGCCGAGGCGCTCTACGGCTACGTGGTGACCCGGATCAAGGACCGTTCGGGGAGCATCTTCTTCCCGGACACGGTGCGGGCGACGTACTACCGGCGCTCGGGACGGCCCGTGGAGAAGCTTCTGCTGTGGATGGCCCTGGCCCGGGAGGTCGGCCTGGAACCGGAAATATGCCTCACCCGCTCCCGCTGGGACACCCCGATGCTCACCGGGGCTTTCTCGCCGATTGATTTCACCGACGCCGTCGGCCGGCTGCCCCTGGGCGATGAAGTCCTGTGGATTGATTTTTCCCTGGGGCGGGTCGCCCTGGGCGAGCTGTCCCCGATGTACGAGGGCCAGCCATACTGGCGCTGCGCGTCGCGGAGGATGGAACGCTTCGGCGAGCCGGACCCGCTGGACCAGCGCGTCGAAATCGCCGTCCGGGTGGAGCTAGACGAAACGGGGCGCGGTAGCGGCACCCTGGAGGAAACATACCACGGGCTGTCCGCCGGCAACCGCGTCAACTACCTCGACCCGGAGTCCGCCAGCCGCAACCTCGACGCGGAGCTCAACTCCTTCTTCCCCGGCGCATCTCTGGAGAGTTACGATTTCGTCGCCCTCGAGGACCTCTCAAGGCCCTTCGGCTACACGGTGGAGTTCATCGCCCCCAACCTCGCCGTCCCCCGAGGCACGGGGTACGTGCTGGAACCCGTCCTCTACTCCCTGGACCTCTCCAACCGCTTCATCAGCCGCTCCGAGCGCGCCTACCCCATGGATGTCTCGAGCATGGTCGCCCTCGTTGAAGAGCTGCGCTACGCACTCCCGGAGGGTTGGTCGCCCACCGCCGATTCCCTCTTCTCCGAGAGGGTGGAATCGGGGGTGAACGCGTATCTCCTGGAGGTCGCCCGGGATCCCGACGACGGAGGTGGGCTGATCCTGCGAAGGGTGGCGATGATACCGCTCCAGCGGGTGGAGACATCGGATTACGGCGAGTTCCGGGAGTTCTGCCGCCGGGTGGACGAGCTCGAACGGCGCCGCGTGACCCTCGTTCACGGATAGGCCATGCGCGTCATCTCCGTCATCGTTTGCGCGTACAACCG
>MFAF01000102.1:3671-5968 GCA_001774505.1 Candidatus Coatesbacteria bacterium RBG_13_66_14 | reverse complement strand
TGGAGGCGATTTTATCCAATTCCTCCCCAACGCGGGAGGTCGCCGACGAGGGGGGGGAAGACCCGCCGCTCTTTACCCTCGCGGGCCACCCAGAGGCGGGCTTCGAGGTCATCGTGGTGGACGACTGCTCCCGGGACGGCACCGTCAACGAGGTCCGGCGCTACCCGGTGAAGGTCCTGTGCACGGACGGCAACGCGGGGCCCTCCCTGGCACGCAACATCGGGGCGGAGTGCGCCCGGGGCGAGATTCTGGTCTTCGTGGACTCGGACGTGGTCATCCGCCCCAACACCCTCGGTCGCATCCTGGCAAGGATGGAGGATCGGCCGGAGCTGGGCGGGGTCGCCGGGATCACCTCCCTGGAGTGCCCCTACCCCAACTTCCTCACCCGCTACCAGAACACCTTTCTGCGCTACCGCTACCTCTCGATGCCCGAGATCATCGCCACGCCGTGGGCCTCGCTGATGGCGGTGCGCCGGGACGCCTTCACCGCCGTGGACGGTTTCGACGTCTCGATGAAGACCTACGAGGACTACGACATCGGCTACCGGCTGGGCTCCGTGGACGCCCTCTTCCTCCTGGATACGGAACTGGACTTCGTCCACCACAAGGAGTTCCGCTTCCGCCGCCTTTTCACCGACTACATGCGCAAGGTGGCGAACATGGCGAGCTACCACCTGCGCATGCGGCTGGGCGGCCGGAAGGCGTGGGAGGTGAAAAAGCCCCACACCTGGCACGGCCACGCGCCGCACTTCCCGCCGCTCTCGGTGGGCATGCCCACCAGCGTGATCTTCAACTACCTCCTCGCCGGTCCGACCATCGTCAACCTCGCCGTCGCTCTGTCCCTGGGGGGATTCGGGCTCTACTTCTGGATCAGCCTCGGTCTGGTGTGCATCGGCCCCCTCTCGATGACCGCGTTCTGGCTCTACCTCTTGAAAACGCAGGGGCTCGCCTTCACCATCCGGGGGATGCTCACCCAGCCCCTCCTGGCGCTGGTGGCCGAGGCGGCGGTGCTGGTTTCCCTCGCGCGGGCGCTTTTCGGAAAAACCTCCTCGGACTTCCTCGGGGCCAGCCAATGAGCGGTCCGGCGAGATTCCTGCCCCGGTTCATCGAGCCCGCGGGGCTGCCGCTGCAGCTCATCGTCTTCGTGACGGGCCGCTGCAACTGCCGCTGCGGCCACTGCTTCTACGGCCGGGAGGTGGAGCGGGCCGCGCCGGGGCCGACCCTGGAGGAATTCGAAAAACTCGCGCGGAGCTCCGGCCCCCTCCTCTGGCTGTCGCTCACCGGCGGCGAGCCGTTCCTGCGCGAGGATTTGGCGGAAATCACCCGCCCCTTCGTCGCCCACGCCGGCCTGCGGAACCTCACCATACCCACCAACGGCCTGGCCACCGACCGCATCCTCGAGTCCACGGAGCGGATTCTTAAACTGCACCCGCGTCTGCAGGTCGTGGTGTACCTCTCCCTGGACGGCCCGCGGGAGGTCCACGACAAGCTGCGCGGCGTTGAAGGCTGCTTCGACAGGGCGATGGAAACGTGGCGGGGACTGAAGGAACTGAAAAAGCGCCACCGGCGGCTGAACCTGGCGCCCGTCACCACCATCTGCGGCTCGAACTCGGCGCTCCTGGGGAAATTCTTCGACTGGCTCCTGGCCGAGCTGGAGCCCGACGACGTGGTGCTGAACATGCTCCGGGGGTCCACGCCGGACCACTGGGAGGGTTTTTTCGACCCCCAGGATTACGTCGCCTTCCAGGAGAAGAAGGACCGGGCGCTGGACGAGGGGAGGCTGCCCCACTTCACGCTGAAAGGCTCTCGGCTTCTGGCGGCCAAGGAACGCTACCAGTGGCGGCTGATCCTGGACATCCTCGAACAGCGGCGGCAGGTCATACCCTGCCTCGGTGGGACGCTCTCCGCGGTAGTCTCCGAGACGGGATACCTGTACCCCTGCGAGACGCTGATGGGCTCGCCGGAGGACGATCCGCTGCAGCGGGAGCACTTTTGCAAAAAATCGGCGGCGGCCGTCGGCAACCTGGCCGAGGCGGACTGGGATTTGCGAAGGCTCTGGTGGACGAAGCGGGCGGAGGAGATCCGCCGGCACGTCGCCCGGGGGCACTGCTGGTGCACCTACGAGTGCGCCTGGACGACGAGCATCCTGTTCAACCCGCGGTGCTACCCCGACCTGCTGCGGTTGATGTGGGGCAAAGCCAAGTTATAAATAAGGCCGCCGCGGGCGGGTCGGGAGACCGATTCCCACGTCACAAACCATCATTTTAACTCGTAGGGGCCGACCGACGGCGCGCCGT
>MFAF01000102.1:0-3652 GCA_001774505.1 Candidatus Coatesbacteria bacterium RBG_13_66_14 | reverse complement strand
TCCGGGGCTTTCCTTGGGGGGAGGAGGAGAGACGGTTCAGCCTACAGGAAAGAGATGATAGGCCAGGGAGGGAGTTTGGTCAAGGAAAAAGTGGGGGGTGGAGGGGTCCTTGACCGGCGGCCGTGCGAACCTCTATAATCGTCTTCCGGAAGGGGTGCCCCGTGATTCTGGACGTCAACGCCACCCGCATGGAGCTGATGCGGCTGAAGAAGCGCCTTACCATAGCGCGGCGCGGCCACAAGCTCCTCAAGGACAAGCGGGACGAGCTCCTGCGGCGCTTCTTCGCGCTCATCGAACGGGCCAAGGGCCTGCGGAGCCAGGTGGAGGAGGAGCTCCGGCGGGCCATGACCGGATTCGTCATCGCCCGGGCGCTCATGGACGAGCAGACCACGGCCACGGCCCTGGCGCTGCCCAAGGTCACCGGTGAGGTGAGGACCGCCACGCGCCAGGTGATGAACCTCAAGGTGCCGTCCCTGGAGGTGACGCTGGAGGGCAACGCGCTGGCCTACGGGCTGGCGACGACGCCGCCGGAGCTGGACCTGGCGGTGGAGGGTTTTCGCAGGGTGCTGCCGAGGCTGTTGGACCTGGCCGAGCTGGAGAACTCCATCGAGATGCTGGCCCGGGAGATCCAGCTCACCCGGCAGCGTGTCAACGCCCTGGAGTATATTTTAATCCCGAACCTAGAGGAGACCATCCGCTACATCGGGCTTAAGCTGGGCGAGCGGGAGCGGGGGACGCTGACGCGTCTGATGAAGGTCAAGGAAATGCTCGAGGCCCAGCGGGAATAGGATCCCCGGACTTTCATACGGCCGGGCGGCGCAAGCTGGTTGGAAATGAGTGCGTCAAGGGTCGGTTGAAAACCGACTTTTTTTTAGTAGGGACGGCGTCGGAGGATGGGCTCGGCATTTCCGCCACCGTGTAATAAAAACGGCCGGAAACCGGCCGCTTTTTTTTATCGGGGATGGGCGCTACTCGATGTACTCGATGGCCGTGATCTCGGCCTCGAAACTCCACTGGTTCTCGTCGCCCAGGCCGTTGTTCATGTAGTAGGAGGGGTCCTCCTCGAGGTCGGCCAGGGAACGCTGGGTCATGGTCGGGGCATCGTCGGGGCTATCCAGCACGGAGAGCGTTCCAGCGCGGAAAGCGATGGGGGCTTCCGCACCCTCCTCGCCCGAGGTGTCCTTGACGCCGGCGGCCAGCCAGACGGTCTCGCCGGTCCCGGCGGCCTCCTCGAGGCGGGCGAGCTGGCGGGAGTCGGTGACCGGAATCCAGTACACCTCATCTCCCTGGCGAACCTGGATGCGGGCCTGGGTGTGGCCCATGTCGTAGGTAACGCCTGAGCGGCTGGCCACGTTGGACTGGACCACCTGGGTCACCAGCTTGTCGAGGTTGTTGTCCACGCTCGTCTCCACTCCGGAGACGGAACCGGTGTACGCCCTCTCGGCCGCTTTGCTCTCGGCCCGGTCCCGGGTGTCGTCGGAAACGGAGGTTGGGGAGGCCGTTACACCGCCCACGGCGCCGCCCGAGTGGTACGCCTCGGTATCCGTGTCCACCTCGCCGGCCTCGACGGCCTCCTCGGCCACGGTGGCCCGGGTCACGCCCACGTCGAACACCGAGGTGTCCTCGCCAATGACGCCCGAGGCCGCGAGCTCGCGGTGTACCGCCTCCTCGTCGTACACGTGGTCGCCCTCGTAGATGTAGCTCGCCACGCGACCGGATTCGTCCACGTAGGTCCGGCGGTAGGAGAGGTACTCGAAGGAGCCGTTGGTCCCGAAGGCCACCTGCTTGAAGGAGTCCTCGCCGTAGGTGCTCAACCCGGAGCAGCCGATGGCGAAGATGGAGATGCCCCGGTCGTTGGCGTCATCAATCGCGTCTTCCAGGGTGTAGAGCTCGTCGGAGTACTCGTGGGGGCCGGCGTCGCCCAGAAGGAAGGCGAGCTTGGTCACCTCGCGGTCGGTGTCCCAGGACAGCTCGTTGATGCCGTCGTCCAGGGCGCGGAAAACGCTCTCCGGCTCGTCACCGCCGCCGCCGGCGTAGATGGCGTCTATGGTTTCCTGAACGGCGAGGACATCGTAGGAGAAGTCGGTTAGCTGGGTCACGTACGCATCGCCGCGGTCGCGGTACTCGACGATGGCGAAGCGCACCGCGGGGGCCGGGGTGCCCTGAGCGATGTTCACGGCGATCTTGCGCATCTCCTGTTTGACCACCTCGATCTCGTCGCCCATGGAGCCGGTGGTGTCCACGAAGAAGGCCACGTCCACGCGCGGCGCTCCGGAGTTGGGATCCACGAAGACCACGGGGGTGTACCCTATGCCGTAACGTAGAGAGCGGATTTTATCCACGAGCTGGCGGGACACCAGGTCCACCATCTCGAAGATGCCGCCGGAATCGCTCGTCTCGGCCCGGACGCCGCCGGCTATCTCCCCGGACTCCACGAAGAGCACCTGGGCGTCCAGCCTCATGCTCCCCTCGACCACCGTCAGGGAGCCCATGACCATCAGGTCCAGGCCGAGGATACGGCCCAGCTCGACGGCGGTGCCGGGGTCGGTGACGCCGGAGCCCGACAGGGAGTGCTCGGCCAGGACCTGATCCAGCCGCTCCCGTTCCACCACGGTCATGTCGGGCTGGTTGGCCAGGTCGGTCATCAGCATCTCGGCCATGCCGGTGGAGAGGTAATCGTAGGTGTCATCCGGCGCGGCGACGTCGAAATAGAGGACGCCTATCCGCACGCCGGCCAGGACCGGCAGGGTCAGCAAACCGAGAAGCACAAACAAAAGAGCGTTACGCATGGTTCCTCCTGAGCTTCTTTCATATCGAAAGGAATGAGGGATTAAATAGGTACGCCGTACCGTCCCCGGGGGTTCCAGATGCATCCCGCAGCTTACCCTGAACGGGGTTAATATGTTAATCTACACCCGTGCCCGGAGGCAACACCCAGGCGACGGCGGCTATCCACCTCGGCGTGGACGTAGGCTCGACGACCACCAAGGCGGTCGCGCTGGCGGACGGGAAGGTCGTCGGCCGGTCCCTGAGGCCCACCGGCGAGGATTTCGCGTCCGCCGCCCGGGACGTCATCACCGACACGGCGGGCGGGAAACCCGGTTTCATCGTGGGCACCGGATACGGCAGGCGGCTGGTCCCCGGGGCCGATCGGACGCTCACCGAGATAACCTGCCTCGCCCTGGGGGCCCGGGCCCTCGACCGGGACGCGGCGGCCTGCCTGGACATCGGCGGCCAGGACGCCAAATTCCTCTGGCTGACGCCCGACGGCCATCCGGCGGGGTTCGCGCTGAACGACCGCTGCGCCGCCGGAACGGGCAGATTCCTCGAGCTGGCGGCGGCGAGGATCGGGCTGCGGCTCGAAGACTGGGAAACGGTCGGGCTCGACGAGGCGGGGGGGCTTGCCCTCTCGGCCACCTGCGGCGTCTTCGCCGAGAGCGAGCTGGTGGGTCACCTGGCGGCCGGGATCAATCCCCGATCCCTGGCCGCCGCGGCGGCGCTCTCCATCGCGGCGCGCATGTCGCCCCTGGCGGCCCAGGCGGGGCGTCCCGGGATGCCCGAGGCCGGCGGGCTGGCCTTGGCGGGCGGCGTGTCCAACAACGCCCTGGTCGTGGCGGCGCTCCGCGGGGTTTTCAGCGCCCTGGGGCTGCCG
>MFAF01000101.1:11757-13048 GCA_001774505.1 Candidatus Coatesbacteria bacterium RBG_13_66_14 | reverse complement strand
CCGTCCGCCCCATCTCCACCGCCAGCGGCCCCAGGCAGGGCAGGAGGCTTTCGGTCAACGCTTCCGGCGGTCCCGCAACCAGGTCCAGGTCCAGGTCGGCGTCGTACTGCGTGCTGGGATTGGCTACCAGGGCCGCCTCGATGGAGCCGGCGTCGCCCCGCGCTAAAATCCGCCCCCCGGCCAGCCCCTCCGCCATCGTCCGCGCCGTGGCCGTCCGGTGGTGCCAGCCCCGGGGCAGGAGCCCGGCGTAGTCCCGCCGGCAGGCCTCCAGCAGAAATTCGAGCAGGCCGGGCTCGCCGAGCTTCGCCTCCCGGGCGCCGTGCCGCGCCAGCGCCTCCTCCAGCGGACACAGGCTCTCCTCACCGTAATCCCGTTCGAGGAAGGGGAGGTTCAGGATTTCGGAAAATCCGTCCCGGCGGGCCAGCGGCACCGAGCGGTTGGTGTCGGCGGTGCAGAAGCGGACCGTCCCGCGGGCGACCCGGCGCAGCTGGGCCATGGTGGCCCGGTGCAGGGACTTGCCGTAACCCTTCCCCTGCTCGTCCGGCGCCACGCGCAGGCCCTCGAGCCACCAGTCGTCGTCGCCCAGCCGCTTTATCCGCGACAGCCCCACGAGGGCGCCCTCCACGACCCCCACGTAGACCCCGCCCTCGGCGATCCAGCGGTCAATGGCCCGCAGGAGGTAGTCGCGGCCCTCCCAGATGTCGCGGCAGATTTCGCGGACACGGGCGGCGTCCCCCGGCCCGGCGGGTCGAAATTCCACTTCCCTCCCCGGGTGTGGCGGCGGGTTCGCCGCTGGGCTATAATAGCTCACAGGGCACCCCTTGGAAAAGGATTTCGATGAGCGACGATCCGCCGGGAGGTAGCGGGGAGAGGGTCCAGCGCTGCCCGTACTGCCTGCGCGAGAGCCACCCGACCCGCCCCCAGCCCCGGGTGCGCTGCGCCTGGTGCGGGCGGGGGTTCAACGTGACGCCGCTCGTCGAGGAGCCGTGGTACGACCAGGCGGTCAAGGACCTGACCCGGGTCCTGGAGATAAAAAAGGACCTCCACCTGGCCTACCACAACCTGGGGCTGGCCTACGCCGAAACCGGGCTCTACGACCGGGCCATCGAGGTCCTGGAGCGGGAGCTCGAGCTGAACCCCGAGGACGCCGACACCCATTACCTGTTGGGGATGACCTACGCCGCGGCGACGACGAAATACGTCCGGGGGATCGAGCATCTGGAAAGGTACCTGGAACTGCGCCCCGACGCCGTGGAGGGGGAGCGCGTCCGGGCCCTTCTGGGGCGCCTGC
>MFAF01000101.1:11608-11703 GCA_001774505.1 Candidatus Coatesbacteria bacterium RBG_13_66_14 | reverse complement strand
TGGGTTGCGATGACGTAGGGCGGCCCCGTAGGACGAGTCCTCCGCGGGCCGCCGCGAATCGCCCCTCACCCTACCCCCCCCAAAGGGGGGGACAT
>MFAF01000101.1:8757-11515 GCA_001774505.1 Candidatus Coatesbacteria bacterium RBG_13_66_14 | reverse complement strand
GTCGGCCCCTACGAGGTTGACGCACGATTCACACCTCACCCGTCCGCCGATCTCCTCCTTTAAAAAAGGGACCCTCGCGGGTCCCTCTTTTTTTTTCGTAAACGGTCGGGCTTAGGGGATTTCCGGGCCCCAGACATCGCCGCCGCCGCCGCCACCGCCGCCGCCGGTGCTCTTTTTAAAGGTGAAGGTCTTGCTCCAGTCGCCGACGACGACCTTGACCTTGACGGTGCCGGACTTGGGGGTGACCATGATGTTGAGGCCGTCGGAGTCGCCGCCCTTGACCGAGGCGCGCCACTTGATTTCCTTCGGACCGTTGGTGGTCACCTCGTCATCCTTGCCCTGGGCGTACTGGCCGTCCTTCTCCCAGCTGAACCAGGTCTCGACCTTGATGGTCGCGTCGCCCGAGGTGATCTCGGCGTAGCCGTCGAAGCTCTCGAAGGGGGTGGAGTCGAACTCGTCCAGGTTGCCCCAGCGGACGATGATCTGCATGCCTTCGGTCCAGGCGTTGACGCGGTTGGTGCCGGTGGTCGTGTGGACGGTGGTGACGGCCGAGGTGCCGGGGCTCCAGACGCTGGTGGTGGCGCGCAGGGAGTCGGAGACGACCTTACCGGCTTTGAGGCTGAACTCGCCGTACCACTCGCCCACCTTGACGTGGATCGCCGTGTCGCGGTCGCTGACGATGCGGACGGTCAGGCCGTCGGTGGCGCCCAGGGTGCTGGCGCGCCATTCCACGTAGTCCGAGCCCTCGTTGGTTATCTTGTCGTCGCAGCCGATGCGGTACGCGCCGCCGGAGTCGAACATCCGCACGTCGGTGACGGAAATCTCGCCGTACTCCGGGTCCACGAAGCCGTCGAAGGCGTGGAAGCCGACGCCGGTCAGCTCGTTGATGTTCCCCCACTCGAGGAAGATGGTGGTGACGGCCTTGCCGCCCGAGAGCTCCTCGGTGGAGCGCTGCTCGACCTTGATCATGTTGCCGGTGGTGTCAATCTGCGCCGTGATGGCGAGGGCCGCTGAAACGAGGCCCAGAGCCAGGAGGATGACGAAAAGGCGTTTCATTGGAGGTCCTTTCTTTCTGTCCCCTCGGGGGAATAGCCTTGACTGACGTTGACAGGCGAATTGGGTAATACTAGCAGCTTTTCACTCCGATTTCAAGAAATTCGTCGGGGCGAGCGCGAACCGGCGGTCCCCCACGGTGCGTCCGAAGGCCCGGTCGTGGGAGACGAAGAGTACCGTACCGGCGTACCGCGCCAGCGCCCCCTCCAGGGCCTCGATGGACGCGAGGTCCAGGTGGGCCGTCGGCTCGTCCAGGACCAGAAGGTTGGCGTCGGCGGCGGAGACCATCGCCAGAAAGAGCCGGGCGCGCTCGCCGCCCGAGAGGGAGGCCACCGGCTTGTCCGCCTCCTCGCGCCGGAAGAGGAGTTTTGCCAGGAGGTGGCGTATACCGTTGCGGTCGAGGTCGGTCCTCTCGCGCAGCGCCTCGAAGACGGTCCCGGATGCGGGCAGGCCCAGGGAGCGCTGGTCGGCGTGGAAGGGGCGCACGTTTTGTCCCAGCCCCGCCGCGCCGCCCGCCGGCTCCAGCTCGCCAAGGAGCAGGCGCAGGAGGGTCGTCTTTCCCGAGCCGTTGGGGCCGGTGAGCTGGACCCGCTCGCCGCGGTACAGGGTGAAATCGAGGCCGTGAAAAAGCTCCGGCCCACCGTGGTGGGCGAAGTATAAATTTTCCGCCCGGGCGATGACCTCGCCGGCGCGGGCGGGCTCGTTCAAGGGCGGCCTGATTTTCAGCCCGTACGTCTTGGGCTGGACCAGCCGGTCGGATTCGAGGCGGGCGACGCGGCGCTTGACGGTCCGGGCGGTGCGGGCCACCTTGGCGGCGCGGCGGCTGAAGGTGTCCGAGCCCGCCCGGTTGGCGTGGGCCGTGCCGGAAAAACCGCCCCCCTCCATCCGGTGCAGAAGCCCCAGCCTACGGTTCAGCCCCTCGAGGAGCTTTTTTCGCTCGCGCCCGGCCTGGTGGAAATCCTCCCAGGCGGCGGCGATCTCCTCCCCGCGCCGCCGGCGGTAGTCCGTGTAACCGCCGTGGTAGCGCCGCAGGAGCCCGTCCTCCAGCTCCAGAATCCCCCCGACCGCGGCGTCGAGAAATGCGCGGTCGTGGCTGACCGCGATGAAGGCCCTGCCGTAGCGCGAGAGTAATTTCTCGGCCTCGGCCAGGCCGTCCGCGTCCAAAAAGTTGGTCGCTTCGTCCAGGAGCAACAGGTCCGGCTCGCAGGCCAAAAGGAGGGCGAGGTCGAAGCGGGCCAGCTCCCCGCCGGAGAGCTCGAGCGCCGGGCTCTCCAGCCGCTCGGGCTCCAGGCCCAGCCGCGCCGCCAGGCGGTGGACGCGCTCGACCTTCTCGTAGCCCGACCGGGCCGCCAGCTCGTCCACCGCGCCGGCGTCGCCCGAGAGGCTTTTTTCCCAACTCGCGCCCAGCCCGCGCTCCAGGCGTTCCAGGCCGCGGACCAGGAGCGAACGATTACTTTCATCCCCGACGGTCCCCGAGCGCCAGGCCTCCTCGGCCGCCCCCTGCTCCAGGTAGGCGGTCCTCGCGTCGCCCGCCACCGCCACCGTCCCGGAGTCCGGGGCCAGGAGGCCGGCCGCGATTTTCAACAGCGTGGACTTGCCGCTGCCGTTTATCCCGACCAGGCCCAGGCGGTCCCGGCGGCCCACGGAGAGGTTTACGCCGCGCAGGACCTCCGCGGGCCCGAAGGATTTGCGCACGTCGTGGAGT
>MFAF01000101.1:6134-8690 GCA_001774505.1 Candidatus Coatesbacteria bacterium RBG_13_66_14 | reverse complement strand
CTCCCCCCTTTGGGGGGAGGATTGAGGAGGGGGGTGCGATGTCCCCTCCCCCCCTTTGGGGGAAGGGTTAGGGTGAGGGGTGAAACGGCGGGGACTAAAGTCCCCGCCCTACATTTAGGGCACAATGCTGGACTGTAACGGGCGGGTGTGGACACCCGCCCCTACGGGATTTGATTGAATCGCGCATCACCCTCGTAGGGGCCGACCTTCAGGTCGGCCCGCACCTATGACGGTCACCGCCGCTCGTAGCCCTTTCCCTCCACGATGACCGCGATGAGCACGCCGATCCAGGAGAGGAAAAAACCCAGGAGGAACCCGGTGAATCCTATCTTTTTGGAGCGCCCGATCATCGCCCCGATGATCATCGGCAGGACCCAGGCCAGGAAAAGGATGGGCGCCCAGAAGAACCAGGCCAGTCCCCAGAACATGCGTCCCCCTCCCTAAAAGATGAGCGAGAGCGCCACGGCGTGGGACGCACCGGCGCCGAGCGGGTCGGTGCGGAAGGCGTAGTCCACGCGCAGCTCGCCGCCGGAGAAGAGCCCGGTGACGATGCTCCCCCCGGCGGAGATTTCGCCCGTCTCGAGGTTGCCGGTCTCGTATCCCGCGCGCACCGCCAGGGTGGGCACCGGCCAGTACTCGGCGCCCAGGCGCCACTCCGGCCGCGTGCCGTCCGCGGTGACCAGGTCCGCCTCGAACCGGAGCCAGCCGTCCAGGTCGTAGCCGACGCCCGCGGCGTACTCCACGGGCAGGGCCTCCTCGGTTCCGGCTGCGGTCTTCCACTTGTAACTGCCGATGACGTCGCGCGCGCAGAAGCCGACGGCCAGCCCGCCCCAGGGCCGCGCCTGCACCCCCAGGTCCACCGCCCCGCCCTCGGCGGTCTTCCCGGCCACGGAGGTGAACATCATCCGCGCCGTCAGCCCCACCCCGAGCCACTCCAGCGGCCGGATGCCGAAGGCGAAGTTGGCGATGTGCTCGTCGTAGGAGAACTCGCCGGTGCGGTTGCCGCCCGTGTCGCGGCCGTCGAAGCCGCCGACGCGCAGGTAGTACCAGGCCGCTTCCACCGTGGCCCGGGTGCCGGCGATGGGCAGGGGGTAGACGAAGCCCGCGCTGGACTGGGTCCGGTCCAGTGACAGGTTGCGGTGGAAGAGGAGCCCTTGGATATCGAGGGCGTAGGCCAGGCCGGCGGGGTTGTAGCCCACCGCCTCGCCGTCCTCCACCAGGGCGACCCCCACGCGGCCCATGCCCCCCGTCCGGACGCCCCAGCCCAGCCGGAGCACCGCCCCCGGACGGCCCCCGCCGTCGTAGTCCGACGCCGTGGAGATGAGCGCGATGACGAGAAGGAGCCCCGCGATTTTTTTCATGGCCGCCTCACTCCACCACGGCGATCTTGCCCACGAAGGCCCGCTCGCCGTTGGCCTGAATTACGTAGAAGTAAACCCCGTTGGCCACCTGGCGCCCCGAGGCGTCGGCGCCGTCCCAGACGTCCTTCTGGTACTCGAAGCCGCCCTGGTACACCTCGTCCTTCACGATGCTTTTGACGTGGCGCCCCTCGAGGTCGTAGATGTCTATGTCCACCACCGCGTCGTGGGTCAGCGGGTGCCCGGAGACGCTGAAGCGGATGGTGCAGACGCCGTGGCCCATGGGCGAGAAGGGGTTGGGGAAGGCGTAGGCGATCGGCTCGTCCACGAAGCCCGAACGCGGCTGGAAGTCTATGATGTCGAATGAGGCGCCGCCGTCGCGCGAGACGTGCAGCCCCACCGGCGTCCCGGCCCAGATCGTCGTGTTGTCCACCGTGGAGACGGAGTAGATGCTGTTGGAAAAAAGCCCGCGGCCGGTGATGGTCTCCCAGGTGCCGTTGGGGAAGCGGTGGGAGAGGCCGCCTATCTGGCCCGGGCCGTTGTAGGCGGTGGCGAGCCAGAGGTGGCCCTCCGCGCCGGGCTCGATCCAGAAGATGGCGTTGGAGTTCAGCCCCGGCGTGGTCTCCGCGGCGATTTTGGTCCAGCCCCAGTACGTTTCGTTCCAGCGCACCAGCCACAGGCCGTACCAGCCGCCGGCCCCGCCGCTCACGGTCCCGACCCAGACCCAGGGCCCCTCGTCCTTCTCCTGGACCTCGACGAAGCCCACCACCTGGCTCGAGGGTTGGCCCACGTTGGGCACGCCTTGGAGCTCCCAGGTGTCGCCCGAGTCGGTGGAGACGGCCAGGCCAGCACCGGTGCCGGCGAAGAGGTACTCGTCCGTGCGCGCCAGGGCGAACACGTTGTCGCCGTAAAGCTGCTCGCTGGGGACGCGCCGGTGCCAGGTGTCGCCGTCGTCGTGGGAGATCGCCACCCCGCCCGACCAGCACCCGGCCCAGATCGTCCCCTCCCCGTCGGACTCCGTGTCCCACACGGCGTCGTTGCCCAGGCCGTCCGCGGCGGTCCAGGTGTCCCAGGTCCGCCCGCCGTCGCGTGTCCGGGCCAGCCCCGCGCCGACCAGGGGGTCCAGCCCGCTCTCCCTGGGGAAGAAGCAGCCCAGGTAAACGTCGCCCTCGTGGGAGATGCGCACCGTGCCCACGTC
>MFAF01000101.1:5804-6115 GCA_001774505.1 Candidatus Coatesbacteria bacterium RBG_13_66_14 | reverse complement strand
CGCCGCCACGGCCGCCAGGATGACGAGGATTCTGCGCATTGGGGGTCCTTTCGCGGGGGCTGGAGACCGGCGCGATTATAGGCCACGCCGGGCGGCGGCGCAAGGTCCGGGTCCTCGGGTCAAAATGAACCGCTCCGGATTGACGCGGCGCGCCAGTGTGCGTCGGAATTACCGCACAAACTGTGGTATAATTTGCACGCGATAACAACCCTCCGAGGTTTTTTTCATGGCCGACTCACCGAAGCGCCTCGCGCTCCCCTTCCGCTGGGGCCTGCGCCTGGCGATAGTCGTCGGGCTGGTGGTCCTCTTCT
>MFAF01000101.1:4174-5759 GCA_001774505.1 Candidatus Coatesbacteria bacterium RBG_13_66_14 | reverse complement strand
ACCACCGGGTCGTCGTCCTCGGCTTCGACGGCGTGGACTCGGACCTCTTGGAAAAGTGGATGGCCGCCGAGGACCCCGAGAACCCCGGCCAGTCGCTTCTGCCCAACCTGGCGGCCCTGGCCCACCGGGGGACCTACAGCCCGCTTGTGCCCACCATCCCGGCCCAGAGCCCGGTGAGCTGGTCCAGCTTCGCCACCGGGGCCAACCCCGGCAAGCACGGCATCTTCGATTTCCTCCTGCGCGATCCCCACACCTACACCCCCGTCTTCGCCATGCTGGAATCCTCGGAGGCCGAGTTCCTGTGGGACCTCATCCCGACGACCATGCCCAAGGTGTGGTGCACACGGCAGGGGACGCCCTTCTGGGACGTGGCCAGCGCGGCCGACGTCCACCAGGTGCTGATGCAGATTCCGGTGACCTTCCCCTGCCCGTGCGCCACGGGGGAGGTGCTCTCCGGTCTCGGGGTGCCCGACGTGCGGGCCACCATGGGGACTTTCTTCTACTGGGCCGAGGACCTGCCGCCGGGCATCGAGGAGGACACCGAGTTCGGCGGGAAGCTCTACCACCTCACCGTGGGACGCGACGGCTCCTTCGAGCTGCCCGTCGAGGGGCCGCGCAACCCCGTCATCCGCGACAACAAGCGCGAGCTGCGCGAGGAAGCCCTGGTCCGGGCGCTCGACCCCGACGAGCTCGCCTACCTGGACACCCCCGAGGAGATTGTGCTACCCGTAGAGGGGCGCCTGTTGGACGACGGCTCGGTGAGCCTGAACGTCGGCGACCAGAACGTGGTCCTCGCCGAGGGCGAGTGGAGCGACTTCGTCGAGTTCGACTTCCGCGTGAACGCGCTCATCACGGTGGACGGCATCAGCCAGTTCAAGCTTTTATCCACGGAGCCGCTGCGGGTCTACCTGCACCCCATCAACTTCGACCCGCGCAACCCGGCCTTCCCCATCTCCTGCCCGGAGTGCCTGTCGGCCGAGGTGGCCGAGGAGGTCGGGCTCTACTACACCCAGGGGTGGGCCATAGACACCTGGGCCATCTCCGAGGGCCGCATCGGCGAGGACACCTTCATGGAGAACCTGTGGAAGGTCGCCAACGACCGCTTCAACATCACCCGCTACCTCTACGAGAAGAACCATCCGGAGCTGACCGTGGCGGTGTTCCAGTGCACGGACCGGGTGCAGCACATCATGTGGCGCCTCTTGGACACCGACCACCCCATGTACTCGGCCGACCTGGAGGCGCTCCACGGCCGGGCTATCCTCGAGGTGTACAGGTGGATGGACGGCGTGGTGGGGTGGTTCGTGGAGCACATGGACCCCGAGGACGTTCTCATCGTGATGAGCGACCACGGGTTCGGCTCCTACCGCCGCGACGTGAACCTCAATAACTGGCTCGTCGAGAACGGCTACCTGGTCCTCGAGGAGGGCTACCGGACCGAGGAGTACAACCTGGAGGACCTCTTCGGGCAACAGGGGCTCTTCTTCGCCGGGGTGGACTGGGATAAATCCGTGGCGTACGCCCTGGGGCTGGGGGAGATTTACATCAATTTAGAGGGGCGCGAGGCCAGGGGCATCGTGGCTCC
>MFAF01000101.1:3521-4136 GCA_001774505.1 Candidatus Coatesbacteria bacterium RBG_13_66_14 | reverse complement strand
GCAAGCTGCTGCTGCTGGGGGACACCAACCCGCCGCACGGTCCGCGGCCCAAGGAGGAGGGCGACCGCGTCTACGCCCTCGACGACCCTCTCCGGCCCGACCCGATGCCGGTGGTGCGCAACGTGTACCGCGGCGACGTCGTCTATCACGGCGACGCCATGGAGTTCTTCCCGGACATCCTGGTCGGGTTCTACGAGGGGTACCGGGTGAGCTGGCAGTGCTCGCTGGGGGGCATCGAGCCGGCAATCCTGCGGGACCAGCGGAAGAAGTGGTCCGCCGACCACTGCTCGCTGGATCCTGGAATCGTGACGGGGGTGTTCCTCACCAATCAGCCGTGGACGTTGGCGAAGCTGCCGGAGATTATTGACCTGGCGCCGACGATTCTGGAGCTCCTGGGGCTGGAGCCGCTGCCGGAGATGGACGGCGTGTCGCTGATTCCGAAGGACGCGGGGTAGTAGGCCGGTGTGCGCCGAAATGTAGGGCGGGGATTTTAATCCCCGCCGTTTTTTGACCCCTCTCCCTAGCCCTCCCCCCAGAGGGGGGAGGGGGGCCGCTACACCCCCCTTCCTATCCTTCCCCCCAGAGGGGGGAAGGGACATGCAACCCTCACCTGCG
>MFAF01000101.1:3068-3406 GCA_001774505.1 Candidatus Coatesbacteria bacterium RBG_13_66_14 | reverse complement strand
CCAGAGGGGGGAAGGGACATGCGGCAGCCCTACGCTTCGCGCAGGATGCGCCCCGCCAGGAATAACTGCCCCAGGGAGATCCCGCCGTCGTTGGGCGGCACCCGCCGGTGCAGGAGCGCCGTGAGCCCCGCGGCCTCGATTTCCCGCGCCGTCCATTCGGTCAACAGCAGGTTCTGGAAGCAGCCGCCGGTGAGGGCGATGTGCGCGATGCCGTTCTCCCGCGCCGCCCGGACGGCCGCGGCGGCGATGCCCCGGGCCAGCCCCCGGTGGAAGCGGGCGGAGATGGTCTCCCG
The DNA here is from genome assembly GCA_001774505.1 of Candidatus Coatesbacteria bacterium RBG_13_66_14. Taxonomy (GTDB): domain Bacteria; phylum RBG-13-66-14; class RBG-13-66-14; order RBG-13-66-14; family RBG-13-66-14; genus RBG-13-66-14. Next base: position 3,113 of record MFAF01000101.1, on the reverse strand, counting down.
CGAAACGCCCGTCCGTAAATCCCCGACCAGCTCCCGGAACAGCGG
>MFAF01000101.1:0-3030 GCA_001774505.1 Candidatus Coatesbacteria bacterium RBG_13_66_14 | reverse complement strand
GGTCCAGCCCGTAAGCCCCGGTCTCGTCCTCCTCGGCGAGCTGTTCCAGCTCCACCGCGGGCTGGCCCTCGTAGAGCGCCTCGTGGCGCACGCCCAGAATCGCGGCCGCGGCGTCGAAGAGCCTCCCGCCCGAGCTGGTGGGCGGCGAGTTGATGCCCCGCTCCGCCGCGAGCTTCACCAGCCCCCACTCCTCGTTTTTCAGTTTTTCACCGAAACCGGGCACCGCGTAGGGGTCTATTCCCGCCGCCTCGAGCCAGACCGCCGCCATGCGCCATGGTTGCCGCACGGCCTGGGCCCCGCCGGCCAGCGGCACGTAGTCCAGATGCGCCAGCCGCGGCCAGTCCGAACCCTCCCCGGCGAGGAAAAGCTCCGCGCCCCAGACCGCCCCGTCGTCGCCGTAGCCGGTGCCGTCCCAGGCGACGCCTATCGCGGGTCCGTCGTGGCCCGCGTCGGCCAGGCAGGCCGCCGTGTGCGCCCGGTGGTGCTGAACGGCGATTTTCGGCAGGTCCTGTTCCAGGGCCCACTTGCTCGGCAGGTACTCGGGATGCGGGTCGTAGGCCACCGCCTCCGGCCGGACTTTGAACAGGCGCTTGAAATGCTCGACGCCCTCTTCGAAGCTCGCCAGGACCGCCGGGTTCTCCATGTCGCCGATGTGGTGGGAGACGAAGGCCAGGTTTTCCCGCCCGAGGGCGAAGGTGTTCTTCTGCTCGGCGCCGGCGGCCAGAAGGTGGACCGGCAGCGGTTTCGGGAGGTGAACCGGCTCCGGCGCCCAGCCCCGCGACCGCCGGACGAGGTACGGCCCGCCACGCAGCACCGTGGCCACCGTGTCGTCGCAGCGCAGGTGGATCGGCCGGTCGTGGGTCAGGAAGGCGTCGGCGATGCCCCCCAGCCGGTCGAGCGCGTCGGCGTCGGTGTAGACGATGGGCTCGTCGGCCCGGTTGCCCGAGGTCAGCACGAGCGGCCCGCCGAAGTCCGCCATCAAAACGTGGTGCAGCGGGGTGTAGGGCTCCATGACGCCCAGGCGGCGCTGGCCGGGGGCCGCCGAGGGGGCGACGCGCTCCCCGTCCTCCTTCATCGGCAAAAGGACGATGGGGGCGCGGTTGGATTCCAAAAGATCCGCCGCGGCCTCGTCCACCACGCAGTAGCGCTTTATCTCCTCCAGGTCGCGGAACATCAGGGCGAAGGGCCTTTCCAGCCGGACCTTGCGCTTTCTCAATACGGCCACGGCCCGTTCATCGAGCGCGTCGCAGGCCAGATGGTAGCCGCCCAGGCCTTTGACGGCCAGTATCTTTCCCTTCTTCAACAACTTGACCGCTTCTCCGAACGCCCGTTCGGCCTCGGCCAGCGTCTTCCCCGCCGGGTCAACGAGGCTCACCCGCGGGCCGCAGACCGGGCAGCAGACCGGTTGCGCGTGGAAGCGGCGGTCGGCCGGGTCGCCGTACTCCCGCGCGCAGTCGGGACAAAGGGGAAACCCGGCCATGGTGGTCTGCGGCCGGTCGTAGGGCATATCCCGGATGATGGTGAACCGGGGGCCGCAGTTGGTGCAGTTGGTGAAGGGGTAGCGGTGGCGGCGGTCTTTGGGGTCGGAGATTTCCGCCCGGCAGTCGGCGCAGGTGGCGACGTCCGGCGAGACCAGCGTCATCTCGGCGCCGGAAAGGGGGCTCTCGCGGATGGTGAACGCTGCCCCGGCGGCCTCGGGAATCTCCGCGGCCTCGACGTCATTGACGCTTGCCAGCGGCGGCGCGTCGTCCTTCAGCCTGCGGACGAGCCGGTCCAGCGCCTTGGCCGTCCCCTGGGCCTCGACCCAGACCCCCGACGCGTCGTTGTAAACGAAGCCGGAAAGGCTCAGCTCCCGCGCCAGGCGGAAGACGAACGGCCGGAAGCCGACCCCCTGAACGGTGCCGGTGACGTGGATGCGCAGGCGCGGCATGACGGGGGAAGTCTAACCGGCGGATTCCCGACAGTCAAGGCGTAGAAATGCCCGCCGGGTCAGAAACCGGCCTTTATCGCGCCCCAGGAGGCCTCCTCGACCGCCGGGTTGTCCAGTGTCAGCGTCAGCTTGGGCCAATAGCCCACCGCGTCGCTCGACGTGAACTCGACATCAAAAATGCCCTGATGGTTGTATATGACGAAACCGTGGTTGGGGATGGTCTCGTCCAGCCATAGGGCGACGATCCCGGTCACGTCCAGATAATCCCAGTGGTCGGAGGGTGAGTCGTCATCGACCGACCCTTCCAGTTCGTACTGGTAGAGGGGGTCGGGCTGGTTGCTCCAGGTGATCGTCATCTCCTCCCAGGCCTCATCCGCGGGGGCGATTAAAAGCCCGCCGCGAGAGTTGGGCCGGTCGTGGACGATTCCGAAGACGTAGACGCCAAGCTCGGCCGAGACCAGGGTCAGTCCCTCGCCGGAGTAATCATCCAGCTCGACGAACTCGAGGTAGGTCCTGCCGTCGGATTCCGAAACAAACAGGTTGTAGCGGTTGCCGAAGTTGCCCTGTCCCCACAGCGTGTACGAGTCCTTGCCCACGTCGGCGTCAGGCTGAAGGACGACCTCGAAGGTGGCCAGCGCCGAGAGGGTGGTGGCCAGGAGGAGCAACGGGAGCGCACGCAGGTTCATGGCCGCCTCCGATACGAGTACATTTTCACATTACATTATACAACGGCCGGGTCCCAATTTTCCGGTTCCTTGACAACGGCGGGCCTTTTCAGGTAGGTTACTTTTTTCCTCCGCAGCCGGGACAGCCGATGGTCAACATTCCCCGTGACCGCCGTTCGAGCCTGCGCCGCCCGCCCAGGGTGCACCTGATGCGGGGGAGCTTCGGTTTCCTCCTGGGGGTGGGGGCTAGCCCGACGGGGGCCTTCAAGCGCACGATGACCGCTTTCCCGCGCATCCGGGAGGACCGCCGGCTGGCCGCGTGGTGCGCGTCGGGCGTGAGGCGGGTGCGGGCGTTCCGGCCGGCGTAGGGGGCGGGTGGGCCGGTCGGGGGAGTTTTCCGTCTCGGCATTCTTCGTTTACGATGACGTGGGGGCC
>MFAF01000100.1:34216-36713 GCA_001774505.1 Candidatus Coatesbacteria bacterium RBG_13_66_14 | reverse complement strand
TCCATGACGATGGAGGTCCAGTTTTCGACCTGCTGGTCCCAGTGCAGCACCAGCTCGTACGGACCTTCGCCGGGGCACGGGTCCCCCGAGGTGACCCAGCTCCACCGCTTCCCCTGGACATAGTACCCACCCGCGGGGTCCCATCGCAGGACTTCGCTCCGCTCGCCGGACGTCTCCCCCTCCGCGAGACCGGCCAGCTCGAGCTCCAGGTCGCTGCCGTAGCGGTAGTGAAACACCCCGGAGACGTCCACGACGCCGATGACGTTCTGGTTCGTCTCGGGGTTCCACGCGACGTCCAGGTCCACGGCATGCCCCGGGACCGCGGCCAGGACGAGCAACAGGAAGGGGAGTCGTTTCACCATTTTGAATCGTCGCTCGGGGTTACCCCGTCTTGTACCGGTAATCGGGGAGGAGCATGGGGCTCTTGCGGTCGGTCTCGATGCCGGCTTCCTTCAGCCCCCGTTCGTACTCCTCCACGTGCTTGAGTGAGAGCTGGCCCACCTTGGCGCCGCGGGCGTATTTGGCCGCGGAAACCCCCGCGCGGCGTCCGAAGACGGTAATGTCCAACAGGCTGTTGCCCATCAGCCGGTTGCGCCCGTGAATCCCTCCGGCGACCTCGCCGGCGGCGAAGAGGCCCGGAATCTCCGTCGAGGTGTCGGGCTTGATCGCCAGCCCGCCGTTCTGGTAGTGCAGCGTCGGGTAGACCAGCATCGGCTCCTTGGAGATGTCTATCCCGTGCCGCATGAACTGCTTGTACTTGGCCGGGAGCTCGCGCTGGATGGTGCCCGGCCCCTGGATGGTTTCTATCATGGGCGAGTCGAGCCAGACGCCGTGGCGACCGGTGGGGGTCAGGACGCCCTTCCCGCGCTCCAGGCACTCGCGCATGAAGGACGCCGCCTCGACGTCGCGGGGCTCCTTGGGGAAGACGAAGTCCTCGCCGTCCACGTTCACCGGCTCAGCGCCCAAGCCCCGGACCTTCTCGGTTATCAGAAGGCCCACGTTCTGCTCGGGGTACACCGCGCCGGTGGGGTGGTACTGAACCGAGTCCATGAAGCGCAGCTTCACCCCGGCCCGGTAGCCGAGGATGAGCCCGTCGGCGGTGGCGCCGTAGTGGTTGGTGGTGGGGAAGCCCTGGATGTGCAGCCGACCGATGCCGCCGGTGGCGATGATCGTGGCGGCGGCCCGTACCACCATGAAATCGCCGGTTTCAAGGTTCTTCAGAACCGCGCCGCCGCAGTGCCCCGCCTCGTCCAGCAGGAGCTCCACCGCGGGGGAGAACTCCACGACCTCGATCTGGGGGTGGTTGCGGACCTCATCCCGCAGCACGCGCATGATCTCGGCGCCGGACATGTCGCCGGCCGAGTGCATGCGCTTGCGGCTGGTGCCGCCGCCGTGGAGGGTGTGCATGACCCCCTCGGCGTTCTTGCCGAACATGACGCCCAGCCGCTCGAGCCACTCGATGACCAGCGGCGCGTCGTGGGTGAGCGCAGCGACCAGCTCCCGGTCGTTGGAGAAGTGTCCCCCGCCGATGACGTCGAGGAAGTGGATGGCCGGGCTGTCGTTCGGCTTGTCCGCGGCCTGGATGCCGCCCTCGGCCATGACCGTGTTGGCGTCGCCGTGACGGAGCTTGGTTACCAGAAGGACCCGAGCCCCCTCCCCCTGGGCCATGAGTGCGGCCGAAGCCCCAGCTCCCCCGGCGCCGATGACCAGCACGTCGGCGCGGTATTCGACCTTTTCGAGGTCAAGCTTGACACCGGCCAGAAGGGAGTGGGCCTCGACGAGGTCGGCGAACTCGTCCACCGCCCGGTCGCCCTTGCTCGGCCCCACCTTGAGGTTGCGCATCCCGGTGTCCTTGCGGTCCGGGTGGAACTTCTTCAGCACCTGGTCCCGCTCCGCCAGGGTCATCGGCTTGAAGTAGCCGATGCCGTTGAGTTTCCCCAGCTCCTGGTCGTCGGCGGTGTTGAGGTTGACCTTGCCCGGCTCGTCGGTGAGGGATACCTGGTCCTTTACCACCTCAAAAATTTCGGCGTCTATGCCGGGCACGCGGGAGAGGTCGCGGATGTCGCGGAAGGGCCCCTTGTCCTCGCGGTAGGCGACGATGCGCTTGGGCGCCATGCGCCGGGCGATACGCCGCTCCCGGGTGGCGGCCACCTTCTCCACCAGCTCCTTAAGTTCGGGGGTGTAACCCATCGAAAACTCCTCTGACTGGTAATCGCTCCAATCGGGGTTTTGGAAGGCCCCGAGCCGTTTCGTGAAAGGGTCAATCGGGTTCGATGTCGGCCTGAGTTTCCTTGTACCGCCGCGCGAGCTCCTCGTCCGTGGCCTTGACCAGCACGGCCAACTCCTCGTCGTACCTGCCGTTTTTTATCTCCTCGACCCGGCGCGCGAGGTCGGGGGCCTTGGGGAGTAGATGGCGCGCGTAGAGGCGCCGCGCGAGGATGCCGATGTTGTACTGCACGTTCTCGCCGGGGCAGCGGCTGGCGCACAGCCCGCACAT
>MFAF01000100.1:32636-34193 GCA_001774505.1 Candidatus Coatesbacteria bacterium RBG_13_66_14 | reverse complement strand
CCACCCGCTCCAGGTCGCCCTTCATCGCCGCCGACATGTACTCCATCGTCTCCAGGTCCTGGGGGCAGACCTTCGAGCAGGCGTTGCACCCCATGCAGCGCAACAGCTCGGGGTATTGCTCGATGAGGGCCTCCGCGGTGGGCTCGAGCTTCTCGATGTCGTAGGTCGCCTTGTTGGCCGGGTAGAAGGGTATCTGGGCCAGGTACATCTCGGGCTCGACCACGGTCTGGCAGGCGAGGCCGCTCTTGAGCTTGTAGTCACCGGCGGTGCGGTACACCGTCCCGCAGGCGCCGCAGATGCCCCCGCGGCAGCCGCAGCCCCGGATGAACTGGTAACCCGAATACTCGATCGCCTTGAGGATGGTCAGCGTCTCGGGCACCTGGTACTTCTTGCCCATGATGTAGATGTCCAACATCCTCGCTTTGCCCTCTTCACCCATGGCTCGTGCTCCAGGTTTGACTTGCGGTTGAAATGAAAATGGTTCCGGCTCGGGAAATCCCGGCCTACCAGGCGATGAGGATGCCCAGAAGGATGCCGAACAGAAGCCCGATGAGCGCCGCGAAGTAGCGATCCAACTGGTTGAGGGTCTTGCTCTTGGGCAGGGTCTCCACCACGCGCTTGTCCACGATGTACTGCTTGATGTCCAGGTCGGTCTGGGGGCAGGCCAGGGCGCAAGAGTAACACTGCTCGCAGTCCTCGCCCACGATGGACTCCAGCGCCATGGATGTCCGCTGGCCCGTCCGCTTCAGCCTCTCCGGCTCGCGCCGCAGCACCGGGCAGGAATCCACGCAGTTGCCGCAGGCGATGCACCCCTTGTCCGAGGCGAGGTCCCGCCCCTCGGAGTGGAGGCGGTTGTAGAGCTCCATGCCGGTGGACAGGAGCCGGGTCCGCGCCACCGGGGGCTCCTTCATGTCGAAGATGCGGTCCAGGGTCCGCTGGATTTGCTTCAGGTCGCGTTCTTTGATGGCTGGCATGTTCGTTGACCGTCGGGTGACGCCCCGCGGGGCGTGTGATTTTTTTAAGGCGCCAGGGCCGCGGCGAGGTCCGTCGCCAGCTTGTCCAGGCAGTCGTTGGTGGCGGCGGCGACGACCCGGTTGTACGCCTCAAGGTCCGCGTCCTCGGCGTTGCCGGTGTAGCTGCCGGAGAGGATAGTCCGACCCTCGGCGTCCTTGAGTTCGTAGTTCATCACGAGCCCTGCGGCCAGGTATTCGCTCACGAGCCCGCCGATGGCGCCCGCCGTCGTGGCCGCGGCCCCGCCGCCCATGGTCCACTAGACCCACCCGGGGATGACGAACTCGGAGCAGGTGGCGATGTGGGCGATGAGGTAGATGCCCAGGGCCCCCATCCCCACGACGAACGCGACGGAGCCGGCGATGGCCAGGATTATCCAGCCCGTGGGCGTGCGGATGGCCAGGTAGAAGCTGGACACCTCGCCCGCCAGCGTGTAGTCCGCGACACCCCCGGCGCCGACCTCGGCGAAGAGACCGGCGTAATTCAGATAATCCGCCGTCGCCCCGGTCAGGTACTCCGAGAGGTTCTCCACGTGGGGCATGGGGG
>MFAF01000100.1:31246-32535 GCA_001774505.1 Candidatus Coatesbacteria bacterium RBG_13_66_14 | reverse complement strand
CGGGCGGCCGATGAGAAATACAACGCTGCCGGATGACTCCCCCCGGCGGAACCCCCACCGTCGGGAGTCCCGTCCTCCGCGCCACCCCGGTCCCCGTCACATCCCGCCGGACCCTCCGGCCACCTTGCGCGCCAGGCGGTTGACCACCTCCGAGAGCTCCTCCACCGCCCCGGTGTGCTCCGCCGTCTCGTTCAGGACGACCCTGGCGTCCGACACGTCCACGCCGCGCACACTAAGGATGTACTTGGAGCCCAACTTCGATAGGGAGCCGAGAAGGATGACCTCCACGTTCAGGATTTCGCCGGCGGTGACGGCGCACTCCACGTCGGTGCAGGCCGACAGGACGAAACCCTGCTCCTCGAAGATTTCCCCCATGCGGCTGCGTTCGATGACCATGAATCGCCGGGTGTTGAAGAGGGCCGAGCGGAATAGCTCGCTCACCGTGGCCGCCTCGGTCTCGGGGACGCCGAGGGGCTCGAAGTCCAGGATGGCGATGCGGGTGGCCTCGCTCAGATGGGCGCCGGCCCCGCCTCCCGGGGCGAAGTCCAGGTCGCGGACCGCCGGGGTCAACATGGTGAAAGCGCCGTCGAGGGCCTCGTTGACGGCCTGGCGCATCGCCTCGTCGAAGCCCTCGCCGTCCTCGGAGCGCCCCCGGCCGTAGAACGTCCCCTCGTAGAAGGTCTCGCGGGTGTAAGGGTCGAGGAGCTCGACGTCCAGCTCCAGCTCGGCCTTCGTGTAGGGGATCAAAAGCCCGGGCACGAGGCAGGCGACGGAGAGGCCGAGGTAGACGGGCCACATCTTGTGCAGCTCCTGGGCGTCCGTCGTAAGACTCACGACGGCACCGGCGGCGTACGCGCCGCCGCAGATGTCCAGGACCAGCCCCCAGCCCTCGTTCTCCTGCTCGCAGTTGAAGCTGCGCAGGTCCACCTTCAGGATGAGGTCGGACTCCCCGGCGTTGACGATTTCCGAAAACAATCCCTTCTCGAAGGCGTAGTACTTGCACGATTCGGTGAGGTAGTCGGTCAGGTTGGGGAAACGGGTGTCGGTGGTAAAGGTGCCGTGGATGCTCACCGGTTCGATGAAAACCGTGTAGGGAGTGGGTTCCGCGTCGACCTTGGCCGTGGGCCTGTAGTGGCTGAAGGTGTGCACCTCGACGGAGCAGCCCGCGGCGAGAAGGCCGAGAGCGGAGAAAAAGGTTAAAACCCTGGATTTCGTACTACGCATGGAAGCCCCCGGGAAATTACGCGATTTCAGATGAATGAACCTGACGATATTATGGGCCTTTTTCA
>MFAF01000100.1:16306-31217 GCA_001774505.1 Candidatus Coatesbacteria bacterium RBG_13_66_14 | reverse complement strand
AGCGGCACGTCGTCCTCCACCCGCCCCACGGGGCACACGCCGACGCAGGCCTGGCAGTTGTAGCAGTTCAGGCTCTCGCCGGTGTTGCGGACCATGACGCCGGATATCATGAAGTCCAGCAGGAAGATGATGCCGTAGATGATGCACAGTTGGAAAAGGGTCTCGCGTGAGGGCTCGGCCACGGTGAGCCACCGCAGCGCCAGGATGGGCCAGGGCTGCTTGTCGGCGCCGCCGGCCCCGGTGAGCGCCTCCCGGCTGGCCGCGACGATGCCGTCGGTGGTGAAGGTGGCCCCGGAGACGGCGTCCACCTCGAGGCTTCTCGACAACGCGATGACGGCGGGAACCTCGGCCAGGGCCCGGTCCACCTCGGGACGCCCCCGGCTCTCCGACTGCGCGGTGACGGAAAGCGCGAGCGAGCCGTCCTCGCCCACCACCGCCGTGACCTCGAGGGGCTCGATGGTGTTCTTCCCCACCCCGTGGCCGGTATATGTGCCGGGCTGGAGGGCGTCGAAATCAATCCGTTTGGCGTCCTCCAAAACGTAGCCCGCGCCCATGAAGAGCGTCGGGACCCCCAGGATTAGAAGTACCAGGACGAGACGGTTCCTCTTCGCCCAGCGGGCGGCCGGCCCGACGATGAGGAAGCTCGCGCCGAGAATCAGCAGAAGGATCAGGCGGGAGGCGGGGAAAAAGACCGCGATGAGGGTGGTGGCGAGGGCGATGCGCCACGGGCGGCTCGGCATGAGCTTAGCCACCAGCGCCTTCCCCCTCCCGGGCGCTTCCCCGGCCGTGGTCGCCCTAGCGGACGGCAATGTTCACCTCCCTCTCCCGGATGATGCCCTGCATCTCGCGGTAGAGCTTGAGCACCTTCTCGTAGCCCGGTTTCGAGTAGCGGGCGAGGGCGGCCGCCTCGGTCAAAGGTTCCCGGCTCTGCGGGTCCACGAAGCCCTCTTCGAGGACGAGCCCGGCGTCAACCTTGCCCTCGGCCAGGGCCTCCAGCGTCAACTCCTGCATCCGGGCCGCCAGCTCGGGGATGTTTATGTCCAGGATACACCATTTGGTGCAGTTGCCGCACTGGGTGCAGCGCAGCCCGCCCTGGCGGATGAAACGGTCGTAGTCGGCCGTCCTCGACGCGACGACCATCTCCACGGGGTAGATGTACTCGGGGCAATTCTGTCCCTCGGGCTGGGAAAGAACGCGCATGCAGCTGCGATCCTCCAGGCAGTAAACCGAGTAGCCGGTGCCGGAGAAAATGGCCTTGAAAATTACAAAGGCCAGGCTGAGGGCGATGATGACCATGGCGATGCGGTTGAGGTTCTTGGTGAGCATCCGGTGCTGGGACTTGGAGATGAACTGGTAGCGCCGGACGCCTGGCAAGACCTCGATCTCGTCGCGCGGCGGGCCGTAAACTATCCGCTCGTCTTTGTTATCGTTCTTCGCCATTTACTGATTCTCGCTCGTTACGTCAAGCACGTGCTGTCGCGCCTTCCGTGGGCGGGCATTTCGCTGGTGTCAGGTTATCATGTACAGAATCGCCGCGATGATCCCTCCCAGGGCCCCCTGCAGAAGGCCCTTTCGCGTCCGGAAGTCCATGGCGTAGGCTATCACCGCCCCGGAAAGGGCGCCGCCAATCAGAAAGGCGATCCAGGTCAATACCGAGCCGGGTTCCAGCGTTCTCCCTAGGTTAAAAGGAGCAGGGCTCCGGCGATGGCCCCCCCGACGGCCCCCTGCAGAAGGTAAACCAGGAGGGGTCCGGAGCTGGCGAAGCCCGAGGCCTGGTCGGGCCAGAACAGGGTGAAAGTGATGACCATGCCGGAGAAGACGCCGCCCAGGAGGAACGCGACCCAGGTGGCCAGGCTCTTCTCCTTTTCCTGGGTCGGCGTGCGCCGCTTCTTGAACGTGGCGGGATTGACGAGCTTGATCATCCCCAGGTTGAACACGAACAGGCCGAAGAGCAGGCCGAAAAAGATGAGCAGGTTCTCCAGGCGGAAAGGGTTGTGGGTGAGCACCAGGAAGCGCATCACCAGCGCCGCCAGGGGGGTCATGGCCGCCATGATGCCGTAGCTCTGGGCGTTGCGCAGGTATCCTATATCGGAGCGCACCATCCCCTCGGAGATGGTGCCGATGCCGCCGATGGGGCTGGGGCCGCAGCTCGCCGCAGCGTTCACGATGAAGGCGGCCAGCACGATGGCCAACTGGTTGTACGTGAGAAGACCCGAGGCGTTGGGCATCCAGCCGGTGGCCGGCCCCATGGCCACGACGATGGGCAGGAGCGCGGCCGCCAGAATCCGGCCGCAGGGCATGGGCATGATGGTCTCGAGCTGGACGAAGAGGGCGATCATGCCAGCCACGCCCAGGCCGACCCCGGCCACCTTGAACTCCGACAGCCAGACGAGCACCTGGCTCAACGACTTGAATCCCCCCGAGACCGCCAGCGACCCGGCCATAAGAAAACCGGCCACCAGGGCGGTGATGGGGTGGAGGATGATCCCGGAGATGACCTGCCGGATGGAGAGCCGCGCGATGAGCATGATGACGACCGTGGCCACCAGGAGGGTCGTGGTGATCGGGGTTTTGCCGAAGAGGCCGAAGACCGCCCCGACGAGCGCCACCAGGAAGATGATCAGGGAGATGTAGCCGACGAGTGGCGCCTTGAACTTCCTGGCGATGACCTCCTCGTCGTGCTTCTCGGCCAGGGCCGTGTCGGTGGAAGCGGCGGCCCCGACCGAACTCACCGCGAGCTGCCGGCCCTCGGTGAGCCGGATCTTCTCGTCCAGGTCGAAGCGGGTGACGAAGAGGCTGATGAAGAGCGCGGTGAAGGCGGTGCCGATCATGATACCGAATTCCTGGGAGCTGGTCAGGAACCCAAGCTGCTGGAGGAAGCCCTCGCCGATCTGCCCGATGCCGCCGATCTGGCTGGGCCCGCAACTGGCCGCGGCGTTGACCGCCAGCGCCGTGACCAGGACCACCATCTGTTTTTTATTGATCAGCCGCACGCCCTCGGGGCCGAGGGTGATGATGACGGGCAGGAGCGCCGCCGCCGCGATCCGCCCGCAGGGCATGGCGAAGATGGTGGAAAACTGGGCGATGAAGACCAGGGTGCCCGCCATGCCCAGGGGGGTGCCGCGCATCTTGTTGATGACGACGCGCAGCGCGGCGAAGCCACCCGAGCCTTCAAGAGCGCCGGCGACCAGGAAACCGCCGGCCATGGCCATGATGGGCAGGAGGATGACGTTGGACCCCACCGCCGAGCCCAGAGAGAGCATCTCGCTGAGCGACCCGCCGTCCAGCCAGATCGCCACGACGGTCATGACGATGTTTACCAGCGCCCCGACTACGAGCAGCGACTGAAGCGGAAGCGGAATCAACCGTCGCCCGCCCACCATGATAAGCGGACCCAGGACGGTGAAGACGAAGACGAGAAGGCTCAGGATGCCGACAATCTCGTGGGCCAAGAAAGCTCCAACACAGGTTGTTTAATCCGCCCGGGCACTCCCGGAACCCGGAGCTATCAGCTTCTCGATGCGTTTGACTACTTCGAGGGGGTTGAAGGGCTTGGTCAGGTGCAGCGCGATGCCTATCTCTCGGCTGATTCTTTTATAGAGCGGCCCCGAGTGGCCCGTGATTATGGCGACGGGGGTTGATGCCAGAAGCTCGTCGGCCATCAGGTCGTGGTACAGCTTGTAGCCGTCCAATCCCGGCATGAGGAGGTCCAGGATGATGACGTCGGGCCGCTCCCTCATCGCCGCGGAGAGAACGGTGGCGGGGTCGGAGAGGGAAATCGTCTCATGGCCGCGGCTCTTGAAGGCGAGCCCCAGCGTCTCGATGATGTGCCGCTCGTCGTCCACGATCATTATCCGGGCCATGGGGTCTCCTGGTGAATCCCGTCACGCCACCAAGTCCGCGCCCGCCGCGCGGGTCAAGGCTGCGCCGTCGGAACGCTCCTGAGCTCGTCCAGCATGCGCTCCACCTGCTCGACGACCGCGTACGGCTTGAAGGGCTTGGTCAGATGCAGCTTGGCTCCTATCCCCTCGCTGATGCGCCGGTATATCTCGTCGGGCTTCGCGGTGAGGACGACCACCGGGATCCGCGACGACCGGTCGTCTTCGCCCAGGCGGTTGAACACCTCGTAGCCGTCCATCCCGGGCATCATGACGTCGAGGATTATGACGTCGGGTTTTTCCCGGTCGGCGAGGGGGACGCACTGTGTCGCGTCGGACGAGCCCACGACCTGGTAACCCCGCTTCTCGAAAGCCAGGGTTAGAGTTTCGACGATGTGCCTTTCGTCGTCCACGATTAAAACCTTCGGCATGGATCCTGACCCGCCTTTAATATGGGGTTTAACCGAGCGTAGGGGCGGGGCTGAAGTCCCGCGCCCGCGGGCGACCGCAGAGGACTCGTCCTACGGGTCGCCCCTACATGGCGAACCGAGCTACGCCTCTGGCGAAACCCCTAGTCTATTGTTTGAGCCCCGTAGAGTGGAACCGGTTAAATTCCTACCGTACCGGTGTATAATACACCTTCGCCCGTTCCCTCGCAACCCCTTCGATGGGATGAGATTCGGGTTTTCCCGTCTTGGCCCCCTCGACCACGGCTGCCCGGTTGCCCGTGATCACTCCTTGCAGTCCCCCTTCCTGTCCGCGGCGCCGCCCTCCGTGGTTCCCCGGCGCTCGTGGACAACGATGTTGCCCGGTTTCCCCTTGCCGAACTTTTTCAACTCGGTGACGACGTCGGCGATCTCGGCGGTGGTGGCGAACCGCCGTTTCTCGCTCGACACCAGCACGACGGTCAGGGTGAGCGTGGCGGGATGGCGCCGCAGGCAGCCGGTGCGGTCCTTTATCTCGTAGTAATCCCGCTTGAGGTCGGCCTCGTCGAAGTAGTCCCTCACGCCTTCGCCGAAGAGCTCGATGACCCGGTTCGCCAGCTTCTCGGCGTCCTGGTGGTAGCAGAGCATCATGAAGTCGTCGCCGCCGATGTGGCCGACGAAGTCCTTCGGCTTGCCCAGCACCCGGGTGGCCTGGACGAGGCAGTGCGTGAGGAGGCGGATGACGGAATCGCCGCGGGCGTAGCCGTAGTAGTCGTTGAAGCTTTTGAACCGGTCTATGTCGGCGTAGAAGAGGGAGTAGGGCTTGCCGGAGTGGATGACCTCCTTGAGCCGGTGCTCAATCTCCAGATTCCCCGGCAGGCCCGTCAGCGGGTTGCAGCCTAGCTGGTAGCGCGTGCGTGACAGGACCATCTTCGCCCGGGCCAGGAGCTCCCGCTGGGAAAAGGGCTTGGCGATGTAGTCGTCTATGGAGTGCTCGACGCCCCGCTCGAGGTCTATGATGTCCTGCTTGGCCGTCAGGAGTATCACCGGGATGTGGGCGGTCTCGAAGTCCTTCTTCAGCTCGGAGCACACCTGGTAGCCGTCCATCCCCGGCATCATCACGTCCAGGACGATGAGCTCCGGGTTGAAGACCTTGACCTGCTCCAAGGCATCCTCGCCCGAGGGGCAGGTCCGAACCGTGTAGTTGTCGCCCTCGAACACGGTCTTGACGATCGAGCGGATGTCGGGATCATCGTCAACGACCATCACCCGTGTGGACATGCCTCAACCTTTGACGAGCTTTCCCGACGGTTCGAACGCCGATTCGCGCACGTGAGGGGAGCCATTATAAAACTCCCCCCCGCATTTGTCAGCCATCAAGGCAAGGGGTTTTGCCGAGGGCATAGCTCGCTAAAGCTCGGTTCGCCAGAGGCGTAGCTCGGTTCGCTTCGCATAGCTCGGTTCGCCCGGTTCGCTCGTTTAAACCCCTCGTCTCATTCGCGGTAGAGACCCTTCTCCCCGATGTAACGGGCCACCTGGTCCGGGACGAGCCACCGCAGACCGAGCCCCGCCGCGGCTCTCTCGCGCACCAGCGTCGAGGACACGCCGAAGGGGGGCATGGGAATCTCCGACGCCCGGGTCCCGGGGGGCAGCTTTTCGGGCATGATTACGCTACCCGGCCTCGGAGCGTAGGCGAAGCGGGCGAGCCGGACCAGCTCGTCCACCCGGTGCCAGGCGACCAGGTCGTTCAGGTTGTCGGCGCCCACCAGAATGACCGGTTCCCCTCCGAGGAGCTCGCGGAAGCGCAGGACCGTGTCTAAAGTATAAGAGACGCCGCCCCGTCGGAGCTCGATGTCGTCCAGGAAGAAGGTCGGTTCGCCCTCGAGCGCCAGCCGGAGCATGGCGAGACGGTGGGATTGGGCGGCTTTCGGGGGGCGGTCGCGGTGGGGTCCCCTGGCGGCGGGGATGAAGTACACCCGGTCCAGGCCGAGCCGCTCGCGGGCGAAGGTCGCCAGGAGAAGGTGGCCCAGGTGCACCGGATCGTAGCTGCCGCCGAAGAGGGCGTATTTTTCTATGGAGCCCATTTTCCAATGTCTGGGGGAAATTCAAGCGGAAGGATTTTACCACAACGAAGCGTCGGGCCGCGGCGGAGGTCACGGGGAGGGAGTGTGGGAGACAAGGGGTGAAACCCCTTGCCCTTCGATCCGAGGCGAAAAAAAAACCGGCCGCGGCCGGATAAAATCAATGCCCCGCCTCACTCACCGTCCGATCTCCCGACGGGCGGACCCATTCCGTTTATACTTTCGCGGGCGTCCGCGGCGTACTCGTCGTCCGGGTACTCCGCCAGAACCCGCTCGAAATCGCTCCGGGCATCGTCCGTGTAACCCAGATCCAGAAGCGCCTCCCCGCGGCGCCACAGGTTCCGCGGCACGTACATGGAATCGGGGTAGCTGCCCAGGAGCATGTCGGTGTAGAGAATCACGGACCGCGGGTGATCCATCCGGCGGTACACGTAGACGATATGGTCCAGTTTGCGGGCCTCCAGCTCCTCGGCCTCCCGGATGGCCTCCTGTATCTGGGGGGTCAGCTCCGATCCGGGGAAGAGTTTCAGGGTGCGGCGGTATTCTCCGACGGCCGCTTTGATGAGCTCCGTGTCGCGCTGGAAGTCTGGCGCGCGCTTGAAGTAACACCGCCCGATGTTGTAGCGGGCGTCGTCGGTCAAGGGCGAGTTGGGGTAGCTGGCGGCCATGTCCTCGAATATCGCCTGCGCCTCCAGGTACAGCCCCTCGTCGTAGTAAGCCATGCCCAGGTAAAACTGGGAGTCGTCGGCGTATTTCGACGAGGGGTACACTATCATCACGTTCTCGAAGCAGCCCCGCGCCGCCTCCCATTCCTCTTTTTCATAGTAGCCCTTGCCCAGCTCGAACCACTCCATGGCGGTGAGAGAGAATAGGTCGGGCAGCTCCACGGCGCAGCCGCAGCACAGGAGCGCGATGACCGGTACGATGAGGGTCGCCTTCAACGTTTACCTTTAAAAAAATAAGGAGACAAGGGGTTTTACCGAGGGCATAGCTCGCTTCGCTCGGTTCGCTCGGTTAAACCCCTTGCCCCCGCTTCTCCTCGGTCCTCGATTTCAAGAAGGACATGTATAGCTCCGCCTCGCGGCTGGTCCCCTTCGAGAGGTCCCGGGCCTTCTGAAGGTGCCCCTTGGCGGTGTCGTATGCTCCCTGCTGGAAGTGCACCAGGCCCAGCTCGAGCTGGCCGTTCTGGTAGTTGGGGTTGAGGGCGATGGCCCTCTCCAGGACCTCCTCGGCCTCGGAGAGCCGTCCGCCCCGGCGGAGGATTTTTCCCCGGAAGACCAGCAGGTCAACGTAGGACGGCGCCAGCTCCACCGCCTCGTTAATCAGCCGCTCCGCCTGCTCGATGCGGCCCATCTCCAGCTCGAGGGCGGCCAGCTCGCGGTAGCCTTCGGCCAGCCGAGACTTGATGGCGGGGCTGAGCTCGTCGGACCGGATCTTCGTCGAGGCGAGCATGGCGGTGAGCTCGGCGTCCGCCTCCTTGTACTTGCCCAGGTCGGAAAGGGTTATCAGAAGGTTGAGACGCGCCTCCTCGTAGGCCGGGTTCAGTTCCAGGGCCTTCTGGTAGTAACTCACGGCGACCTTGTAGTCGGAGTTCATGGAGTTGCAGAGGCCCATCAGGTTGTACACGTCGGGGTACTCCCTGCCCTCCCCGACCGCCATCCGCAGCTCGTTGAGCGCCTCGGCGTACAGGCCCCGCTCGAAAAGGTGGCGGGCGTTGGCGACCCTGTTCTGTTCCGAAGACACCGCGTCCCCCTTGGGTGGTCGTTTCTTGGAAGGCAAGGGGTTTTGCCGTGTAGGGGCGATCCGTAGGACGAGTCCTCTGCGGTCGTCCGCGGGCGGGGACAGAGCCCCGCCCCTACGGCTCGGTTAAACCCCGTGTCTCATTCTCCGCCAGTATAGCCACCCCCCCGGTTCGGAGTCAACCCGAACCGTCCCTCTAGGATACGGCCCCGGGGGGATTTTTGTTGCGCCGGGGGTGTCACTCCTCGGCTATCCAGGGCAAGGGGCTTAAGCCCCTTGTCTCTTCGGGGGGGTGGGTCCGAAGGCCGGGCGCAGCGGCATTAAAAGGGAGTAGGCCAGAAGGATTCCGGCGACGGCCGCCGCGGCCCACGCCCACTCCTTCTCTCCGGCCAGCGAGTTGTACGCCAGGGGGTAAACGCTCACCGCGGTGATGAAAAGCCCCGCCGCGGCCCCGAGCCAGCGTCCCCATCCCTTCACGAGGAGCAGGCCCGCGCCCGCGAGGCATAAATTCAGACTCCACAGGCCGTACAACGCGTAGAGCCAGGTCGAGAGCCCCAGGGGCGGCCGGTCGAACCAGGCCAGCCCGGGCTCCAGGGTGAGGGAAAGGGCGGTCAACATGCCGCCGCCCAGGCACAGCGCCCCGAGAATCCGGATGAGCACCCTCCCGGCCCGCCAGGGGTAAGGGGCGATGTCCTCCGGCCGGATGACGTTGGGCATCAGCGACCCCCGCCCACCAGCTCCCGGATTTTCGCGAAGACCAGGGGGAGCTTGTCCGGGAAAATTCCGCCGCCCTGGGCGAAGTCGGGCCTCCCGCCGCCCTGACCGCCCAGAAGAGGCGCCAGCTCGCCCATCAATTTTCCCGCGTGGAGCCTCTCCACCAAATCCGCGGTGACGCCGCAGGCGAGGACCGCCTTGTCCCCGTCCCGCGTGGCCAGGAGGATGACCGCCGAGCCGAGCTCTTCCTTCAGGCGGTCCACCGTGCCGCGCAGCGCCTTGGCGCCCACGCCGGGGAGCTCGGCGGCGAGAAGCCTGACCCCGTCAATCACCTCCGCCTCGTTGGCCAGATTGCGGCTCCCGCCAGCGGCCAGGCGCTCCTCCAGCTCGATGATTTTTTTCTCGGCCGTCCTGCGGTCCTCCAGCAGGGTCTCGACGCGCCCGGGGAGCTCCGCCGGCGGGACCTTGACCAGGGAGGCCGCCCGGTTCAGAAGTCCCTCGCGCCGGTTCATGTGCTCCACCGCCGCCATGCCGCACACCGCCTCGATGCGCCGGATACCGGCCGCCAGCGCCCCCTCCTGCACGACGTACAGGCTCCCGATCTCGCCCGTCGCCCTAGCGTGCGTCCCGCCGCAGAGCTCTTTCGAAAAATCCCCGGTCTCCACCAGCCGGACCTCGCCCGAGTACTTCTCGCCGAAGAGCATCATCGCCCCGAGGCGTTTGGCCTCGTCCAGGGTAACTATCCGCCAACGCACGGGGTCGTTTTCCAGAATTTTCCCGTTGACCAGCCGCGTGATTTCCTCGAGCTCGTTCTCCGAGACGGCCCGGGGGTGGTTCAGGTCGAAGCGGAAGTAGTCCGGTCCGACCCAGGAGCCGGCCTGGACGGCGTGCTCGCCCAGCACTTTGCGCAGCGCCCAGTGGAGGACGTGCGTGGCGGTATGGTGGGCCTGGATGCGCCGTCGGCGGGATTCGTCCACCGCCGCCCGCACGGTCTCCCCGACGTTCAAAGAGCCGGTTTTAATCGTACCCGTGTGCAGGTGGGCCAGGCCGGCCTTCCGGGTGTCCGCAACCTTGAAGACGGCGCCGGAGTCGGTCGTGAGCTCGCCCGTGTCGCCGACCTGCCCGCCCGACTCGGCGTAGAAGGGCGTCTCGTCCAGGACCACCGTGCCCTCCGCCCCCGTTTCCAAAGCGTCCACCGGCTCGTGGCCGGCGTCGAAGAGCGCCACGACCCGGGATTCCAACTCCAGCGCGTCGTAGCCGCGGAAAATACTCTCCAGGCCGGTCACCGTGGGCCCCCCGTCGCCGGAGTGGAAGCGGGCCGAGGCCCGCGAGGTCTCCCGGGCCGCCTCCAATTCACCTTCGAAGCCGTCCAGGTCCACCGAGAGCCCCCGCTCCTCGGCCATCACCGCCGTCAGGTCCACCGGGAAGCCGAAGGTGTCGTACAGCTTAAAGGCGTCGCGACCGGAGATGATTTTCCCGGAAAGGTTCCCGACGATGCCGGAGAACACCTCCATCCCGGCGGCCAGAGTGCCGAGGAAACGCTCCTCCTCGCGGCAGATCGCCTCCTTCGTCCGCTCGGCCCGGGGGAGCATTTCGGGGTAGCTCAATCCCAGGACGTCGTTGACCGGGTCCACCAGCCGGTAGACGAAGGGCTCCTCGACGCCGAGCTCGAAACCGAGCCTGCCGGCCCGCCGCAGGAGCCTCCGCAGGGCGTAGCCCCGCCCCGTGTTCGAGGGGATGACCCCCTCGGCGAGCGTCACGGTGAGCGCCCGGGCGTGGTCGGCCACGGCCCAGAGTTTTGGGCGGACGGCCGGATCGTCGGGGTCGCGGCCCACTATCACCGCTGTTGCCTCGATTATCGGCCGGAAGAGGTCGGTGTCGTAGTCGCCGGCCTTCCCCTGCAGGATGGCCGTCAGACGGTCAACGCCGAGGCCGGTGTCTATGCCCCGGTTTTTCAAGGGGGCCAGGGTGCCGTCGGGCTGCATGTCGAACTGGGGGAAGACCAGGTTCCAATACTCCACGAAGCGTTCACACGCGCACCCCGGACGGCAGTCGGGGCGTCCGCAGCCGCGCTTGGGGCCGTTGTCCCAGTAGAGCTCCGAGGACGGCCCGCAGGCGCCGGTCTTCCCCGCCGGACCCCAGAAGTTGTCCTCGGCGCCCAACCGGATGACTCTCTCCGCCGGCAGGCCGATGATCTCCCGCCAGAGCCGGTGCGCCTCGTCGTCGTCGGTGAAGACCGCGGCGTGGATGCGCTCCGGGTCCATCCCGTACACGTCCACGGAAAGCTCCCAGGCCCAGCGTATTGCCTCTTCCTTGAAGTAGTCGCCGAAGGAGAAGTTGCCCAGCATCTCAAAGAATGTGTGGTGGCGCGGCGTCCGGCCCACGTTCTCCAGGTCGGTCATCCGAAAGCACTTCTGCAGGGAGCAGGCCCGGGCCGGGCTGAAAGGCACGGGCACCGTCCCGGCCCAGTACGGCTTGAACTGGACCATCCCCGCCGAGTTGAACAAAAGGCTGGGGTCGTCCCGGGGCGCCAGCGGCGCCGAGGGGACCTCGGTGTGCCCCCGTTGGACGAAGAAGTCCAGGTAGGTGCGCTTTATCTCGTGGCTGGTCGGCATTTATGCTCGATTGATGAGTAGGTGCGCGTCAACGGGGCGATTATAACAGGCCCCCGGCGGGGGGCCAAGCGTTAGCGACTCTGTCGGTCGAATCACGGCACCGGCCAGAAGGCGAAGAGCGGCACCAACTCCGCCGTGACCGCCCGTTCCTCCCGGTCCGGATTGTTGGGGAAGCACATGAGTTCCACGGTCTCCACCACGCCGTTCACGGGGATGCGCTCGGTGCTCCCACGAAGCTCGTAGGGGCTCTCGTGGGGCGCCAGCTCGAACCATGTGTCCCAGGTTACCGTGTCATCCGGTGTGGTTTCCCCGCTTTCCGCGTAACCGCCGACGACCAGGAAGCCGTCGAGGGGCAGCGGCCGACCCAGGTCCACGGTGACGGCGTCCCCACGCCACGCGGTTTCGGGGTCGCCGTCGAAGAGGGGTCCGGCGCCGGGGGGGTCGGCGGAGATGAGTGGGGTCAGCTCGCCCTTGGCCGGGTCCAGTTCCCACCACCGGGCCAGCCCCCAGGGCGGGAAACCCGCATGGCAGCCCCAGGGCATGGTCCATGACGCCGGAGCGTCAACGATTTCCTCGGCCAGGATGACCGTCCGGCCGTCCCGCCCGGCGACGGGGAGGACCCACCCGACCTCGCCTAAAACCTCGGTCACCCTGTCGGTCGTCAGGTTCCATCGCAGGAGCGGCTGCAGGTCCAGGAACTCGTCCGAGGCCGGGGAGTGGGGGTGGAAGTTCAGGTAGAGCGACTCCCCGTCGTCGGACCACTCGAGCAGGTGGACGCTGACCCGGATCTGGTCCGTTTCCACGGGGAAGGTCCGCTCCTGAAGGACTTCGCACTCCCGCCCCAGGCCGTAGACGGTGACTTCCACCCGGTGCTCGTCGCCGCCGGCGGCCACGACGAGCCGGTCCCCCTCCGGCGACAGGGCGAAGTCGGCGTAGTACGACGGTATGTTTAGCTCGTACATGTCCACGAAGAAGCCCATGTCGGCGTCGTCGGTGTGCATGCGTCGGATGAGCAATTCCGACCCGTCCCGCTGGCCGAAGTAGAGATAGCCGTCCATGCAGCCCAGGAGAGAGCCGTTGTCGTCCATCGCCAGCTCGAAGGTCCGGCCGTGCCGTTCCAGGACGGCGGTTTCCGTCCACGGCGTCCATCGGAGGCTGTAGCCCTCGCCGGCGATTTCGATGCCCGGCTCGTAGAGCTCCGACCAGACGTACCGGGGCCGGTCGAGCCCGGCGGAGGCGAGCGTTACCGTCAACACTGCGATAAATACAAGCTTGCGGATGAGCATATCAACCCCTCTAGAAGAAGCGACCGATGAGATACCACCAGGCGCCGGTGACGAACATGACGAGGTTAACGACCAGCAGCGCGCCGCCCACGATGTGGCAGACCCGCCACAGCTTCCAGCGCTTCTCGACGATGAACACCTTCAGCCCCAGAAGCGTCAGCCCGACGAACCCGATGACCGAATGCAGCACGACGCGGTCCGTGTTGCCGCGAATACCGTGAGCCGCGATGCAGATGACTGTCACGAGGACGTAAAGCCCCAGGGTCGTCCAGCCGAAGATTCGGTGGCTCCGTCGCAGCCGCGCGCCCTTCTCCGGGTCCCGCTTGGCCGTCGGGCGGGAGGAGTAGATGAGGACGTACGCGGTGAGCGCCGCCAGGAGCGTCAGGACGGTCAGGCAGCTTTTGACGAGCCACAGCGGCGAGGCGGTCACCGGGGGCTGCGGGACCTCGTGCCCCGTCTCGACCCACCCCGCCAGGCTGCGGCCGTGGGTCGTGTAGTAGAGTCCGCGCTCGTTGCGCTCCCCGCCGCCCCGGGGATCGAGGTGGCAGTAGACGCAGTCCTTGCGCTCCCGGTCCGCGTACTCGGGCCGGGCGGAGGCGCATATAACTAGAATCAAAAGAAGAAGAACGGCGGTTTTCTTCACGGTGTCCTGCGGGTGAAAATGCCGAAGCCGCCCCAGTACGCCGGGCTTGGGAAATCGTCCCGGGTGGAAAGCTGGGCCAGCCGGAGCGCCTGGGCGGGCGGGAGGCCGTCGGCGAGGCCCAGGAAGAGGTTGCGGACGGTGATGGCGGTGGCGATGTCCGAGGTGCGCCAGAAGGTGGCGGCCACGGCGTCCGCCCCGGCGTAGAGGAAGGCCCGCGCCAGGGACAGGAACTCCAGGCCGTCGGCCCCCTCGGGCACCGCCGTCTCGCAGGCCGAGAGGACCGCCAGCTCGCATTCCAGGGGCAGGGAGAGGATCTCCCTCACTGTCAACAGGCCGTCGTCGTTCGCGGGTGTCGCGCCCTCCTCCGCCTCCGCCGGCGTAAAGAGAAGGGCCGAGGAGAGCGGATCGCCGGGGGCGAGCCGGGTGTGGGTGGCCAGGTGCAGCCTACGGGCCCGGCCGGCCAGCTCGTCGTAACGGCTCTCCAGGGCGGCCTTGCCGGTGAAGGGGACGGGTCCGCCGGAGAACAGGCCGGAGATGCTCTCCGCCTCCTTCTCGGCGAAGGGGAGGTCGTCCCGGGGGTCCCCCGTGGTCGGGTTGGCGAAGCTGACCAGCGGCAGCTCGCCGTAAGTGTCGTTCACGGGCGTGAGCCAGGCGGTGAAGCTCGGGGCGTAGGCCAGCGGGAAGCGGTCCAGAAGGCAGCCGCCCCCGAAGGGCAGGATGGCGAAGGGCACGTAGGCGAGCTCGCCGTCGGGGATTATCAGAAGCTCGTCAATGTCCGCCGCGTCGAGTGCGTCGGCCCAGGGCCCGATGACCTCGGCGGCCAGAGCGGCGGCCAGCTCGTCGAAACGGTCCGGGTCGCCCCGGGAGGTGAACAGGCCGACCAGCTCCCGGGCAGAGCTCCGGGCGGCCTGCGCCGGCCTCTCGACGACCCTGACCCCGTAGCCGTCCACCAACCAGCTCCAGAGGCGGTCGCCGTCCAGGTGATAGACCAGCGCTATCCGGCGGTCGCCGACGCCCCGGACGATTTCCTCCGCCGTCGCCGTTTTCCCGACGACCCCGGCGAAGGCGGGCCACCGGTCCACTATCTCGTCAACGAGCCCACCCTCTTCCGCCAGCGCCTCCGCCAGCCCCGCATCGCTCTCCGCCACGAGGAGGAGGGAAATCCGCCGGGAAAGCTCGAGATACCGGGCCAGGTCCCGCTCGAGTTCCGGGTCCCGCCAGGGTATATCCACCGCCAGCAGGGTCCGTTCGCCGACGACGGAGCGGCAGATTTCCTCCAGCTCGAGGCTTCGGCCGTAATCCCCGACCTCGAGGGCGAGCCCGATGCCGTGGGTGAAGAGCTGCTTGGGACCGACGAAGATGCCCTGGTGAGCGGTGGCGAGGGGCGACTCTGGCGTGGCCTGCCGCACGGTTTCCAGGGCCAGCGCGAACTCGGCCAGCGCCGTCGGCCGGTCTCCCCCGTACGCGGCCAGCCGGCTGAGCTGGTGGTGGACCCGCCAGAGGAGGTCGGGCCGCGCGGTGGCGACCGC
>MFAF01000100.1:14943-16126 GCA_001774505.1 Candidatus Coatesbacteria bacterium RBG_13_66_14 | reverse complement strand
CAGGTGCCGCAGGTCGTTCGACACCCCCTGGGAATAGCCGATCCGCTGGTCGAGGGCGAGCGCCTCCTCGAAGTGGACGCGGGCGATGCCCAGGCGGCCGCTCGAGCGGTACACGAGCCCCAGGTTCGAGTGGGCGGCGGCTGTTTCCTGGTCGTCGCCGGAGGCTGTGGCCCTCTCGAGGGCGGCCGTCGCCGCGGCGAGCGCCTCGTCGGTCCGGCGCATTCCCAGCAGCGACAGTGCCTCGCTGCCCCGGAAACGGGCTACCAGGCCGGGTGAACCGTTCTCCCCCAGCTCCGCGAGGACCTTCCGGCTTATCTCCAGGGATTCCCGGTAGGATCTGTCTTTCCAGTACGCCTTGGCCAGGCCGAAGAGGTTGTCCAGGCGCGCCGTGGGGGCGTCGGGCTCGCCGGGGTACTTTTCCGCCTTGGCGAGACCCTCGGTGTGGTATGCCCTGGCGGCGTGGAGGTCGCCCTTCTCCGTGGCGATGAAGCCCAGGAGCGCCAGGGCCCTCGCCTCGCCCACCGGGTCGCCGAGGGAGACGAAGGTCAGGCGACTGAGCTCGGCGTAGCCCTCGGCGCGCTCCTGATCGTCCAGGTTGGCCTGGTAGAGGTTCCCCAGCTCGAGCGTTACCTGGGCCCGCGTCGCCTCGCGCTCCACCCCCACGGCCAGGTCGGCGGCCAGGTTGTACTCCTGCGCCGCCTCCTCGAAGCGGTACAGGCGAACCAGGAGGCGGGCGCGGTCGAGGCGACCGGAGAGGTAGGGATCGGTCAGGGTGGCGACCTCGGGCCCGCCGAGCTCTCCCAGGGCGCTCAGGTAATCGCTGTTGGCTTCGAGCGCCGCGTCCAGGTCGCCGGCCTCGGCCTCCAGGGCGCTCAGGCGCCGGTAGGCCTTGGCGCGGGAAACCGGGTCGGCGGCGGCCTCGAGGAGCTTCACCTGGTATTCAATCGCCAGCTTCAGTTTTCCGGAATCGCGCGCGGCGCTGACGGCGGCCCCCCAGAGCTGCAGCTTCTTCTCGTCGTCGCCCAGGCGCTCCGCCATCCCCGCGGCCTTGAGGAACTGGTACAGGGCGGTCTCGAAATCCCCCTCCCCCTGGTAGGCCAGGGCCGAGCGGACCGTGTTCGAGAACTGCTCCTCGGCGAAGATGCGCGCCTCGGCGTCGGAGAACCCGGCGAACCCCAGAAGC
>MFAF01000100.1:14792-14934 GCA_001774505.1 Candidatus Coatesbacteria bacterium RBG_13_66_14 | reverse complement strand
GGCCGTTTCCGAGGCCGGGGCCCAGCTCGATCCGGTTTCCGGTGTCGTTGAGGCTCACGACGTTGATGTCCAGGGTGTTGCCCAACAGGGCGTTGAAGTTCAGGAGCCCCTGATCCCGGCGGGCGAGGCGGCCGGACTCCCC
>MFAF01000100.1:13448-14721 GCA_001774505.1 Candidatus Coatesbacteria bacterium RBG_13_66_14 | reverse complement strand
GGCCCTTCGAGGTGATGGATTCCACCAACTCCGACTCGGTGACATCGGGGGGGGCCATGTCGCCGGAAACCTCCGCGCTTCGCTCCCGGGCGGCCTGGCGGGCCGAATCCGGAACGCCGAGGCGGCCCACGAAGAACATCGGCTTGGAATAGCTCGCATTCCGGGCGTCGTAGCAGTATGTAAGCTCGGAAAAGGATGCCACGACCGCCACCGGCGTGGTTTCCACCAGTGGCCTACCGTCCCCCGCGGGTAGGGCGGGCCAGGGGACGCGCCAGAGCACGCCGTCCGGCGCGATGTAAACGGTTCGAGCCACGCTCATCTCCCCCGCGTACGGGGAAAAGAGGAGGCGTCCCAGCTCGGCGAGGGCTTCGGCGTCGCCGGCGGACGCCCGGTCCGCAAGCTCCCGGGCCTGCGCCCGGCCCAGTCCGATCCGCGATTGTCGCACGCCCCTGGAGTCCAGGAGCCAGGAGTAGAGGCCGTCGCCGGCGAAGAAGTATGTCAGTAGAATCTCGCCCCCGCGCAGCACCTCGGCGGCCTTCTCCAGCCCGGAGGGGTAAACCCCCACCAGGGCCGTCAGGATGGGTTTCCGACCGTGCTGCTCCTCGACTATCTCGCGGTAGTGGAGCCGCTCGTCCACCAGTAGTTTTCGCAGCCCATCCAGTTCCCCGGTAACCGTGGGGTCCGCGGAGAGGCTTCCGGCGGAAATCCGGTCGCTCAAGTCGGATATCCGCTCCTGGGTGAAGAGCTCGTCGCCCAGGAACAGCTTGTCCATCTCGCTGGCCAGCTCGAGCTCCCGGTCGGCGAAAATGCTCGCCAGGTAAGCCTGCTGCTCGCGGTCGGCCAGGCGGAACGCGTCCTCGGCGGACCCTTCGTCGGCCTTGAGAGCCACCAGCTTCTCGTAGAGGTCGCGGATCTCGGCGAAGGTCACCGAGAGGGGCACGGTTTGGGTTTTCTGGCCGATCTCCCGCTCCACGGTGTCCAGGGCCTGCCCCAGGTAAACCTCGGCCCGATCGGGTTCCCCCCGCGAGATGTAGAGCTCGGCCAGGGAACGGCTCGCCCGCCAGGACAGCCGGTCCAGGGCGAAGAGGTTCGCCCGGTCTCGCGCCCGCTGCAGGAGGTTCTCCGCCTCGGCGAAGCCGAGTTGCACCAGCGCAACCCCCCGGTTGTGCTCGCAGGCCACCGTGCCGGCGGCGTTCCCCAGGGTTTCATAGGTGCTCTGGGCGGCGAAGAAGGCGGCTTCGGCTTTTCTCAGGCGTTCGTACCGCTCGACCGG
>MFAF01000100.1:6925-13414 GCA_001774505.1 Candidatus Coatesbacteria bacterium RBG_13_66_14 | reverse complement strand
TTCATGGCGATTTCCGCCAGGTTGGAGAGCGCCACGAGCGCGCCCCGGTACGCGCCGCCCTCGAGGCACGCCTTCAGGGAGGCAAGATAGTTCTTCGTCGCTCCGGCCAGGTCGCCCAGCTTGTAGGAGAGATAACCGATCCGGTTGTAGATTCTTCCCCTCTCGGCGGAGACCACCTCCTCGTTCTTTTCGCCGGAGGTCTCCTCGAAGAGGGCCAGGCGCTCCTCGTAGCAGGCGATGGCCGCGCGGTAGTCCCCCCGTTGGGAGTGGCACTTGGCCGCGAAGGTGTAGATGAGCTCCTTCTCGCCGGCGAGGTCGAACCCCCGGGCCGCCTCCGAGGTATCACCCACCAGGCCCGCGCTGAAGGAAAAATCCAGAAGGCCGCTGGTGGCGGTAGAGTACCGAGCACGGCCGAGCTGGTCCAGGACGTCGATCGCCTGCTGGAAATAGTCGAGGGCGTCGGCGTAGAGCTGGAGGAAGTAGTAGCAGACGCCGATGTTACGCAGGGCGTAGGAACGCTTGGCGCGGGCGGCCAGGGCCCTCTCGGCGGCGCGTGTGCGGTCGCCCAAGTCCGGCAGGTCGGCGGCGGCGGCCTCCTCCCTCTGGGCCACCCGGGCGTAGAGATCGGCGGATTGGATGAAGCAGTTCAGCGCCTTGTCGTAGGCTTCCTGCTCGAAGTAGACCAGAGCCTGGCCGTCGGTGCACATGAGGACGCCCACGTCGTTGCCCTGCTCGGCGAAGATGTCCCGGGCGGCCCCGTAGTGCCGGATCGCTTCGGGGTAGTTCTCGCTGTGGCGGGCGCAGCGGCCGGCGTTGAAGTGGTAGCGCGCTTCCACCTCCGCGTCCCGGGGCGCGGTCATCAGCTCCTCGCGCCTTGTGTAGTGCTCGTAAGCCGGGCCGAAGTTGTACAAGAGGTAGCTGGCGTTGCCGAGGCTGAGCTCGATGTCGGCCTCGAAGTCCGGGTTCTCCGCCTCGTCGTTTTGGGCGCGGGCGAGACTGAGGTAATCCAGCGCATGCTCCAGAAGGTCGCCTGCCTCGCGCTCGTTGTCCTCACCCCTCTCCCTGATGGCTCGTTCGAGCTCGATCCAGCCCAGGGTGAACCAGGCGGCCGGGAAGAAGAAACGGAGGTTCACCGCCTGGTGAAGCTCGGCCTCCGCCTCGAAGAGCTCCCCGTAGTTGACCCCGCTTCCCGGTCCGGCGGATGAAGACGAGGGGTGAGACGCGGGGCTTAAACCCCTCGCTCCACCACCTGCCTCGACACCCGCGGAGGGGTAGGTCAGGGCCAGGCCGAGGGCGTAGCGGGCGATGGGGTCGTCGGGACGGTCCCGGAGGCGGTCCCGGTACTCCCGCACGATGTCGGCCCGCTTGCCCATGTCCTCGCAGTAGAGCTTGACCAGGGCGTGGTGGACCCGATCGTTGGAGTAATCGAAGTCCATGGCGCGGCGGATGAGCGCCTCGGCGCGCTGGAGGTCGTTGCGCCGCCGATAGCCGTCCGCTTCCTCCAGCAGGAGCCGGCGCAGGGTCCCCGAGGCGCGGATGGACTCCAGCCCCCCCGAAAGCTCGCCGTAGGAGTCCACGATGCGCTCGAGGGCCGTCGCGGCCTCCTCGGGGTGTCCGAGCTCCTTCTCCACGTCGGCGATCTTGAAAAGAACGCTCACCCCGAGGAAACTCGCCCGCGGGTAAGCCGTCAGCACCTCACGGTAGGCGACCAGGGCCTCTTCCTCCTGGCCCATCCGCTTGAGCTCGTCGCCTATCTGGCCCTGGGCGTAGCCGGCCAGCTCGGGGTAGTCGGCGAAATCGTGGGTCATCTCCTCCAGGGCCACTATCCGCTCCACGTCCCGCATGTTGCCCACGGCGAGGTTCACCAGATCGCGCTGGGTCAGGTTCTGCCACCTCTTCTCGGCGGGGTAGTTGGTCAGGATGTAGAGGTAGCGGTCCCGGGCTTCATCGTGGCGACCCATGCGCTCCAGGGAGCGGGCCGCCTTGAAGTCCGCCTCGGCGCGCAGGCTGAAATCGGAGCCGAGACTCGCGGCCGTGTCGTAGCTGTCAAGCGCCTCCCCGATTCTGCCCACGCGGTAGAGGATGTCCCCTGCCAGGATGAGGCTGCCGCAGGAGACCTCGGGAACGTACTCCACGGTTTCCACCGCCAGGTCCCGCGCGCGGGCCAGGAGATCTGGGGTTGTTTCCGCCACCGTCCGGCCCTCGTCCACGTACCGGTAAGCCGCGGGAAGCTGGTCGAAGTAGATGGCCCCGAGCCACTCCTGCTGGAGCTTGGACAGCACGCTCGCCGCACCGGCGGTGATGCCCCCCGGCCAGCGGCCGGCGACCCCCGCGCGCTCGATCCCGGCCTGCCTGCTCCAGCCGAGGTTCTCCATGTCGGAGGCGAGCTCGAGCTGGGCCCGGGCGGCCAGGTCCTCCTGGCGGTGGAAGGCGTCCACGAAAAGGGTGAAGGCCAGAAGCCGGGCGATGGGGTCCTCGACGACTCCCCGAGCCAGACGCAGGGCGGTGGAGGGATTTTTCGGCAGCTCGGGGGGGGCGAGCGGCATGCTCCAGATGTCGCCGTTGGTGGAGCGGTCGGAGCTGAAATAGACTAAGACGCCGTCGGTGTCGGCGATGCCGTCCCAGTTGGCGCCCGTGGTGAGTCGGCGGTAGGCCGCCTGCCCGGGTTTCAGGCGGTCGGCCGCGGCGGCGCCGGGCAACCCGCCCTCGAGGATGCGCTGCAGCGGTTCCGCTTCCAAGAAGCAGAGTTGGGCGTTGTCACGGGTGTCCACGACGCCGTCGGAGTTCGTGTCCAGGGCGAAACGGGTGAAGAGGATGCCCTCGGGCCTCCAGCGCGGCCGGGCCATGACCCCCGCCTCGGACACCAGGGTTCTCCGAACGCCGTCCGAGAGCCGCCTGGCTTCCAGGGTGCCGCCACCCACTCCGGGGACGACGTAGCACAGCCAGAGCCCGTCGGGGGAGAGGGTCGGGTTGGCGCCGCCCGCCTCGGTGACGCGCCGGAGCCCCTCTCCCGTCCGCTCCACCCGGAAGATGTTGGACAGGTTCGGCGGCGGTTCCCATTCGGCGGTGACCGTCTCCGGGGAGGGTCGGTAGTCGGCGGGCTCCGACCGGCTGAAATAAACGTACTTCTCGTCGGGCGTGGGTTCGGGGGTCTCGTCGCGGCCCAGGTGGTTCGTCAGCCGCGTGGCGAAGCCCAGCTCGATGCTGTGGGAGTAAATCTCGCCCTCGGGGTCGTCGCGGGTGCTGGTGAAGTAGATTTTAGTCCCGTCGGGCGACCAGACCGGGTTGTAATCGTCGGCGGTGTTGGTCGTGAGCTGGGTGAGCTCGCGACTTTCCAGGTCCATGAGCCAGATGTCCAGATTGCCGCTGGAGTCGGAAACGAAGGCGAGCCGGTTGTTCGTGCGGTTGACCGCCGGGGAGGACTCGAAGGAAAACCGGGTGGTGATTTGGACCGGCTCTGGCAGGGGGAACGTCTCGGGCACCTCCGCCTCGGGGGAATCACCCCGGGCGGTCGGCGCGAGGAGGGCCAGGAGGAACGCGTAGATTAAGGTATGGGGACGCGGCATCGGAGTAAGGGTTACGGCTCGGCCGCCTCGGGACGTTGGCGCAGGTGCGCGGCGCGGTATTTCTCACCAGGATTATACACGCCGTCCCCCGCGTTGGGTAGCACGCAACGGGGCGGCGCCTTGCAAAAGGACCGAGGAGATGCTACCATTTGAGTGAAGCAGGATGTTGTCCCGTAAGGCGATGCGTTTTCTCTAAGTCACTGTTCCACGCAGGTGGGCGGACACACAGGGAGGTTGAGATGAAGCCAACGGTGGTGGTGCTCCTCTTCGTCGCCCTCGTCGCCTCGTTTTCGGCCGAGTTCTCCGGGAAGAGGGGTTACGGACGTTTCGGTTTCCGCGCCGCCTATCCCATCGCCCTCACCGAGCCCTACCCGCAATCGTTCGAGAACGTAGCGAGCCCGGAGTACACGACCAGCGTTTACGCGGCCCTGGAGGGCGGGGTGGGCTTCTCCGACTACCTCGAGCTGACCATCGGGTTGAACATCCACTTCGCCACCGCGGGGGGTTCCAACGACCTCGGCGAGGAGATGCCGTATTACGACCTCACCGTGGGCGAGGGGTCGGTGGCGGTCGGCTTGAACGCCTACTTCATCAGGGGGGACATCCGGCCCTACGGTCACGTGGACCTGGGTGTCTCCTTCAACTACACCGACTTCGACAACGCGCCGGGCTACACACGCTCCCTGGCCCTGGGTCTGGGGGTCGGCGTCGGCTGCCAGTTCGTCTTCAGCGAGGTTTTTTACCTGGAGCCCTTCGTCCACTACCGACTCCACGCCAGCGGCGCCTACACCTTCGAAATTGACCAGCCGGGTTACGTGCCGGTCGAGCAGGATTTCCTGGCCACGCCGATGGTGCTGTGCACCGGTCTGGGGTTCGGGTTTCTCTTTTAACAGCCGGTCCCTTTTATAGTGTGGTCCTCGGAACATCGGGCAAGGGGCTATAGCCCCTTGTCTCCATTGATTCTTGACCAAAGGGCTCGCCTTTTGTATGATGGGGGTAGCGAAGACGGCGATGAACGATTCAGCAAACTCCGACCGCGCCCCCCGCCTCACCATCGGCGTGCCCCGCGCCCTGGATTACTTCATCCATTACCCCCTGGTGCGCGAGCTCCTCAGCGGCCTCGGCTTCGGGATAAAGGAGAGCACGCCCACCAACCGCGCCGTCCTGGACGCCGGCACGACCTACACCGTCACCGACGCCTGCATCCCGGTCAAGGTCTTCCACGGCCACGTGCACTCCCTCCTCGGCCGGTGCGACGCGATTTACCTCCCCCGGCTGGTCAAGGTCAGGCGGCTGAAGCACCAGGGCCGTTCCTACCGTGAGTCTTTCTGCCCGAAATTCATCGGCCTGCCCGACATCGTCCGGAACACGATGGGGCTGGAGACCGTGGAGCAGCTCGGTCCCGGGGCGCGGGCCCGCCGTCTGATCGGCCGCCGCCTCCGGCTCGCCCAGCCTCCCCTCCCCGAAGGCGTGCGCGAGCTGCCCATCGTCCGGCGCGGACAGCCCGACGCGAGACTCCCTTCCGACAGCCCCGTCCTCATAGACATCAACGTGGACCTCACCCGCCGCTTCGCCACCCTCTACCGCGTGGCGAACCAGCTCCGCCGACTCAAGTACTTCAGCTACCTCCACCTCTACCGCGTCTATCGGAGGGCGCTGCGGTTCCAGCGCCGGTACGAGCGGTTGCTGGGGTTTGGTCTTTCGCCCGACGAGGCGCTGCGCGTCCTAGATAAAAGCAAGGGGGTTAAACCCCTTGTCTTGCCGCCTTCTCCCCCCGTCGGCGGAAGGGGCGTGCTGGCCGTGGTCGGATACCCCTACCTCCTCTTCGATCCCTACCTGGGGGCGGGGGTGGTCAAGCGGTTCGCGGAGCGGGGCTACGACGTCTGGACCCCCTGGCGGCTCTGGAGGGACAAGCGCTGCCTGGCCCTGGGCGCCCTTCACGAGGAGCGCCCCTTCTTCTGGTATTTCTCCAACATCGTCGCCGACGCGGCGCTCTACCTCCTCCACTACGGAGCCACCCGGGAGCAGGCGGCCGGGGAGCGGCTGAGCCGGCGGGGGTTCCTGGGTCACCTTTTAGCTAAGGGCCGGAGGAAGAGGATGGGCGCGCCCACCGTGGGTGTGGTGCACGTGACCAGCGCCACCTGCGGCCCCGACGCCTTCGTGGGAAAGACGCTGGAGATGGAGGCAAAGAAGGCGGGCGTCCCCCTGCTGATTCTTCAGGTGGACGAGCAGTCCGGCGAGGCGGGAGTGCTGACCCGCATCGAGGCGTTCTGCGACATGCTGGAACGGCGCGGTTCCTCAACGACGGGGGCCGGGGTTGGGCTCGATTAAAACCGACGGATTTGCCCGGGAACTCGAGCGGTGCGTGGCCTGCGGTAAGTGCCGCGCCGTCTGCCCCGTCTTCGCCGTGGAGGGCTCCGAGGCGAGCTCGGCTCGGGGGAAGCTGAAGCTCCTGGCGGCCGCCGAGGCCGGGGAACTGGCCTACGACGCCGACCTGGCGAGGCTCATCTTTGACTGCCTGGGATGCCGGATGTGCGTGGAGAAATGCCCCCAGGGGACGCGGGTACAGGAGCTCATCTTCGCCGGCCGGGAGCGGATAGCCGGTCGGCGGGGCCGCGGTTTTTTAAGCCTTCTAATTCTGCGGTATCTGCTCCCCCGACGGGCGCTCCTGGCGTCGGTCGCCTCGATTGTCGGGCATCTGCAGGCCTTGGGAGCCGGTTTGTTCCGAAAACGTTCCGGGGGGCGCCTCTCGCCTAGTCAACGCATCCAGCGCGCCCTGGCCGGTGTTTACCGCTTTCTCTTGCCCCTGGCCGGTTTGTCGCCCCGCCTGGTGCCGCCGACGCTGGCCCGCCGCCCCTTCGGCCTCGACCGCGGCGAGGTGCTCGCGCGAGGCGGTCCCGACGCCCCGCGCTTCGGCCTCTTC
>MFAF01000100.1:6737-6913 GCA_001774505.1 Candidatus Coatesbacteria bacterium RBG_13_66_14 | reverse complement strand
GTCACCGCCTGCGCCTCCTGCGCGAGCTTCCTCCGCGGGCACTACAAAGGTCCGCTCGCCGATACCCTGACCCTCGAAGAGTTCCTCGTCCGCCGCCTGGACGACCTGCCCCTCGTGCGCGACCTCTCGCTGAAAATTACTTATCACCAGCCGTGCCACCTGGCGCGGTATCTGAA
>MFAF01000100.1:1538-6708 GCA_001774505.1 Candidatus Coatesbacteria bacterium RBG_13_66_14 | reverse complement strand
GGCTGGGGGATTACGTCGAACTGCCCGAGCGGGACGTGTGCTGCGGGGGGGCGGGGAGCTATTTCGTAAAAAATCCCGACACCGCGGCGCGGATCGGGGAGCGCAAGGTGGAAAATATTCAAGCTACCGGCGCCGGGGTCGTCGCCACCTCGTGCCCGGGGTGCGCGATGCAGATAGAGGCCTCGTTGGCGCGCCTGGGCACCGACGTCCGGGTGGCCCTGCTGGGGGAGCTGGTCGCCGAGTCCCTCGCCCGCTCTACTTCACCGCCCGGCAGACGAGGTAGCCGCCACGCAGCGACAGGGTCCGGTCGCTGAATCGGTCCCCCAGCAGCCTTTCCGCGGGAAGCTCGCGCCGCAGCACCATCCACAGATTCCCCCCCTCGCGCAGCGCGCCCGCCGCGGCCTCGACGAATTTTTCGATCAGGCTGCCCGCGTGCCCCGATCCCTGGTGGAAGGGCGGGTTGCAGAGCACGACCTCGTAGAGGCCGTCCAGCCCGTCGCACGCCTCGGCGGCTACGACCTCCGCCATATCGAATCCGGCCAGGGTAGCTCTTGCCGAGGCCAATGCGAGGGCCGACGAGTCCAGGGCGGTGACCTTCCCCGCGCCGTTCACCGCCCCGTGCAGGGCGAGCACACCGTTCCCGCAGCCCAGGTCGAGGACCTTCTTCCCCTCCCACTGTTCCGGGAGGTTTTTAAGCAGGAGCTCCGTCCCCCCGTCCAGGGCGCGCCAGGCGAAGACGCCGGGGAGGGAATGCACCGCGCCCAGGCCGGGGATCTCGTACGCGGGCCGGGGGTCGGTGTCGGGTGGTTCGCCCCCCTTCGGGTCCGCGCAGCGCCACAGGCGGCAGTGGTACCGCGAGACCGTCTCGACCCGCCCGAAGCGCTCCTCGAGGTGTCGGCGGTAACCTTCTATCCCTCCTACCTTCTCCCCGACGACGAGGAGCGTCCCCTCCCGGTCCAGATGGTTCGCCGACCAGGCTATCCGCGCCCGGCCCCGTTCGCGGTCCCGGTCCCCCACCAGGGCGATGAGATCGAACGGGCGGTCGGGCGGGAAACACGCGTGGAGGGCCTCCCCGGGGGGCAGATTGCGGACGGCGGCCAGTCCGTCCTCCACTGCGACGAGCTCCCGGGACGGGCGTCCGAGGTCGGCCGTCAGTTCGGCGGAGTCCAGGTCCCAGGCCAGGATCCTCCCACCGGGGTCGCCGGCCTCTTCCAAGAGCAGCTTCTCGGGCGGTGCCAGCACGGTTTTCCTCCCGGACCATCTTAGCACGGACCGGGGTTGGAAGGCGTCAAGGGTTATGTTAATATCTAACCACTTTGTCTTTTATGAGATTTTTTTCACAAGTGCCGGTCTTCGGTAAAGACCGTGAACCCACGGAGCAGGGATGAGTCCACGAATTACCATGGATGAGCTTCACCCCTTCAAGGTGACCTACATCACCAACCCGACTCAGGATAAACTCCGGAAGCTGGCCCTGGAGCACACCCCGGCGGTGGTGAAGACGGCTTACGGCAGCCTGAATAAGATAACCTTCAACAAAGCCCGCAAGGCCCAGTTCACCTACATCGTCGCCGCCGAGTCCGACGCCGGCCGGTACTCGGGGAAAACTATTGACCTCGAATCCGCCGCCTGCCTGGTGGAGAGCGTCAGGAAGTACGTCGAGGAGCAGGGGACTCTGATAGATATCCAGGGCTACGAGGGCCTCGGCCCGCGGGCCGTCGGAGTGCAGTGGCTCTACACCCTGGACATAGCGAACGTCGCCGCCATGCAGCAGATACTGTCCTTCCCCCGGGAGATGGTGGAGACTAAAGAACAGCTCGCCCGGCCCTTCGAGCCTTCCTTCCGCCTGGTCATGACGCCGGCCCTGGAGGCGAAAGGGATGCCCGGCGGCCAGGCCATGCTCGTGGACTTGGACAACTGGACCACCTACGTCATCGGGGCGGACTACTTCGGCGAGAGCAAAAAGGGCGCCCTGCGCATGCTCAACGAGTACACATACCAGCGCGGCGGACTCACGCTCCACGCCGGGGCCAAGGCGGTGACCATCGGCGGGAAGACCGTCACCATGGCCATCCTCGGCCTTTCGGGCACCGGGAAGACCACCACCACCTTCTCCAAGCAGGGCGAGCTGACCCAGCCCATCCAGGACGACATGGTGACCCTGTGGCCCGGGGGCGAGATTTCCATCACCGAGAACGGCTGTTTCGCCAAAACCTACGGGCTGACCGAGGAGTCCGAGCCGGTGATTTACGCCGGTACCCTGGACCCCTCCGCCTGGACCGAGAACGTGTACGTGGACGAAAAGGGCAAGTTCGACTTCTCCAAGGGGCGGCTGACGGTGGAGGAGATAAAGCGCTATCACGACATTCTCCTCGCCACGAAGGTCCCCGCCGGAAACGTGGAGAAGTTCATCCGGGGGGAGGTCAAGATTGACGAGGTGGTGAACCAGTACGACATCCCCGCCGACGGTTGGGACTTCCTCGTCTGGGCCCAGAACGGGCGCTCGATCATCCCGATGAAGGCGATAAAGAACGCGGCCGACCTGCACAAGATTCCGCCGCTCAGGTACATGGGCATCCTCAACCGCGACGAGGGCCCCGACGCGGCCTACCCGGGCATCATCCGCTTCGCCAGCCCCGAGCAGGCCGGCGGGTACTTCATGCTCGGCGAGACGACCAAGACCTCGGCGGCCGGCAAGGAGCGCGGCCGGACCCGCAGCCCGTTCACCCAGCCCTTCTTCCCCCAACAGAACGGGCTCCAGCCGAAGCGCTTCGCCGAGCTGGTGGCCACGATGCCGGGCGTGGTCTGCTGGGCCATGAACACGGGCTGGATCGGCGGCGACGCCCTGGACGTAAAAGCGGGGAAGGCGCTGAAGGTGAAAATACCCCACTCCTCCGCCATGCTCGAGGCCATGCTCAAGGGGGAGGTAGTCTGGAAGAAGGACCCCGACTTCGGTTACGAGATCGTGGACGTGGACTCGCCCGCCAACACAGCGCTCCTGGCGAAGGTTCCCGCGGAGATTCTGAACCCCGTGCTGTTCTTCTCCAAGGCCGGTCGGATGGACGAGTACCGGGCTTGGGTGGAGAAGATGCTGAAGGAGCGGCGCGAGTTCTTGGAGAAGTACGCCGTGGACCCCGTGATCGTCCGGTCCGTTTGCGCCGCTTGCGGCTAGTTTTCGCGTGATTAAAGACGGCCGCCCCCCGGACGGCCGTTTTTTTATAGGGAACCGGCGGCGGCCCGGCTTCGTTTCGATACCGAAGAAGCGGCCGGACCGGCCGCCCCAGGGATGCCCCCGAAGGGGATCGGGGCGGAGCCTTGAGGAGATGGATTCGCACAACACGTTGACTTTTGGGGGGTTCTTCTGTTATACTGTGGGCGTAAGTTAAACGGTTTAACCCTTTTACCTTTTTTACCCTCTTGTGAACCGATAATGCAGGCCAACGGCTCCAGATCAGTCGTCCGCCCGAACCACCGGGGGTTCCGTCGTCTTGTCGTCGGAACCCTGCTTTTGTGTCCGCCGGGGCGCTCGGCTCCCCGGCCGGTCACAATACGGCCTGCCTCGGTTCGCCCAGCTTTAAAGCACGAGGTTTTGGTTGAAAAAAGAAATCTTGGTCAGCGTCTCCCCCCTCGAGACTCGGGTGGCCACGCTCGAGGACGAGGATTTGGTGGAGATAATGACCGAATCCGCCGATGCTCGTCACATCGTCGGGAACATATACAAAGGACGTGTTAGCGAGGTTCTCCCCGGGCTTCAGGCGGCCTTCATAGACATCGGGCTCGAGCGCAACGCCTTCCTTCACGCCGAAGATCTGGTCACCGACGCGCAGGACATAGGCGCCTTCCTGGACGAGGATTACGACAACCTGATAGACCACCGGCGGGGCCGCCGGCGCGAGGTTCCGCCCATCGAGAAGCTCCTCTCCCGGAGCCAGGAGATTCTCGTCCAGATTACCAAGGAGCCCATCGGGAAGAAGGGTCCCCGGGCCACCGCCAACATCACCATCGCCGGACGCTACCTGGTGCTGATGCCCTACGCCGATCACGTCGGCGTCAGCCGCAAGATAGCCTCGGCTTCCGAGCGCAACCGCCTGCGCAAGCTGGTGAAGAACCTGCGCGCGGGCGACACCGGGTTCATCGTCCGCACCGTCGGCGAGGGTTCCTCCAAGACGGCCATCCGCGCCGAGATGGGCTACCTGAACCGGCTCTCCCGGGAGATAGTCCGGAAGGCGAAAAAAAGCGAAGCACCGGCCCTGGTCTACGACGACCTGGGGCTGGTGTTTTCCATCATCCGGGACGTCCTTTCCGAAGAGGTGGACTCCCTCGTCATTGACGACCGGGAGCTCTACAACCGCATCCGGAACTTCGCCCGCCGCACCGCCCCGAAGCTCTCCACCCGCATCGAGCTCTACTCGGGCCGCTACCCCCTCCTCGAGGCCTACGGCGTCGAGCGCGAGCTGGAGCGCATGCTCCAGCGGCGGGTCTGGCTCAAGTGCGGCGGCTACATCGTCATCGAGCAGACCGAGGCGCTGACCTCCATTGACGTCAACACCGGCAAGAACATCGGCAAGACGGACCTGGAGCGGACGGTCTTCGAGACCAACCTGGAGGCGGCGGTGGAGATACCCCGCCAGCTCCGCCTCCGGGACATAGGCGGCATCATCATCATAGATTTCATAGACATGGAGATCCAGGGGCACCGCGACGAGGTGGTCAAGCGCCTCAGCCAGGCCCTGCAGAAGGACCGGTCCAAGACCCGCGTGCGGCGGATGAGCGACCTGGGGCTGGTCGAGATGACCCGGAAACGGGTCCGGCGAAGCGTCACGGCCCAGATGACCGGCCGATGCCCCGGTTGCGGGGGCACCGGGCTGGTGCTCTCCGATACGTCCCTGGCCCTGCACGTGGAGAACACCCTCCGGAGGGCGCTCTGCCAGGCCGGGGAATCCACGGTCCAGCTCGTCTGCAACCCCAACGTCGTGCAGATCCTCGAGAACCGGCACCCCGCCGTCCTCGACCGTCTGCAGGAGGAGTTCGGGCGGGAGATAGTCATGCAGGCTAACCCGCTCCAGCCTTTCGACGAGCTGACGGTCAAAGGGGTGGACGACGCGAAGAAGCCGCGGCGGTCGCGGGGCAGGCGCCGGCATGTCCGGAAGAAGAGCTGACCGTGGGCCGT
>MFAF01000100.1:0-1510 GCA_001774505.1 Candidatus Coatesbacteria bacterium RBG_13_66_14 | reverse complement strand
GCGTGGAAAAGCTCGACGCCGCCTCCTCCGCCCTCCTGGGAATTACCCCGGGGCGCCACCGGGCGGCGGAGCTGCTCCGATCGCTGAAGGACGCCTACACCGCCGAGCGGGGGTACGAGGTCTGCGGCGGCTGTTCCTGGCTGCCCCGGATGGACTGCCCCCGGGTGATCGAAATCCGGCTCAAGGAGCTTTTCCCGAAACGAGGGGCGGAACAAGGGGTTTAACCGAGCGAACCGAGCGTAGCGAGCTATGCCTCCGGCAAACCGAGCTATGCCCCTGGCAAACCGAGCGAAGCGAGCTACGCCTCCGGCGAAACCCCTTGTCTTACCCTTACGCCGGCGGAGGATCCCGTGCGTAGACGCTTCGACGAGAGAGGTGTGGCGCTGGCCATGGCGTTGATCGTCCTGGCCGTGCTCTCCACTTTCGCCGCGCTCCTTCTGGCCCTGGCGAACTACGAGATCGTTTCCGCCGAGGACGCCCGCCTGGCCGTCCAGTGCGAGGCGTTGGCCGAATCCGGCTGGAACCTCGTGTTCCGCGAGCTGGCCGCCACCCGCTTCGACGGCCGGTCCACCCACGTCCTGGACGCCGACGGCCAATTGGTGGTCAACGAGGACACCCCCCTGGTCCCCCAAATCACCAGCCCGCTCACCGGCGAGGTGGTGGCGGTCATAGACGGTCCCGGGGCGAAGGAAGGTCTCGATCGGAATTTAGACGACGGGGCCTACGTCTGGCGCTGGTATCCGGGGGCCGGCTGGAGCTCGCTCTCCAGCGCCGGGATACCGGAGGAGCTCCGGGTCATCGCCTACTACAACGACCCCGACCGGTTGAGCTTCACCATCCAGGTCGAGGCCGTCCTCTACCCGGCCGTGAACCCGATCACGCGGCGGCTGCGGGTCACCGGGCGCACCCAGCCCCTCGAGCAGTACGTCCTCTTCTCGGCCTCCGAGCTCGCCCTGGCCGGCGAGGCGACCTGGTACGTGGACGGCGCGGTCCACGCCAACGGCGATCTCTGCCTCATGCCCGAGGGGTCCAAGGTGCGTCTGGACGGTCAGGAGGTCACCTCGGCGGCCCAGCTCCTCCGCCTGCGCGACCCCTGGGAGCGGGAGGGCCTCCTGGGCGAGGTGCTGGTGGTCGTCCCCGACGAGGAGGAGGAGTCGGGCTTCCGCGAGGTGGAGTGGAAAACCTCCCCCCCCTTCGATTCGGAACACGTGGCGGAGAACGAGGGCTACGCCTTTTACGACAACGACCCGACCAACGGCATCACCGGCTGCCAGGAGCTGTTCGCGGGGGCGGTGCGCGACGGCTTCATGGGCATCGGCAGCTTCCAGCCGCCGTTCCTGGCCGACATGGACTACCTCCGGCCCCAGGCCGCCTACGCGATCTTCACCGACGGCGCGGTGGTCACCTGCCTCGCCGCCGACGGGACGTACTACGCCGAGCCGCTGGCCGCGGTGGAGCGGAAGACCTTCCTCAACCCCGCCACGGGGCAGAACGCGGACCTCCTGGAGCT
>MFAF01000099.1:12514-13132 GCA_001774505.1 Candidatus Coatesbacteria bacterium RBG_13_66_14 | reverse complement strand
TTCGATCACCTCGGGGTTTTTACTTTCTCCGCCCGGCCGGGGACGCGCGCCGCCGACGAGCTCGGCGACCCCGTTTCGCAGGAGATAAAGGAGCTGCGCGCCGAGGCGCTCCACGACCTCCAGGAGGCCGTCTCCCTCGACCGACACGACCGCCTGGTGGGCACACAGGACGACGTGCTGGTGGACGCCGTCTCCGCGAGGGGGGCGGTCGCCCGGGGCCGCCGATTCTGCCCCGACGTGGACGGGGTGGTCGAGGTTTCCCTGCCGGAGGGGCACGGCTGGCTGCCCGGTGATTTCAGGCGGGGGACCTACACCGCGGCGGGGCCCTACGACCTCTTCGCCGAGCCGGTGACCGAAAAATGACGCTGCCGAACAGACTGACCCTCGTGCGAATCGCGCTGGCGCCGCTCTTCGTGGTGGCGGTGGTTTTAGGGCATTTCTACGCCTACCTGGCGGCGCTGGTCCTCCTCTCCCTGGCCGCCCTCACCGACCTCGCCGACGGCCGCATCGCGCGAAAAACCGGGACCCGGTCCGCCTTCGGCGAGTTCGCCGACCCCCTGGCGGACAAGCTCTTCGTCGTCACCGCCCTGGTCTCCTTCGCCGCCGTGGACGCCGTGC
>MFAF01000099.1:9083-12326 GCA_001774505.1 Candidatus Coatesbacteria bacterium RBG_13_66_14 | reverse complement strand
TTGGAGTGGTACGAGGGCCTCGATCGCGTGTGCCGGATAGTGTACCTGGTGATTCTGGGGCTTTCCGTGGCACAGACGCTCCTCTCCGGCGCCCTCTACCTCTGGAACGCCAGAAAACTCCTGCGGAGCGGAACCCGTGGGGAGGAAGGCTGATGGCTTTCGTGAAGCGGACCCGGATTCCCGAAAAACCCCCGCTGCGGTGGTGGGAGGCGCCCTATCTAATCGTGGCCAGCTTCGGCGGCACGGGGTTTTTCCCCATAGCCTCGGGGACAGTGGCCAGTCTCGCGGCCTGCGCGCTTTACGTTTTACTGCCCCCCTGGCCCTGGCTCATCCTTGCGCTCGGCGCGACGCTCTTCCTCTTCGGTGTGCCGGCCACGGGCTGGATGGCCGTCCGTTACCGCGACAGCGACCCCAGCCAGGCCACAGTGGACGAAGGCGCGGTGATGATCCTCATCCTCGCCTTCTTCCCCCGGGAGTGGGGCTACCTGGCCCTGGCCTTCCTTCTCTTCCGTTTCTTCGACATCGCCAAGCTCCCCCCCTGCCGCCGGCTCGAGCGTCTGTCCGGCGGGTGGGGGATCATGCTCGACGACCTGATGGCCGGCGTTTACGCCGCCGTTGTTCTCACGGTCATTTATCTGACGAAACTGATGCCCGCCTGGGCCCGTGTCCCCCTGCCCGATCTCTGGTTCTAGAGGAGCGGCCATGCCCGACGAAGAACAGGCTTACCCGAGCCCCCTCGGCCAGTACATAGACGCCGTGGTGTCGCCCGGCGACGCCTTCCGCGGTATAAAGTCCAAGCCGCGCTGGTTCGTCTTTTTCCTCATCACCCTCGCCGTCTCGCTGGCCACCCTCCCCCTGCTGATGCCTTACTCCGTGGCCGCTCAGCGCGAGATAATAGACGAAATTTTGGCCGAGAACCGGGACGTGATGCCCGCCGAGCAGGTCGCCCGGCTGGAGGAGTTTCGGGACCAGGCAGGCACCGGGTTCATGGGCGAGGTGCTCCCCTACCTCGCGGTGCCCGTGTCGCTCTTCCTGTACCTCCTGGTCGCCTCGGCGGGGCTGAACGTCGGCGTGGGGCTCACCGGGGAGAAGCTGGGCTTCCGCAACGCCGTCTCCATCGTCTCCCTGGCCTCGGTGGCGATGGTTGCCGGGACGGTGGTCATGCTGGTCCTGGTGCTGGTCAAGGGCGACGTCTACGTGGGGACCAACCTGGGGCTTCTGTTCCCCCGGATGCCCGCGGAGTGGTACACGCGGGTCCTCAAGGGCTTCGCCTCCCAGATAGACGTCTTCTCCGCCTGGAGCGTCTATCTGCTCACCGTCGGCGTGCGCGAGGTGACCGGTCTCGCCGTGAAACGCTCCTTCAGGGTAGTAATAATCCTCTGGCTGCTCTGGGCGCTCGTGATGACGGCCCTGAGCTACTTCGGTTTCGCCATGTGAGGACTGCGACCTGATGAGCGGCCTTCGCACACATCCCGCCTTCCCCGACGGGTTCCGCGAGTACGCGGGCGTCGTCCACCTGCACTCGACCTATTCAGACGGTCACTGGCCCGTGGGGCGCATCCTGGGGGAGGGTATCCGCGCCTCACTGGACTTCGTCTTCCTCACCGACCACGACACCCTGCAGGCCAAAGAGGAGGGCTGGGGCGGTTGGTACGCTCCCGGCGGGTCCGAGGGCCCCTGGCTCTCGGTGAGGCCGGTGAAAGATCGGGGTTCATCCGCCCATCGCATCTTCCTCGGGGTGGGGGCGGAGATAACCCCCCCAAAATCGCACTACCTGGCCTTCGGCGTAAACCGGCTCCCCGCCCCGGACCTCCCCAGTCAGAAAATCATAGACTTCATCCGAGACCGGGGCGGACTCGGCGTTATCCCCCACCCCGACCACCGGGGGAACGCCCGTTTCGGCATCGGCTGTTACAGGTGGGAGGACTGGTCGGTCACCGGCTACGACGCCCTGGACCTCTGGGACCTGATGACCGACTGGCAGGACTCGCTGCACGGCATCGTGAGCGCCTACGTGGCCTACAACCGGCCGGCGTGGGTTTTGCGCGGACCGAAGCGGGAGACCCTGGCCCGCTGGGACCGGCTCCTGGCAAAAGCTCCGATGCCGGTCATCGGCTGCTGCGACAACCACGGCCGCCCCTACCGCCTGGTGCGGACCTACGACATCCTCCCCTACCCCACGGCCCTGCGCCTGCTGCACCTCCACCTCTTCACGCCCCCGCTGGAAGGTCTAACCTCCGACGAGACCGAGCGGGAGCTTCTGGGCGCCATGCGGGCCGGGCGCGGCTTCATCGCCCAGGAGTTCTGGTGGCCCGCCCGGGGCTTCTGTTTTTCCGCCGGGAACGGGGCCGAGACCGCGCCGATGGGCTCCACCGTTTCGCCGGACAAGGGCCCCTGGACGCTCGTCGTGAGCCTGCCCGAGCGGGGGATAATCACTTTAGTCAAAGACGGGGTCCCCATCGTCACCCGGACCGGGCTGGGCCTCGTCCACCGGGCGGACGACGGGGTCTATCGGGTCGAGGTCCGCCGCCGGCGCCATTTCTTGAAAAAACCGTGGATAGTCTCCAACGCCATCCGGATCACGGATTGATCGGCAGGTGGAAATGCGTAAACCGGCTTTGCTGCTGTTCGTGTCTCTGGTTTCCGCGGGGTGCGCCGTCGGGGAGATCCCCGCGAACGTCGAGGCCTCGGGCGGCGGGAACCTCGCCGTCACCCCCTGGAACTGGCACTCGACGCCGGTGGTCGAGCCCGGCGGCTCGCTTTGGCTGGGCTTCACCGCGGAGAACCCCACCGACCAGACGGTTTCCCCCGATTCCTTCTGGGGCGGCTGCCTTCTGACACTGACCGCTCCCTCGGGCGGGGTGCAGACCGTGGGCGGCCTCGCGGTCCTGGACGCCGCCGGGACCGTCCGGGACATGGAGCCGGGCGGGACGAGCACCGCCGTCGTGGACTTGGGAAAAATCTTCGCGTTCGCCGAGACCGGCCAAAATCTTCTGCGCTGGGACACGCCGCTCGGGACGCTGGACTACTCCATCGAGGTCCAGGCCGGCCTCGAGTATCTCCTCCACCGCCTGGCGAATGATGTGAGCTACAACGAGTGGGGGCTGTATCTCTATGGTGAGGACGGGGTCTTCCTGTTCGGCTCCCTGGCGGATAGGGTCTTGTCCTGCGGCGATTCGGCGGTTGACGGCCTGGCCGCCTTCCTCGACGACGGGAAGGAGTGCTTCATCGAGGGCTCCGAGG
>MFAF01000099.1:8741-8977 GCA_001774505.1 Candidatus Coatesbacteria bacterium RBG_13_66_14 | reverse complement strand
CGCCGTGAGGGACGCGGGAGTGGCCGAAATCAAAATTCTTCTCGCAGAAAGCGGGCGCTGATGGCCAATCGGACGCTGGCGGTCACCGACGAAATCTACGCCTATTTAGCGGAGAACACCCTGCGGGAGCCGGAGGTCCTGCGGCGGCTCCGCGCGGAAACCTCGAGGATGCCCAACCCCGACATGCAGATCGCCCCGGAGCAGGGGCAGTTCATGGCGCTCCTGGTGGAGCTCGT
>MFAF01000099.1:8416-8659 GCA_001774505.1 Candidatus Coatesbacteria bacterium RBG_13_66_14 | reverse complement strand
AGGCTCATCGCCTGCGATTCCAGCCGCGAGTGGACCGACGTCGCCCGGCGGTACTGGGAGGCGGCCGGGGTTTTGGACAGGATAGAGCTCCGCTTGGGACCGGCGTTGCAGAGCCTGGATGCGCTCTTGGCCGAGGGGTACGCCGGGCGGTTCGATTTCGCCTTCATTGACGCGGACAAGGCGCATTACGACGCCTACTACGAAAAAACACTGAAGCTGCTGCGTCCCGGCGGTCTGGTGGCC
>MFAF01000099.1:7952-8267 GCA_001774505.1 Candidatus Coatesbacteria bacterium RBG_13_66_14 | reverse complement strand
GAGGAAGCGTTGAGCCGCGTCGCCGTCGTCGGTTCCTCGATTCTGGACATGGCGGTGGTCACGCCGCGCTTCCCGACCTCGCGGTTGAGGATGCATGGATCTTCGACACCGAGGAGAGGCCCCCAAACGTCGTTTCGACCACCTGGGGCCAGGTCAAGGCCGAATTCTAGCCCACCTCGTATAGAGTGAACGGCACAGGGCCCTCCTCCGGGGGGCTTTTTTGCGGGTTGGGGTTAGGGCTGCCGCATGTCCCCTCTCCCTACCAGGGAGCGGGCTAGGGTGAGGGTAGGGGGTTAATAACGGCGGGGACTGAAG
>MFAF01000099.1:2755-7922 GCA_001774505.1 Candidatus Coatesbacteria bacterium RBG_13_66_14 | reverse complement strand
ATGGTCCCCCTCTCCCTGTGGGAGCGGCGCGCCGACGGGCCAGGGTGAGAACTGCCTTTGAGAAAAACGGGCCGACCTGAAGGTCGGCCCCTACATCATCGCAATCCCGTCGTACAAAAACCCGGCGCCTTCGAGACGCCGGGTGTTTTTTCTGGTGGACCCGAGGGGACTCGAACCCCTGATCTCCTCCACGCCAAGGAGGCGCGCTCCCAACTGCGCTACGGGCCCTTGAGCAGCCGTATGCTAGCACAGGGGCGGCTTTTTGTCAACGGCGTCGGCCGCCCCCGATGCGCGGGCTAATGCCCGAAGAGCTCCTCGTACTTGTCCGCCACCGCCTTGACCTTGGGGTCGTCCTCGGTGTACTTGAGCGTGTTGTAGGTCAGGTAGAGGTCCTTGACGACGGCCTTGTTTTCGGGATCAACCTCGAAGAAGGCCTTTTCCAGGTACTTGACGGCGAGGACGAGGTCCTCAAAGGCCATGCTGTTGCGGGTGATGTAGTAGACGCCGGCGTCGGAGAGCGCCTCGGCGTAGTCGTCCTTGGCCTCCTCGAAGGTCGCCTCCTCTGCGGCGTTGTAGGCCCTCTCGGCGTCGGCGACGAGGGCCTTGTAGGCCTCCTCGGCGCGCGGGTCGCCGGAGTCGTAGAGGACGCGGGCCCGGGTGCGCTCGACCTTGACGTAGCCCGGGAACTTCTCCAGCCCCATGTCGCAGACCTCGAGGGCCTTGTCGTAGAGCTCGGCCTCGGCGATGGTGGCGCCGCCGACGTAGTAGA
This sequence comes from Candidatus Coatesbacteria bacterium RBG_13_66_14, assembly GCA_001774505.1. Taxonomy (GTDB): domain Bacteria; phylum RBG-13-66-14; class RBG-13-66-14; order RBG-13-66-14; family RBG-13-66-14; genus RBG-13-66-14. The sequence goes on along the minus strand of MFAF01000099.1, from coordinate 7,153 downwards.
CCGTTTTTTGGGTTTGTTCGTCGGGCATGGTGAAGCGCCCCACGGTTTCCATGTTGTAGAGCTTCTGGACGGCGAGGTAGTACTCCTCGGCGGCCTCTTCGTTGCGCTCCATCAGGCGCAGGCACTCTGCGGCGATGTAGAATGCCTGGTAGTGGTCGGGCTCCAGCTCCTCGGCGAACCGGGCGTAGGAGAGCGCCTTCTCGAATTCGCGGCCGTTGATGGCCTTGGCCGCCTCCTGACGCGCCACGAGGAAGTACTCGAACTCGACGATGATTTCCTCCATCTCCTTACGGGATTCGGGGTCGAGCTCGATGGCTTTCTCGTAATACTTCATGGCGGTTCCGAAGTCCCTGAGCTGGGCATAGCCCCAGAAGAGCATGATGTAGGCGCAGGGTTCGTTTTTCCCCTCGCCGGCGATGTAGTCGAGCATCTTGTCCACGGCCCGCTGGTACGCGTTGGCGCGGCGGATGTCGGTGGCGGCCCCCTCGCACTGGTACGTGCGCGTGGTCTTGCAGGAAGCGAAAAGCGCGAGGCACGTGGCAATCAGTAAAATCGCAACGAGGGTCTTGCGCATCGAACACTCCTTTGTCTCGTCCGTTTCTAAGGCTCTCTAGAGCCGGGTGATGATACAACCGGGGGTGGAAAAAGTAAACCGGGCCGTGGCCCCGGTGGGGAGAATAAGCGTGCGTTAAAAGTCCGGCGGGAGCTCGTCAATCTCCGCCTGGTTGAAGACCGGCCCGTCCAGGCAGACGTACTTGGCGCCGACGTTGCACCGGCCGCACTTGCCGATGCCGCACTTCATCCGGTTCTCCAGGGTGGTGATGACCTTGTCCGGGGCGAAGCCCATCTTGGAAAAACTCTGGAAGGCGAACTTGATCATGATCGGCGGGCCGCAGGTGACGACGAAGGCGTCTTTCGGGTCCAGCCCCACTTCCTCCATCACCGTGGGCACGAAGCCGACCTTGCCCTTCCAGTCCGGGGTCTCTCCGCCGGGGTCCACGGTGAGGATGAGTTTCGCGCCGCTCTTGGCCCACTCGTCGAACTCGCGTTTGTAGAGGAGGTCGCCCACGGAGCGCGCGCCGTAGAGGATGGTGACGTCCCCGTAGTCCTTGCGGTTGTCCAGGACGAACCATATCAGGCTGCGCAGGGGGGCGATGCCGATGCCGCCGCCGATGATGTGCAGGTTTTTCCCCTTCATTATTTCGTAGGGGAAGTGGTTGCCGTAGGGGCCGCGGAAGCCGACGGGGTCGCCCGTGTTCCGGCGCGAGAGGCCGCCGGTGACGCGCCCCACCTCCTTGAACGTGCACTCGATAAAGCCCTTGCGCGTGGGGGAGCTGGCGATGCAGAAGGTGGACTCCCCCTCGCCGTAGGCCGAATACTCGCCGAACTGTCCCGGCTCGAAGGTGAACTTCTCCCGTATCCCCTCGTCGCTGAACTCGAGCCGGTAGGTCCGGGTGTCCGGGGTCTCCTGGACGATTTCCTTGATTTCCGCCAACAGGGGCGCGTAGACGTTGGGCATGTTCTCCGTCCTTTCGGGCGGTTGACTCGTCAGAGCAGAATATCCTTACGCCGATAAACGATGTGCGAAACCAGAACGCAAACCGCGGCCAGGCCGATGAAGTAGGCCGCCCTCCACCAGCCCCCGTCCGGCGCCCCGGCGACGATGTCGGTCTGGACGAAGCGGAAGGGGCTGATAAACCCGATAGCCCTAGTGGATTCGGATATCCGTGAGAGACCGCTGACGATGTAGAACCCCAGGACGATTCCCAGGCTCGCCCCGGTGACCGCGCGGGCCCGCTTCGCCAGGGCGGCGACGAGGAACCCCACCGCGCCGAAGGCCAGCGTCAACAGCCAGGTCTGCCACGAGACGGTCAGGAAGGCCCCGACGTCGTAGGGCGCGTCGGAGAAAATCTCCAACATGATGAAGCCGGCCAGGACCACGACCACGTTGAGCCCGGTGACGAGGACCGCCAGGGCCGCCATCTTCGAGTTGAGCACCTCGCCCCGCGTGACGGGCTTCGTCAGCAGGAACTCGGCCGTTTTCTCCTTCTCCTCGCGGGCGACGAGCCTACCCCCCAGAAGAATCGCCACGAGGCTGCCCAGGAGCATGGTGTAGACCGCGTTGTAGGTCACGTAGTACCCCAGCGGGCTGGTCATGTTTTCCAGGTCCACGCCGAATGTTGTCATCATCCCCTTGAAGAAGGGATTCGAGAAGAAGGAATCCATCTGCTGAAAGACGCCGCTCTCGATGACGATGGGGTAAAAGAACATCATAAAGGCGTTCAGGACGAGCAGGACCGCGCACCAGATCAGAATCACCCGCCGGTGCCGCCGCAGCTCCATGAAGAAGACGTTGGCGTTCAACCTTCCCCCCCCTCCCGGTAGAAGTGGAGGAAGATCTCCTCGAGGTCCGGCTCCTCGAGGGTCACATCGGTGACCGGCATCCCCGCCAGGAGCGCGAGGAGATCCCCCGGGCGCCCATCGAAAAGAAAACGGCAGTCGCGGTCTTTCACCTCGAGGTCGTGCACTCCATCGATGTCGAACGCTCCGGGCTCCGGGGGTTTAGCGAGGCTTAGGCGCACCCGCTTGAGCTGTTTCCGGCGCAGGGACGAGATTTCCTCGACGCCGACGACCCGGCCCCCCTTGAGAATCGCCACCCGGCCGCAGATCTTCTGCACCTCGGACAGGACGTGGGAGGAGTAGAAGACCGTCGTCCCCCGGGCGTTCTCCTCGCGCAGCGTTTCGGTGAGGCGGGCCTGGACGAGGGGATCGAGGCCGCCGGTCGGCTCGTCCAGGATCAGCAGCTCCGGCGAGTGGAGGAGCGCCGCCAGGACGGCGACTTTTTTCTTGTTTCCCAGGGAGAGGTCGCTGAAGTCCCTCTCCAGGTCCACGTTGAAGCGCTCGGCCAGTTCCCGCGTCCGGCCTCCATCCTCCACCCCGTAAAAGCGGGCCGAATAGGCCAGAAGCTCGCCCACCCTCAGGCGGTCGTAGTAGTTCACCTCCGCGGGCAGATACCCGACGCGCCTCTTTATCGCCTTGGAGTCGCGGACGATGTCCAGGCCGAAGATTCTCCCCTCGCCGCGGGTCGGGCGCAGAAGGGACAACAGGGTGCGGATGGTGGTGGACTTGCCGGCGCCGTTGGGGCCGATGAAGCCGAAGATTTCCCCCGGCTCCACCGCCAGGTCCACGTCCTCGATGCCCCGCGTCTTGGAGTAAAACTTGGTCAGGCCGCGGGTCTCGATCGCCGGGTGTCGAGCGGTGTCCGTCACGTAACCTTCAACCCAGACCGGTCTTCCGTCGTGGAAAGGCGCAGCGCCTATTCCCCCAGCTCGGCCACGGCGGCCATGACCTCGGTGATGTCCTGGCCGACGGGGCAGACGCGGATGCAGCGCCCGCAGCCGACGCAGCCGGGCAGGTTCCACTTGTCCAGGAAAATCTTGAACTTGCAGGTGAATCGGTTGCGCCAGCGTAACGGTTGACGCCCGCGTGGGTTGTGCCCCGAGGCGTGGAGGGTGAAGTGATCGAGCTGGCAGGCGTCCCAGTTCTTCTTGCGCTCGCCGGCGCCCAGCTTGCCCTCGTCCACGATGTCGAAGCAGTGGCAGGTGGGGCAGACGAAGGTGCAGGCGCCGCAGGAGAGGCAGCGGAACGCCATCTTCGGCCATTTCTCGGAATCGTAGTTGTCGTAGTCGTCGAGCCAGGGCTTGATCCGCTCCGGGGTCTCGACGAGGTCTTGGCGCAGGTCCTTGTAGGTCTTTTCGATGGCCTTGTCGCGCAGGGCGCGCTCGGGAGCCGGGGCGAATATCTTCTCGTATCTGGCCAGAATCTCCTCGCCCTTGGCGCTGCCGGTCTCGACGTAGTAGCCGTCGTCGGCGAGGGGGGTCAACAGGATGTCCGCCCCCTCGACGCCGTCGGGCCGTCCGCCGGTGGAGGTGCAGAAACAGGCGCTGTCCGCGGCGGTGCAGCTCACGGCGACGATGATCGTGGCGGCGCGCCTTTTCAGGTAGAACTCGTCCTCGTACTCTCCGCCAAAGACCGCGTCCAGGCTCTGCATGCCGCGGGCGTCGCAGGGCCGGGCGCCCAGTATCGCCGTGGGCGGGTAGGTGTCGGCCAGGAGGTCGCGGACCCGCGTCCGGGTAGAGTCGTAGTCGAAGGCGAGAATCGCTTCGGTCCGGGCGAAGATGAAGTCCTTGGCGGAGTTTGCGGTGGCGATGTAGCCCGCCTCGTAGTCCTCCATCGAGGAGAGCTCGGCGAAGACGACGTCGTCGCCCTTCTTCCTCGGCCCGACGATCCGGTAATTATCGCCCGTGAGCGCCTGGAAGAGGTCGTTTAGTTCCCGCAGCTTACCCTCGCGCATGGTTTCCCTCTGGTTGAAACGGCTTGCCGTTTATTAACGGATAA
>MFAF01000099.1:0-2695 GCA_001774505.1 Candidatus Coatesbacteria bacterium RBG_13_66_14 | reverse complement strand
CGGCCACGTAGCCGAAGCGTTCGCTTACCACTTTACGCAGGTGCTGGTTAAGCAGATCCAGCGGGATGCCCACGGGGCAGGCCCGTTGGCACTCGCCGCAGCCGATGCAGCGCCCGGCCAGATGGAAGGCCCGGACGATGTTCCAGCTCCAGTTCCCCAGCTCGTGCCCCGAGGTGGGGACCCACTGCGGCTGGTTCGAGTCGGCGATGCACCGCTCGCAGGAGCACAGGGGGCACGCCGCGCGGCAGGCGTAGCACCGGATGCACCTGGCCAGCTCCTCGCGCCAGAAGGCGTAACGCTCCTCGCGGGTTTTTTTCGCCAGCTCCGCGGCCCGCTCGCTTGGGCGATACTCCGTGAGCGCCGGGTCCTCGGGGAGGTCGCCGACCACGTGGGCCGTGTTCCTCGGCCGGTGGACGTCGCAGACGGCGCACTTGAAGGGGCGCTCGCCGTCGGCGGCGTCGTGGTCCGGAAGAACGCCGGAGCAGCAGACGCCGATGAGGGTGACGGAGCCCGGGTCAAGCTGGGCCTCCTGGATGAGCCCCACGGCGGCCTTGGCGTCGCAGCCCTTCAAGACGACCGCCGGCTTGGAGAACTCGACCCCCAGAAGCTTGTAGCGCTTGTTCAGGTACGCGGCGAGGTTGTTCAGGCAACGCTCGTCGAAGACCAGTCGCCCCACGTCCGCGGGGTCGGTGACGAAGACCGGCGCCCGCCGCCGCTCGTCGTGGTGCCTCGTGTAGCCGATGACCACGTCGGCCTCGCCGGAAGTGAGCAAATTTTTCGCCAGCTCGCGCAGTCGGGTTTCCATGTCCCTACCTGGAGAGGTTGTGGTAGTCGGTGTGCGGCCCCAGCTCCCGCACCTTGTCCGTGACCTCGTTGATGACCTTGACCCACTTGACGCCCTCGGCCGCGGAGACCCAGGAGAACTGGAGACGCTCCAGGTCCAGGCCGAGGAAGGAGAAGAGCTCGCGGAAAACGGTCCAGCGCCGCCGGGCGTGGTAGTTTCCCGTGTTGTAGTGGCAGTCGCCGGGGTGACAGCCCGAGACCAGCACGCCGTCGGCCCCGTTCTCGAAGGCTTTTATCACGAACAGCGGGTCTATGCGCGCCGAGCACGGCAGCTTGATGACGCGGACGTTGGGCTGGTACTTCATGCGGCTGGTGCCGGCCAGGTCCATGCCCAGGTAGGTGCACCAGTTGCAGACGAAGGCGACGATGCGCGGCTCCCACTTCCCGGAGGGTTCGGGCTCTTCCATCTTCTCCAGGGGGATGGGAGTCTCCTCGGCGACCAGCTCGTCGGCGGTCTTGGTGGTCAGGGCTTGCTTCTCGGCCACGGCGCTACTCCTCGTGCCTTACGTGGGATAGGTTATCGGCGGCCTCCCGCGGGCGGGGGTGGACACCCGCCCCTACGGCCGGACAGCAACGTAGTCAAACCCAACTGCGCCCGCATCTCGGCGCGGAACCGTCAATAGTCGAACTTCTCGCAGGGGAGGCCCGTAGGACGAGTCCTCTGCGGCCTCCCGCGGGCGGGGACGGAGGACTCGTCCCACGCCCCGCCCCTACACATCAAAGTTACAGCGACTGAATTTCCGCGTAAAGCTGCCTATCGTTAAAACCCGCCAACTGGGCCGAGTTGGAACGGCAGACCGCCGTGCACAGCCCGCAACCCTGGCACAAGCCGGGATTGACCTCGGCCACCATCCGCAGCACCTCGCCCTCGCGGTTTTTGATTTCCTTCTTGGCGATGGCCTGGTAGGGGCAGGCGTTGACGCAGTCCCAGCAGCCGATACAGGTCGTCTCGTTGACTCTGGCGACGACGGGGTCGCGCTCCAGCTCGTCGAAGGCGAAGAGTATCTGGATTTTTGAGGCGGCGGCGGAGCCCTGGGCCACGCAGTCCGGGATGTCCATCGGTCCCTGGCAGACCCCGGCGAGGAAGATGCCGCCGGTGTTCGTCTCCACGGGCCGCAGTTTGGGGTGGGCCTCGACGTAGAACCCGTGCTGGTCGTAGCTGATCGAGAGTTTGCGGGCGAGATCCTTGGCGTCGGGCTGGGGGATCATGGCCGAGGCGACCACGACCATGTCCACGGCCAGCTCGATCTCCTCCCCGGCGATGGTGTCGGCCCCCTTGAGGACCAGCTTGTCGCCGTCGCGGTAGATGCGTGAGACGCGGCCGCGCAGGTAGAGCGCCCCGTCCTCCTCGACGGCCCGGCGGACGAACTCCTCGTAACGCTTCCCACCGGCGCGCACGTCCATGTAGAACACCACCGGCTGCCCGTCGTGGACGGCGTGCTTGTAGAGCATGGTGTGCTTGGCGGTGTACATGCAGCAGATCTTGCTGCAGTACTCGATGCCCTTCTCCGGGCAGCGGGAGCCGATGCACTGCAGGAAGGCGATGGTTTGGGGGACCTTGTTGTCCGAGGGCCGCTTGAGCTGGCCCAGCGTGGGCCCCGAGGAGGTCACGATGCGCTCGAACTGGAGGCCGTCTATGATGTCCGGGTCCTCGCCGTAGCCGTACTCGCCGTAGCCCTTGTAGAGGCTATCCTCCGGCTGGCGCCCCAGCTCGTAAAGGGTGTAGCCGGTGGCCGCCACGACGGCGCCGATGTCGAACTCCAGAAGCTCGTCCTGCTGCTCGTAATCAATGGCCCCGGTGGGGCAGACCTTCTCGCAGACCTTGCACTTGCCGGTCTGGAAGTAGGTGCAG
>MFAF01000098.1:21543-21785 GCA_001774505.1 Candidatus Coatesbacteria bacterium RBG_13_66_14 | reverse complement strand
ATACGCGCCGGGGTCATCCGCCCCGAAATCATCGTCCCCCACCCCGAGGGCGTGGCCCCCGAGAAGAAGACGGAGGAGGAGGGGGAGCTCAAGAAGGGCACACCGGTCCGCTGCATCCGCGAGCCGTATTTCGGTTTGCTGGGCACAGTGACCGACCTGCCCGTGGAGCTGGTCCAGCTCGCGTCGGAGACCAAGGTTCGTATTCTTAAAGCGAAGCTGGAGGACGGCCGAGAGGTGACCGT
>MFAF01000098.1:21183-21432 GCA_001774505.1 Candidatus Coatesbacteria bacterium RBG_13_66_14 | reverse complement strand
CCCAGACCACGAAAAAACCGCCCCCCGACGGAGGGCGGTATTTCTCGAAAAGCGCGGCTATTCCAGGCAGTGGATGTTGCGCGGGGCGCAGATGTCCTTGAGCTGCTTGGGCCAGACGGTGACGCTGACCTCGCCCAGGTGCGCCGTTCGCAAGAGGTACATGTAGGTGCGCGACTGGCCGATGCCGCCGCCGATGCTCAATGGAATCTGATCGTTTAAAATCGCCTTGTGGTACGGCAGGTTGAGGAA
>MFAF01000098.1:19057-21129 GCA_001774505.1 Candidatus Coatesbacteria bacterium RBG_13_66_14 | reverse complement strand
GATGCCCATCGAGGTGAGCTCGTGGCGGCGCTTGGTGACCGGGTTCCAGACCAGGATGTCGCCGTTGAGGCCGTGCATGGGCTTGCCGTCGGCGGAGACGGTCTCGGTGACCCAGTCGTCGTAGTCGGCGGCGCGCATCTCGTGGGGATACCCGTCCTTGAGGACCCAGCCGATGCCGATGATGAAGACGGCCGGGTACTTCTGGATGATTTTCGTCTCCCGCTGCTTGCGCGGCAGGTCCGGGTACATGTCCAGAATCTCCTCGGCGTGGAGGAAGGTGAGCTCCTCGGGGATGTCGGGGTACTTGCTCGATTTGAGCTGGGGGTACATCTCCTGGGCCATCTTGCCGGCGCCGACGATGACCTTCCAGATTTTCCGCACCGTGTCCTTGAGGTAATCCAGGTTGCGGTCCTTGGCGGTGATGACCTTCTCCCAGTCCCACTGGTCCACGTAGGAGCTGTGGTCGTGGTCGAGGAAGTAGTCCTTGCGCACGGCCTTCATGTCGGTGTTGAGCCCCTCGCCGACCTTGCAGTCGAACTCCTTGAGAGCCATCCGCTTCCACTTGGTGGCGGCCTGCACCACCTGGGCGCGGATGGGGGTTTTGAGGCCGAGGCCGCAGCTGAACTCGATGGGCGTGCGGGAGCCGTCGCGGTCCAGGTAATCGTTCACGCCGCTCTCGCGGTCCACGATGAGGGGAACCTGCGTCATGAAGAGGTTCAGCTCCTTGCACAGGTTTTCCTCGATGTAGCTCTTGATTGCGAAGAGGGCCTTCATCCTCTCCTTTGGCGGCAGGAGCGGCTTGTAGTCAGTGGGTAGAATCTTCTCCACCTCTTCGTATGTGCTAATGCCCGGTCCCGCCAGGTCAGCCTTCTTGTCGGCCATCGTCGGTTCTCCTTGTGGGGTTATTGCATCATTGAAGGGCAAGGGGTTTCGCCGGAGGCGTAGCTCGCTACGCTCGGTTTGCCGGGGCATTACTCACTTCGTTCGGTTAAACCCCTTGTCTCCTATTTCAAACGGGTGAATAGTATCGGTTGGGCGCCGCCTTGTCAACGTAGGTGAGCCCGAGTGAACTCGACGGCGAAGCCGTATATCTTCGCCGGTGAAGCCGGAAAATCCGCGGCCCGGACCGGCGAACCGACTCCTTCCGCCCTTGACTTGGCCCGCCGTGTGAGCCAAAATCCGGCTTTGCATAAGGCTTGCCTCAGTAAAAAACATCCCCCCAGAGGACAATCCCATGAACACTCTCCAGGACATCAAGGGGCAAATAAAGAAATCGGGCGTCGGGCTCATCCGGCTCTGCTTCACCGACATCATCGGCGACCTCAAGGGCTTCAACATCCTGCCCGCGGAGCTGGACAAGGCCGCGGGCGAGGGGCTCGGCGTTGACGGCTCTTCCATCGAGGGCTTCGCCCGCATCAACGAGTCGGACCTGGTGGCGGTGCCCGACCTGGACACCTTCAAGGTCCTCCCGAATGAGTTCGGCAACCGGGAGCTGCGGTACGCCCTGGTTTTCTGCGACCTCTTCACGCCCGACGGCTCCCCCTACGCCGGCGACCCGCGCTTCGTCCTCAAATCGAACCTGGACAAGCTGAAATCCGATAGCACGACCTTCTACGTCGGCCCGGAGCTGGAGTTCTTCTACGTCAAAGGCGAGCGGGACCCCGAGCCGCTGGACCACGGCGGGTACTTCGACGCGAGCCTGATTTCCAAGACCGCCTTCGTCTGCGACAAAACCCTGGCCATGCTGGGCGACGAAGGTCTCGGCATCCGGGGCGAGCTGAACCACCACGAGGTGGGCCCCAGCCAGTACGAGGTGGACCTCCGCTACGCCGACGCCCTCGTCATGGCCGACCAGGTCATGCTGGTCAAGCTCCTGATAAAGGAAGTCGCGCGGATGTACGGCATCCACGCCACCTTCATGCCCAAGCCGGTTTACCGGGAGAACGGCAGCGGGATGCACGTCCACCAGTCCCTCTTCCGGGACGGGATAAATCTCTTCGTCGGTGAGGGAGGCTCGGAGCCCCTGCCCGGGCTGAAACTCTCCGACTTCGCCCTGAAGTACACCGCGGGGA
>MFAF01000098.1:14606-19041 GCA_001774505.1 Candidatus Coatesbacteria bacterium RBG_13_66_14 | reverse complement strand
GGAGGCCACCCTGGTGTTCAACCAGTGGGTCAACTCCTACAAAAGGCTGGTCCCCGGCTACGAGGCGCCGTGCTACATCGTCTGGGGGCACAGGAACCGCTCGGCCCTGGTCCGGGTGCCGCACTACAAGACCCCGCAGTCGGCGAGAATCGAGCTGCGGAGCCCCGACCCCGCCTGCAACCCCTACCTGGCCTTTTCGGCGATGCTGGCCATGGGGATGAAAGGGGTGGAAGGCTCCTACGAACTGACCGATCCCACCGAGGAGAACATGTACGACGCCGGCGAGCGCTCCTCGGAGATCGCCGAGCTGCCGGAGAGCCTCTCCGAAGCCCTCCACCTCTTCGAGAAGAGCGACCTCATGCGCAAGACCCTGGGGGACCACGTCTTCGAGAAATTCATCGCCAACAAGACCATCGAGTGGGACTCCTACCGCCAGGTCGTCACCGGGTACGAAATCCAGCACTCCCTGCCGCGCCTGTAGGTGGCGCGCGGATGGAACCTGTTTACGACACCTACTGCGAACTTTACTGCGACGCCTGCCCGGTCGTCCTGGCCAACGAGCGGGGGTAGGTGGAGAAGCGGGCCGCCGAGTGGAATATAAAGCCCGGTCTGCGGCGCCCGGTTCACCTGGTTCGACTCGAAGTGCGGCGGATGCGGCGCGGAGCTTTACGACTGTCGGTCCGAGGAGCGGGACCTGTAGTCCTTCATCACCTCCACCCGCTCGTGAGCGTCAGACAAACCCGATTAGACGACAAATACAGTGGGGATTGTAAACATCTAAAAAAGATGGCATACTGTGGGCGGAAGTCAGAGCGGGAGAGACCATGGAATCCTACACCGAAAAGGTCATAGACCACTTCCAGCACCCGCGCAACGTGGGCGAGATTCCAGACGCCGACGGCATCGGCCGCGTGGGCAACCCCACCTGCGGCGACATCATGGAGATGTACATCAAGGTGGACGAGGGCGGGCGCATCACCGACTGCAAGTTCAAAACCTTCGGTTGCGGCGCCGCCATCGCCACCAGCTCCATCACCACCGAGCTGGTCATCGGCCTGACGATAGACGAGGCGGAAAAGCTCAGCCGCAACGACGTCGCGGAGGCGCTGGGCGGCCTGCCCCAGATCAAGCTGCACTGCTCCAACCTGGCCACCGACGCCCTGCGGGCGGCCATCGCCCACTACCGCTGCCGGAAGGACGGCTCCTGCCCCGACCTGGAGAAGATGGACCTGGGCGACACCTGCGGCCACAAGGACCACGGCGAGGACGGACTGGGATAGTCGGAGGTTTCCATCGCAACAAACGGCCCGCGCGGGCCGTTTTTTTTACCCTTGACTGGAACGGGTAATGCATTTAGCTTTAAGGTAGCTGAATGACAAGCAAAAGGAGTGGCATGAAAATCATGAATGCGCTGATACTCATCCTCCTCTCCGCTTCGCTCACCTCCGCCCAGGTCACGGCGACGGTGGAATCCGCCAAACCGCGCCTGGCCATAATCCCCCTCGAAGCAATGGACGTCAGCGAAACCGACGCCAGCATCGCCACCCAGTACCTCACCACCGAGATCATCCGCCAGGGTCGGTTCTGGGTCCTCGAGCGGGAGTACATGGCGCAGATCATGGAGGAGCAGGCGATGGTGTTGACCTGCACCGACCTCGAGTGCGCCATCGAGATCGGCCGCGTGCTGGCCGCCGAGAGGGTCATCGTCGGATCGGTCACCAGCTCCGGCGGAAACTACGTCCTGACAATCCGCATGCTCGACGTGGAGGAGGGGAGCGTCATCGCCAGCACCACGGAGCGGACCGCGGCCTCCAGCACCGCTCTGTCGAACCTGGCCAAGGACATCGGCTCCCGAACCTACCTCAACGACATCGAGGAGCCTTCGAGCACGGACTGGCTCTGGTGGACGCTGGGCGGGGTCGCGGCGGTGGGCGGCGGTATCGCCATCGCCCTGCTGAGCGGTGAAGATGGCGGCGGTGGAGACATGCTTCCCGAGTGGCCCGGACTTCCCAACGAATGACGGCCGAGGACAGGAGGTGAACGTGCGTAAGCTGCTATTCATTCTGTGCGTGGGCGCTTCGGCGGTCCTGGCCACCATCTCCACCCAAACGAACTGGAACGGCGGGGACGGTGAAGAGGGGCCGGTAGGCGATTGGAGCAACCTATTTTACGACGAGTCGAACACCAACTATTCCGGCGTGGCCGGTCAGCTTACCCTGAGGCTGGTCAGCACCGTGAACCCCTACTGCAATATCATCGGCGAGAACGTGGACGAGGTGAGGAGCCTCGACGCAGGCGATATTGACGGTGACGGGGACGTGGACGTGGCCAGCGCGGCCAGCGGCGACAGCGGCCTGACCTGGTGGGAGGACACCAGCGGGGACGGGCTGACCTGGGCCTCGCACTACATCGGCGAGGGGCAGACCGGCAACGACCCTTACTACGTCTGGCTGGCCGACCTCGACGACGACGACGACCTGGACATCGTCCTGGTGCTCATGGGCGCTGACGCCGTCGTCTGGTGGGAGAATGCGGACGGACAGGGGGGAGACTGGAGACGCCACTTCATCGACTACAGCATGAGCAACCCCAACTACGTGGACACGGCGGACTTCGACGGCGACGGGGACCTGGACGTCGCGGCGGCCATCGTGTCTAGCGACGAGTTCCGTGTCTGGGTGAACAACGGGGACGCCTCCTCCTGGACGATGTACAAGATGAAGTACACCTTCTCGGGCCTGGGTGCCCCCACGTCCGTGCACTTCGCAGACATCGGCGGCGATTCGAATCCGGACCTCGTCGGTTGCACCCACTGGGACGGCGACGTCATCTGGTGGGAGAACAACGGCGGCGCGCCCAACACCTGGACGGAGAGGAAGATAACGACCGGCTTCCTCTGGGCCGAGTCGGTGAGCACCGCCGACTTCGACGAGGACGGAGATAACGACGTCGTGGCCGCCTCCGGATACGACAGCTACCGCCAGGACGGCCACGAGCTGACCTGGTGGGAGAATCCGAGCTGGACCGAGCACACCGTCCGGAGCGACTTCGGGCCCTCGTACTACGTCCGGACCGTGGACTTCGACTGCGACGGCGACTACGATATCCTTTCCACGGCGGGCAAGGAGGAGGGCGGCGGCGGCGGCGACAACGTGGTCCGCTGGTTCGAGAATTCGAACGGCGACGGCTCTAACTGGACCGGTCACACCGTCGAGGACTACTTCACCGGCGCTGGCCCCTGCAGCGCCGTGGACGTCACCGGGAACGGCATCCTGGACACCGTCGCGGGGGCCACCGACCTGAGCGTCATCGCCTGGTGGCAGACCGTCAAGTACTCCAACTACGGCGAGCTGACCTCCTCCATCCTGGACAAGGGGGGAAGCGACCTTGACTGGGGGGCCATCTTCTGGAACTCCAGCGACCCCGACCAGACAACGCTTAAGATCCAGGTCCGTTCCGGTGACAACCCCGGAAACATGGGGAGCTGGTCGCAGGATATTACCGATTCGTACTTCGATCTGAACAACATCTTCTCGGACACCGACCGGTACTTCCAGTACAAGGTGATGATGATCACCGAGGACGTGAGCGCCACGCCGGTGCTCAAAGACATAAGCGTCGCTTACGGCACTGATTCCTCACCGCCGGACATCAGCCACACACGGGTCTCCACTGCCCCCATAGACACCGCGGTACAAATCGAGGCCACGATCACCGACACCCAGGGCGTCGTCGGGGCGCGGCTGTACCACCGCGCCACCGGGGCCACCAACTTCACCTGCGTGGGGATGACCAAGTCCGCCGACATCTACCGGGCGACCATCCCCGCCGATTGCGTCACCGAGCGCGGCGTGGAGTATTACCTCTGGGCCAGCGACGGCTTCAACATAACGATGCTCCCGTCGGGCGGAGCCAACGACCCGTACTCGATCCAGGTAACCTACATCGACGAAGGCATAGACCCCGGCGCGCCCCAGGATTCGGGGCACACCGTGAGCGATTACCGCCTCTTCAGCGTGCCGACGGATTACGGCGACGCTGGCGGCACGCCGGAATTCGTCCTGGAGGACGACCTGGGGCCCTACGACCGCGAGGAGTGGAGGCTGGCCCGGTATCAGAACGGCACCTTCGTCGAGTACACCATCGGGGATATCGAGAATTTCACGCCAGGCCGGAGCTACTGGCTCATCGTGGCCGCCGAGGACGTCACCCTGGATTCCGGCGCCGGCCGCAGCCCGGACACCGACGATCCGTACCCCATCTCCATCGAACCGGGCTGGAACCAGATCGCGGTTCCCTACGCCTTCGACGTGGCCTGGTCCGACGTTCTGGACTTGGATGACAACTCGTCCATCGTAAGTCTGCTCCAAGACCCGGTCGGCTACGAGGGCAGCTACGAATACGACGTGGGGGTGCTGGAATCCTGGAAGGGCTA
>MFAF01000098.1:12935-14595 GCA_001774505.1 Candidatus Coatesbacteria bacterium RBG_13_66_14 | reverse complement strand
GCTCGGTATCCGGGGACGATCCGATCCTCACCGGGCCGGGGCAATCCGAAGGCTCACCGTCCGCTTCCGTTGACGGGCCGCCGACCGTTTACACCGGCGAGCCGGAGTGGACCCTGGAGCTGCGTCTGGATTCGGGCGGGGTCGTGGACGGCTGGAACCGCTTGGGCGTCGCCCGGGATTCGTCCAACTACTGGGATAGCCTGGAAAAACGGGAGCCGCCCTATCTCTCCGGCGCGCCCAACCTGTGGTTCGAGCACGGGGACTGGCCGAACCGCCGCGGCCGCTACGCCACCGACTGGCGACCCGCGGTGGGCGAGGGGCTGGAGTTCCGGATGTCCGTCTCCCCGGCCGCCGGCGAGAGCGAGGCCCTGCTCTCCTGGTCGGGAACGGACGACCTGCCGGCCTGGCTGGACGCGGTGCTCCTGGACACCGCCACGGACGCCGAGGTGGACCTGACCGAGACGGACGATTACCTTGTACGCTTCACCCCCGGCGAGGGGGCGCGCGAGCTCGTCCTGTTCATCGGCGGCGGCGACTGGATAGACGACCGACTGCCCGACGCGCCGCGGCGGACGTACCTTTTGCAGAGCTACCCTAACCCGGCCTGGGGTTCGGTGACCATCGCCTTCGGTCTGTCGGCCGACGGCCCGGTGGAGCTGGCGGTTTACGACCTGGCCGGCCGCCGGGTGGCGACGCTGCTGGAGGGAGAGCTGACCGCCGGTGACCGGCTGGTGAGCTGGGACTGCCGGGATTCGACGGGGAGGGCGGTACCCTCGGGGGTGTACCTCTACCGCCTGCTGAGCGCCGACGGCGGCCTGACGCACCGCCTCGTCATCGCCCGGTAGAACGACCCGGGTCTTTGGGAAAACGCGTAATAAAAGGGGAGAGGCTTGGCCTCTCCCCCGTGCGTTTGGCAGTGCTTGTCTAGCGATCGGACCTGGAGTCGCGCGGCTTCCGCTCGCGAGCCTCATCCACGCGGATGGTCCGGCCGTCGAGCTCGGCGCCGTCCATCTCGGATATGGCGTTCCTCCCCGATTCGTCATCGGCGAAAGTCACAAAGCCAAAACCCCGGGACCGACCGGAATCACGCTCGGTGATTACCTTGGCCTCGACCACTTCGCCGAAACGCTCAAACGCCTCACGAAGCGACTGGTCGGTGGTGTCCCAGCTCAAGCTCCCCACGAACAGCTTCACTCTCGGACCTCGTTTCTCTATGGCGCCTTTCGGGCGCTCGCCCTTGGAGGGATGCCCCTCCTTCCGCGGGACGGCCGGTGGCCGCCCTCTTGATAACCCTAGCCAAGTTTGGGGCTAGAGCGACGGAATCATAGCACCCGTACTTTGGCTTGTAAATAAAAAATTTAACGTATAACGGCCAGCTTGCCCGTCGTGGCCGCGCCGTCCGGCGTTTTCAAGGTGTAGATGTAAATGCCCGAGGCCAGCGTAAGACCCGATGAATTAACCACTTCCCAAGAAAATTCGTCGCCGTCCGCCGTGGTACGGAAGACCCGCGCCCCGCCCGCATCGAAGACGGAAATCTCCGTCGCCGGGGCGAGGTTGGCGAAGGTGACCACCCCGTGCTCGTAGCCGCGATAGGGGTTCGGGTAGACATAGGGTCCGACCGGCCCCTCGCCGTCGGGCGGCTTCACGAGCCCGATGAGCC
>MFAF01000098.1:11485-12921 GCA_001774505.1 Candidatus Coatesbacteria bacterium RBG_13_66_14 | reverse complement strand
GCCGTCGCCCGCGTCACCTGCCGGGTGAAGGGGAAGTGGTCCTCAATGTTCGGGTAGTCGTCATCCAGAGAGTGGCTGTAGGGGTATGTGGGAGGGTTGTCCTCGATGCCGAGGAGGGCGGCGTACCCGGCGTTCCAGAACGAGGCTTGGTCCGAGGCACCCATAAACTCCAGCCACTTGGTCCAGGTCAGGCCGTCGCCGTACTTTTCGCAGGCCTCGCCCATGAGGTCCACCAGCCACTCGTCCTCCTCACGTCCTATAACCTCGAGGTCCTCCTGCACCTCGGGGTCGTCGCTCCAGACGACCATGTCCAGGTTCAGCGCGGCGAGGACGTCGTAACCCTCGGAGGCGATGCGGTTCACGTGGTACTGGCTCCCCAACAGCCCCCACTCCTCGGCGTCGAAGAAGGCGAACCGGAGGGTGCGCCGGTTTTCATAAGGCGCCAGAACGCGGGCCAGTTCCAGAAGGGCCGTCGAGCCGGAGCCGTTGTCGTCGGCCCCTGGGGCCAGCTC
Source organism: Candidatus Coatesbacteria bacterium RBG_13_66_14 (assembly GCA_001774505.1). GTDB lineage: Bacteria > RBG-13-66-14 > RBG-13-66-14 > RBG-13-66-14 > RBG-13-66-14 > RBG-13-66-14. The sequence continues at coordinate 12,409 of MFAF01000098.1, read as the reverse complement.
CATGGGGTCGGAATCGGTGCTGGAAGAATCGTAGTGGGCGGTGGCGTAAACGTACTCCTCGGGATGCACGGTTCCCAAACGCTCACCGATGATGTTGGTGAGCACCGGGCCTTGCTCGAGCCCGGCGTACCACTCCCGAAGCCACGTGCAGTCCTGACTCAAATCGTCGGTATAACCGGGGCACTGGGATGCCAGGAACCAGAGTCGTCCATTTAGGTAATCCATATCCGTGATCAGGTTATCGTACGTGAAACCGCCGATCGGAAAGTCATCCCAGCTTGCGCCTCCATCGTCGGTGTAATAGGCGTAAATCTCGGAGCAGATAAGATACTCACCGGGACCGAGGTTGGAAACGGCGATGTAGTCTAACCCGGGATTTGGATTTTCTATTCTCTCCCAGGTCAACCCGCCGTCGTCGGTGGAGAAAAGCCAGCCGCCAACTCCGAGCCCCTTGACTCCATCCTCAAAGGCGAGGTCTACGCAGAAATCTCTGTATTCGTCTTTGTAGACCCGATCCCAGGTCCAGCCGCCATCCGCGCTCCTGTATATATCACCGGTTCTGGGCGCGGCGAGAACCGTGTCCGGGGCACCCTTCGGTGACGCCGCGGTGCACGCAATATCGCTCATCACGCCACGGGCCTCCCAACTGCCTCCGCCGTCATCGCTCCGGTAGACCTGACCCCTGGAGGTGAAGATATAACCCACCTCCCGGTTAGCGAAGGACATGCACGCTATACTGTTGTACTCGTCATCCAGGATATCCATTTCGTTCCAGGTTTCCCCCCCGTCGGTGGAACGGCTGTAGGATTTATCGCTTGCGTAATGAATGACATTGGGAGAGAACACCTCGACCCCGCTCCAGTCTAAATCTTGGATCTCTTGCGGTGCTCTGTAGAAACCGAAGTCATTGCCTGCGTTATTAGA
>MFAF01000098.1:0-11479 GCA_001774505.1 Candidatus Coatesbacteria bacterium RBG_13_66_14 | reverse complement strand
GCAACCCCCGACATTATGAAAATCGGCGCCTCCGGCCATCGCTATCATATCGCCGTCCGTCGAGAGACGGTAGAGGTCGCCGATGAAGTGTTTCTCCCTCTCAACTTTAAAGCCGTCACTTTCCAGGAGGGCGGCGAGGTAGTCCTGGGCGTGGAAGTTACCTTCGCTGGCGGCGAAGCGCGTGCGGAAGGCGGCAAGGTCCTCGTCGAAGGCCATGATGGACGCGAGGTCCACCTTCTCCACCAGCTCGTCGATGAGTCCCCCCTGGACCGAGAACAGTCCGGCCGGCGCCGGCCTCTCCGGCGCGCGTACGACGGGCATCAACCGTCTGAAGTAGAGATTCGGGTCGGTGTGGAGCCGACGCATCTCCTCCCGCGTCAGCCGGCAGATGGCGCTTAAGTCGGGGAGGAAGCCGTGAACCGTGGCGACGTAGGGGAGGCGCACCGGCCCCTCGACAGCCGAGACCAGGTAGAGCGGCGCGTCGGAATCGCCGATTTCCACAGCCCCGGCTAGTGGCGCACGGGTCAGGAAAAGCTCGTAATCACCTGAGAGGCCGAGGTAGACACCGTCTGGCGGCGGGCTTCCCACAGGCACCGGCGCGACGTATCCGGCCCCGGCGAGGCTGACCAGAAGTACCAGCGACAGGCAGGCGTTTCTCATCGGGGCTCCGTTTTGTGCAAGGCTCGCATAAATTTTACCAAAATTGCGCCCCGCCCGCAGCGGTGGACAGTCAACTGAATTCCGGGGGCGGAACGCCGTTTTGTTACAATAGGGTTTGCTGGAACCCGAAACCGCCGGACGCGGAGTCGAGACGAGGGGAGACAAGGGGTTTAACCGAGCGTAGCGAGCTATGCCCCTGGCAAACCGAGCGTAGCGAGCTATGCCCCTGGCAAAACCCTTTGATCCACACCTTGTCCTCGAGGGGAGCCGATGCTTTTCAACTCCCTCCAGTTCGCCCTCTTCCTCCCGGCGGTGGTCGTAGGGTACTGGCTCCTGCGCCGCAAGCCCCCCCGATACCAGAACCTCCTCCTCCTCGCCGCGAGCTACCTGTTCTACGCCTGGTGGGACTGGCGCTTCCTCGGCCTCGTCGTCGTCGTCTCCCTGACGGACTACCTCGTGGGGCGCGCTCTGGCGGCCGCCCAGAGGCCGGGGCGGCGGAGGCTCCTCCTGGGCGTGAGCCTGGCAGTCAACCTCGGCATCCTAGGATTTTTCAAGTACTTCAACTTCTTCGCCGACTCGGCGGCGCAGCTCCTCGGCCTGTTCGGGCTGAAAGCGGGCCGTACCACCCTGGAGGTCATCCTCCCCCTGGGCATCAGCTTCTTCACCTTCAAGTCCCTGTCGTACTCCATAGATGTTTTTCGAAAGAAGTGCTCACCGACGCGGGACGCCGTGGCCTACTTCACCTATGTCGCCTTCTTCCCCCAGATATTCGCCGGGCCCATCGAGCGGGCGAAGAACCTCCTGCCGCAGTTTTTAAAGCCTCGGACCTTCGACGCCGACACGGCTTCTGGCGGCCTGCGGCAGATACTCTGGGGGCTGGTGAAGAAAATCGCCGTGGCCGATTTTCTGGCCGGCTACGTGGACGCGGTCTTCCTGACCTACAACCACCAGGACGGCCTGGTGCTGGGCATCGGGATTTTTCTGTACGCCATCCAGCTCTACGCCGACTTCTCCGGCTACTCGGACATCGCCATCGGCGTGGGGAAGCTTTTGGGTTTTTCCACCAATCCCAACTTCGCCTGCCCCTACTTCTCCCGGAACATCACCGAGTTCTGGCGGCGCTGGCACATCTCGATGATGAGCTGGTTCCGGGACTACATCTTCTACCCGCTGGGGGGGCCGTTCAAGGGTAAGGCGCGCTGGATTTTATTCACCCTGGTGACCTTTGCCGTGAGCGGGCTCTGGCACGGCGCCGACTGGACCTTCGTCGCCTGGGGCCTGTTGAACGGGCTCTACTTCATCCCCATGATACTCAAAAAGGAGCCCCCGACCTTCACCGGCATCGTGGCGAAAAAGCGCCTCCTGCCCAGCCTCAAGGAGGCGGGGCAGATGCTGGGGACGTTCCTCTTGGTCCTGTTGGGCTGGGTGTTCTTCCGGGCCGATTCGCTCGGCCAGGCCTTCGGCTACCTCGGCCGGATGGTCACCCACCCGCTCATGCTGGGCCAGGTGTGGTACAGCTACTACGTGACGCCGATTTTAGTCAGCCTGGGCCTGCTCGCCGTCGAGTGGGTCCAGCGGAGGAAGGAGCACGCCCTGAAGATCGAAAAGCTGCCCGGCTGGGTCCGCTGGGGCATCTACTACGCCCTGGTCGTCGGGGTGCTCTGCTTCGGCACCTTCGGCGGCTCCGAGTTCATCTACTTCCAATTTTAAACAGCACAGACAAGGGGCTTAAGCCCCTTGCCCCGCTGGTGCACATGCTGCGACTTCTATTCAGATTCCTCATCTTTCTCGTCCCCGTGGCCCTCCTCCTGGTCCTGGGGTATGTCGTGGACCCCCTCGACCGGTTCCCCGGGCCGCAGCCCGTCCCGCCGGTGACCGCCCACTACCGGCACGTGAAGACCCTGGACTACCTGCACTCCGACCGCGGCTTCGACGCCTTCATCCTCGGCTCCAGCCGCGTGATGCGCCTGGAACCCACCATCGTGGACGAGTACGGCTACAAGGCCTACAACTACGGCTACAACATGACCCGGGCCGAGGACCTCTACTGCACCCTGCGCTTTCTTTTAGACGAGAACCGGACGCCCATCCGCCTGCTCGTCGTGGGGCTCGAGGTGGAGATGCTGCACGACAGCTTTCCGGTACACCCCGAGACCCTCCAAACGCCGGAACTCGCCCGCTACCTCCGCAACGACATCGAGCTGCCGCGCCTGAGCTCCGAGGACATCCTGCAGCTCGCCAGCGACTCGGTGCGCCTGTCCTTCAGCTCGCTCTACTACCTCCTCACCGGCCGAGAGCCGGGCGGGGAGTACGAGCTCGACCCGGCGACCGGGGAGTACGTGGTCAAGCCGCCCCGGGCCGGCACGGTTAAAATAAGCGCAAACTTGATGCGGACTATGTACAATATGTTCTCTGATTTCGACGCGCTGAATCCGGGGCGGATGGCCTACTTCGACGCATTCATTGACCTGTGCCGGGAAAACGGCATCCGGGTCATCGCCTTCGTCACCGCGAACCACCCCGTTCTGGAGGAATTCCTCGTCGAAAATACACAATACCCCGAGCGGCTGGCCGACGCAAAGATGTACTGGGACTTCCTGGGGTACGACGGATTCGCCTACGTGGACCTTTCCCGGCCCGAGTACTTCGGCGGCGACCCCGAGGACTTCACCGATCTCGCCCACATCGGCACCTACAACTCCGAGCTCGTGGCGCGCTTGCTGATGGAAACGTGCGCAACGGCAGGAAACATCTCTCCCGACCCCTGAGACGACCTAGACGCATCGAGCCAAACGAGCTATGCCCCCGGCAAACCGAGCGAAGCGAGCAATGCCCCCGGCAAAACGAAGCGAAGCGGAGTAATGCCCTCGGCGAAAACCTGCAGCCTGTGCGGTTTTGCAAACGCGCCCAACGTGCGCTTCTGCGGTGGTTGCGGCGAGCCGCTCGTCGAAGTCACGATGGAGGAGGAGCGCAAAGACGTCGCCATCCTCTTCGCCGACATCTGCAACTTTACCGAGCTCGTGGCCAGACACGACCCCGAGGAGACCAAGGACAAGATAGAGGAGTGCCTCCGGGTTATGGCCGATGGGGTGGTGGCCTTGAACGGGGTGGTGGAGAAGTTCATCGGCGACTCGGTCATGGCGGTGTTCGGGGTGCCGGTGACCCACGAGAACGACGCCGAGTTGGCGGTGCGCGCGGGGCTGCGGATCGTGGAGAGCGCCCGCAACTACGGCATCAACGAGGGATTGGAGCTCGAGGTCCGGGTGGGCATCCACTTCGGCGAGGTCATCGTCAGCCGGCACTCCCAGGCCCCGGGCCGCGCGCACCACGTATTCGGCAACGCCGTCAACATCGCCTCCCGGCTGGAGGCCACCGGACTCGTCGGGGCCGTCGTCGTCTCGGATGAAGTCTTCCGGAAGACGAAGGAGTTCTTCACCTTCCAGGAGCTGTCCCGCATCCGCGCCAAAGGCTTGCGGTCGGAGCTCATGCGCCACAAGGTCGTCGGGGAAAAGCTCGTGCGGGGAAAAACCCGCGGCGTGCCCGGCCTCTCGTCGCCCCTGATAGGACGGAAAGAAGAGCTGGACATTCTCCGGAACATTTTCCGGGACGTGGCGGAGGGGAAGGGGTTGCGGGTCGTGACCATCGTCGGCGAGGCCGGTATCGGAAAAACCCGGCTTGTGGAGGAGCTTCTCCTCGTCCTCCAGCAGTCGGACTCGAGGCCCCGTGTCCTGCACGGCCGCTGCCTGGGCTACGCGGGAGCCCCCCCGTACTTCCCCGTCACCGAGATAATCAAGAAGGCCACCGGGATCAAGGAGGATATGCCCCAGAAGGAGATGGCCGAGCAGCTCGCCTCGTCAGTGGAAACAATACTCGGCCGCCGGATGATCGGCGACGTGGACGCCGTGGGCACCCTGTGGAAAATCCTCTCTCTCAGCCAGGACGGGGATTCACCCGACGACCAGGACACCCGGCAGATCCACAACCAGGTGCTCCTGGTGGTGGAAAAGCTGCTGGGAGCCCTGGCCAAAGAGGAAAACATCGTGGTGCTCGTGGAGGACGTCCAGTGGTCCGACAATTCCTCCCTGACGCTCATGGGCCATCTGGTTCGATCCCTGGCGGATTCCCGCTGCCTGTTGGTCATCAATTCCCGCCAGCCCGGGGACCACGGGGCCACGCGGACCTTGCTGGAGGAGCTCCAGAAGTCGGAACGCCACACGAGGATCAATCTCAAGGACCTTTCCCCCGACGATACGCGCCGGCTCATGTCCGAGCTGTTGACCGTCGAGAAGCTGGACGAGACCAAACGGCGGGCGATCATCAAGCTCGCCGCCGGCAACCCCTTCTTCGTCGAGGAGATCATCAAGAACCTCATCGAAAAGGGCGACCTCGAATACCGGGACGGGCACTGGTACACGAACGACGAGGAGGGCGGCTTCGAGATTCCCGACACCGTGGAGGGGGTGCTCCGCTCCAGGATAGACAACCTCCCCGACCAGGAAAAGAAGGTCATCCAGCGCGCCTCCGTCGTCGGGGAGGTATTCTGGCGGCGGATCGTGACCGAGCTGATGACCTACGCGGTGGGCGACTACCTGGCGGACCTGGAGAAGCGGGACCTCATCCACCGGCGGCTCGAGTCCATCTTCGAGGATGACCTGGAGTACATCTTCAAGCACGTCCTCCTGCACGAGACGGTCTACAAGAGCCTGCTCCACCGGGAGCGCCGCGAGCTGCACCTGAAGACGGCGAAGTGGATCGAGAGCAACTATTCCGACCGCATCCAGGCCTACCAGTCGCTCGTGGCCAACCATTTCGAAAACGGCGGCGCGCCCGAGAAGGCCGCCGGGTACTACTTCGAAGCCGGAAAACACGCCGCGTCGCTCTACGCGAACGAGGACGCGAAACGGTTTTACGCCAAGACGGTCGAGAACACGCAGGACGGGGGTCTCACCCGTCAGGCCTACCTCGAGTGGGGCGACGTCTGCCTCGAAACGGGAAAACCGCACGAATCCATTGACCTCTTCACGGCCGCACTGGGGTATTGCAGCGACGCCGTGGAGCGCGCGGAAATTATGGAACGCATGGGGTCGGCCCACGAACGGCTGAGCGAGTACCCCCGCTCCCTGGAATACTACGACGACGCCCTGGCGCTGTTAAAAGATGAACCGCCCTCGCTGCTCCACGCCAAGACCCTGTACGGCATCGCCTGGGTCCACAACCTCCGCGGGGATTTTCAGGAGGCCCTGGACAGCATTGTACGGGCCGAAGATGTCATCGCCCTGGTCCGGGAGGATGATTTCGCCTCGGACAAGGTCCGCGCCCGCATCTCGAACATCCATGGCAGCATCCTCAACGAGTTGAAACGGCTCGACGAGGGCCGCGAATACCAGAGCCGCACACTGGAGCTTTACGAGAAGCACGGCTACCTTCTCGGCATGCAGAGCGTTCTGAACAACATCGCCACCGTGGAGATGGAAATGGGCAGGCACGGGGCGGCCCTCGAGCTGCTGTTGCGCTCCTATGACATCGCCGAGCGCTGCGGTGACAGGCTGGGGCTCGCCATCAACTGCAACAACCTGGCCTCGATCTACACGACCTTCGGCCGCTTCGACCGCGCCGAGGAGCTCTACACCCTCTATCTCGAGATGAACGCAATCATAAACAACCGCCTGGGTGACGGTTACGCCAACTACGGCCTCGCCACCCTGTCCCGCCTGCGGGGGGAGTACGAGAAGGCCGAGAACCACTTCCGCCGGGCGATCGAAATTTACGGCGAGGTCGGGGCCCGCCGGATGATCCTGGTCGTCAAGCTCTCCCTCGCCGTCTTCTACGCAGAGATCGGGCGCGAGGAGGAGTCCGATGCGCTCTTCGCCGAGGTGGGTGAGTTCATGGACGAGAGGGAGGTCACCGTTTACCGCCTGAGCGCCCTGGGGCTGACGGCGCGCCGCCGGGAGTTCTCCGAAGATGAACGGGGACGCCTTCAGGCATTTCTGCCCGCCGCCGAGGCGGGATACGAGAAGGAGACGGACAGGACCAGCCGGGTGGAGGAAGCGGTGCACCTGGCGACGCTCTTCGAGCGGACCGGCGAAGCGGAGAAGGCTGCTCGCTTCTGGGGGTCGGCCAGGGCCACGTTCGATGAGATAGTCCAGAACATCGGCGATGAGGAATCGAAGAAAACCTTTCGCGAAACCATGGGGAAGCGCGGGTACGTCGTTTGACCGACGACTGAGCGACGCCGACCGGCCCGGAAGGGCTTTTTTTTAAATATCAATTCATCTAACAATTTAACCGGTTTAGGGGCCTGATACTGCGGCTGATAGGAAACCTGTTTTCGCACCATTTTCCCGAGGCGGCCGTACTTCTTTAACGTCAACCTGCAGCTCCTCCGTCAAGCCCGTCCTCGACCGCCGGGGAGACCCTCAGGACCCTATGTAATCATCGGCACCCGGTCTCATAACCCGCTTTGCCATTGTCGCGATAATGTTTGACCTAAGCGGCCTTTTTACAAGTAGTTACAACTTCACGGCGTCACCTCTCATGTGTGATTCCTTTTTTTACGCCATCCCGGAATACACCACCTCGTCATTCTGAAACGACCATTTTGGCTGGTCTTTGCCCTAGGGTGCATCGAGGCAACCCGTCCGGGAACGACCGGGGTCTTTCGCCCAGCGGCCGTGCATGCCCGTCGCGTCCCTTCTAGCGAAGCCGGGAAAGTTACCGATGCACCTTCCGCGGTCGGGGCACAAAGATTGCTAATACAAACTGTGCGGCGTCCGAACCACTCGGACACTTTATAATGAAAACCTCAATAGGGGGAGCCGACATTCTCGACCGCGGCGTCCCCCGTCAAGGAGAATCAGCCCATGCTAGAAAAAATCATCATCGTGGAGGACGAGATCATCGTCGCCATGGATCTGAGCCTTCGCCTTTCCCGGCTCGGCTACGACGTAATCGGCATTTTCTCCACCGGCGAGGATGCGGTGGAGCAGTGCGGCAAAACCCGCCCCGACATAATCCTGATGGACTACATGCTCCGGGGGGAGCTCAACGGCCTCGAGGCCACCAAGCTCATCCACTCGCTCTACGACACGCCGGTGGTGATGCTCAGCGCCCTGCCCGAAAATCCCGCCAACCGGGAATACGACGGGTACCTGGTGAAACCCTTCGAGCTCTTCGGCCTGAAGAGCACCATCGAGAACGCCCTGCGCAACTCAAGGAGCGTGAAAGCCTCATAGCCAGGGTGCATGCCGGTAGGGCGACTACCTCCAAGGAGCGCGCCCGGAACCCGACGACTACAACCGGCGCCCAGATCAAGAGAACGGACACCACGAATAAGTGCTATCCAATAAAAACGGCAAATCCTATCCTCAGCGATAAGGTAATAAAATGGAACCTCGGACTCGTGTGCTCATCGTTGACGACGACTCTAACTTCTGCGAAAGCACCTGCGACGGCCTCAGCCTCGAAGGCTACGACGTCCGGTACGCCACCACGGGCAGGGAGGGGCTCGAATACGTCAAAACCTGGAATCCCAGCATCGTCCTGTTGGACCAAAAACTCCCCGACATCCTGGGATCGGAGGTCGAGAAGCAGATCCGGGAGGCGGACCCCGGGGTCAAGGTCATCTTCGCCACCGCCTACGGGTCGCTCTCCCAGGCGGTCGAAGCGGTCAAGAACGGGGCCTTCCACTACCTGACGAAGCCGCTCGAGCTTGACGAGTTCTACTTCACCGTGGCCAAGGCCGCCCGCCTGGCCGAGCTGGAGCGGCGCAACCGCATCACGGAGTTCCAGCTCGCGAGGGCGCAGCCTACCGACGAGCTGGTGGGCGATTCCGGGGCGATTCAGGAGACGAAGCGGCTCATCGAGCTTGCCGCCCAGACCGATTCCACCATACTCATCACCGGGGAAACCGGGGTGGGCAAGGGGGTCGCGGCGCGGGCCATCCACCGCCTGAGCGGACGGAAGGACGACCTCCTCAGCGTGAACTGCGCCTCGATTCCCGAGAACCTCATCGAATCGGAGCTCTTCGGTTACGAAAAGGGGGCCTTTACCGGCGCCGACTCGCGGCGGAAGGGGGTTTTCGAGCTGGTCAAGGACGGCACCCTTCTGTTGGACGAGATTGCCGAGATGCCCCTCCAGCTCCAGAGCAAGCTGTTGAGCGTGCTGGAGGATGGCCGGATCCGCCGCGTGGGTGGCGATGTGGACATACCCCTGAACGTCCGGGTCATCGCCACCACGAACCGGCCCATCGTCGAGGATATTAAAAACGGCCGTTTCCGCGAGGACCTCTACTTCAGGCTGGCCATTATCACCATCAACGTTCCCCCACTGAGGGAGTGCCGGGAGGACATCCCCCTACTGTGTAAATACCTGTTGGAAAACATGACCAACGGCATCTACGGCGATCTGCCCGAAGAGCAGCTCGCCGGGCTAATGGGTTACCGCTGGCCCGGTAACGTGCGCGAACTGCGCAACATCCTGGAACGCTCGGTGATACTCGCCGCCGGCGGCGAGCTGGACCCGGCGTCGCTAATAGAGGGCGTCCCCGGGAAGTGCGGCGGATCGGGGACGACCGAGGTCCGACCCCTGGCCGACGTCGAGTGGGAATACATCGAACGGGCCCTGAAGTTTTACCGGGACAATAAAACCCATGCGGCCATGGCGCTTGGGATATCGCTATCCACGCTAAGGCGGCGCGTCGCGACCTACGAGTGCCTGGGGAAAAAGTAGGCCTGAAACATCACCGCCCGAGCGCTCTAAAAGGAAAGAGGCCGCCTACACCGGCCTTTCTTTTCGCCGTAACGCGGCGGGTCAAGGGATCGGACCGCGCTCGGGGGAGCGGAATCGGCGGTGCCGTGTAATATATTTGTAATCTTGGAAATTTAACCCTACAATGAGGGCGAAACGCACTGGATAAACCGTGATTTATTCTAAACGGATCATTCTGGGTATGATGCTCCTCACGATTCCGGTCGCCGGGATGAACATCTTCGGCACCCGGGCCTTGGGGATGGGCGGCGCCCAGGTGGCGCTGGTTGACGACGCCACCGCCGCATTCTGGAATCCCGCGGCCTTCGGCAATCAGGTCAGCTTCTCGACCACCGAGAGCATCTTCGGTTTCTCGGGTGAGGACAACCTCACCCAGTACGTCAACGACCTGAACCAGTATTACAAGCTCAAAGACCTTTTCCCGGATACCTACGAAGGTTTCATGGACTACATTGACAAAAATCCCGAGGAGGCTCACCGTTACGTAGACGACATCGTGGATTCTCTCGCCGCCTTCAACGATCCCGGCGTGGGGATCATCTGGGACATGCACTCCGGCGTGGCGACCCGTGTCGGTCCGGCGGTCGTCTCCTGGTTGTACGAAAATCACCTCGAAGCCGGCCCCTGGGTGGACAACCACCTGTCCCGGCTCATCCCCAGCGAATACCTGCAATCCCCCACCGACGTCCTTGCCCTCTACGAAGAGGGGCTTCTGACCGATGAGGAGATGGACCTCCTCTGGCCCGGCTACGATCCCGACGACCCGAACGGGGGCATCTTCATCGGCGACAGACCCGGAAACGGCATCGGTCTGGAGGATAACCGCTCTCTCATCACCCTCTCCGGACTGGTGACGAACACCATCGGGCTTAGCTACGGTTACTCCTTCGAGCTGACCCGGGACGACTACATCGCCGTGGGCGGGACCCTCAAGTTCATCCACGGGGAGCGCAGCGGGGATTCCGTCGGCATTCTCTCGGACGCCGACCTCACCAACTTCGACTCAGGCATCTTCGATGTCGGCTCGAACTGGATCCTCAACAACATGTTCACCCTGCGCACCATCACCACGGGGAGCGGCTTCAGCATGGACCTGGGCGTTCAAGGGAGCCTGGGGAAGCAGTTCAGCTACGGGCTCCTGGCGCACAACCTCATCCCCACCCAACTGGGCTGGGACGACCCCCGCTTCGAGCCCACCCCGATAAATCCGGAGCTTCGCATCGGAGCGGCATACGAGCCCGTCGAGGGCCTTTCCCTGGCGCTGGACCTGGACCTCCTCCCCGTGGACAACCTGTCCTGCAGGTACAACCCGCAGACCGGGGTCGAGGAGGACGCGGTTTCTTACCATGAGCGGAGCATTGCCCTGGGCGCCGAGTACAACCTGGCGGGGGTTTTCATCGTACGCGCCGGCGTGAGCACAAACTACAACGCCATCTTCGAGGAGGCGTCCCCGGCCAAGTTCATCCTCTCCGCCGGGATGGGGTTCAACATCGGCGAGGTGTTCCACATGAGCCTGGCGGTGATGAGCAACCTCATCCGGCCCAGAGAGGTGGACGCCAGCCTGGGCGCCTCCCTCTCCCTGGGCTTCACCCTCTGACCCGGCGACGGCGGCTCCCTTCGGGACCTCGCCGAAGGTCTTTTTTTTCGGTATAGGGTACGGGTGTCGCCGACGCGCCGACGCCTTACACCGATTGCGCGGCGCCCCTGGCACGGGAACGCTGCTGAAAACAAAGAGACGAACCTTATAGGAGAGAGTGCGATGAATACATGTTCCAAAAAGCGCGGCAGAACCGCCGAATCAATCGCGGCTCTTGTGGTAATCACCCTGGCGACAACGCTCGGCTGCGCGATGACGACGACCGAACGCCTGGGGCTCCCGACCCTCAAAACCGTCGAGCACGTCGAGCTCGACCGCTACCTCAGCACCTGGTACGAGATAGCCCGTTTCCCCCAGTCCTTCCAGGAGGGCTGCGTGGCCTCCACCGCCAACTACACCCTGCGCTCGGACGGGCTCATAGACGTCCTCAACGGCTGCCGCCGGGAAACCCTCGAC
>MFAF01000097.1:9462-10576 GCA_001774505.1 Candidatus Coatesbacteria bacterium RBG_13_66_14 | reverse complement strand
CCGTTCCCACGGGGAGAGGGAGGCCGCTTCACCCCTCACCCGGCCCGTGTCCGGCAATTTGCGCCGACGTAGGGGTAAACCTACAGGACCGCCCTACTCGCCGATTGCACCGATGTAGGGGCGACCCTCTGCGGTCGCCCGCGGGCCGACCTAAAGGTCGGCCCCTACGAGGAGGCACGATTCAAACGGTAAGAGGGTGACCGCCGGCTCATACACCCTCGCGCCTCATCCGCTTCTCCGCCCCGCGGACCTCCTCCCGGAGCCGCTTGACCTCGCCCCTGGTCAGCTCACGCCACGCGCCGGGGGCGAGACCAGCCAGCTCCAGCGTCCCGAAACGGGTCCGCACCAGGCGCAGAACCTCGTAGCCCAGCTTCTCGCACATGCGCCGGATCTGGCGGTTGCGCCCCTCGTAGAGCTCCATGGCGAAGCGGGACTTCTCCGCCCCCCGCTCGAGGATCTCCACCCCCGCAGGCAGCGTCACGCCGTCCTCGAGCTCCACCCCCTCGGCCAGCGCCTTGAGGTCGGCGTTCCTCACCGGCCCGCGCACCGAGACCTGGTAGCGCTTGAGGACGTGGTGGCGCGGGTGCAGGAGCCGGGCCGCCAGGTCGCCGTCGTCGGTCAGAAGGAGCAGCCCCTCGCTGCGGCGGTCCAGCCGGCCCACGGGGAACACGCGGCGGGGGTAGCCGGCCAGGAGCTTGACCAGGCCGTCGCGCCCCTTTTCATCGGCCAGGGTGACGACGACACCCCGGGGCTTGTAGAGCGCGATGTACCCGTGCTCGGCGGGGAGCTTCAGCGGCTTGCCGTCCAGGGGGACCTTCTGGGTCTCGGGGTCGGCCGAGGAGCCCAGCGTGGCGACGCGGCCGTCCACTTGGACGCGCCCGGCGCGGATGAGCTCCTCGGCGGCGCGGCGGCTGCACACCCCGGCGGAGGCGATCAGCTTCTGGAGGCGGACGGCGGCCATGACTGTTGGATGATACCAAAAATGGGCCCGAGGCCCGACTATTCGCCCCGAAGCGGGCCGTGTCAGTCATCGGTCCCGCCGCCGGGGCCGAAAACGTCCTCCAGGGTGAGCGGCGGGGTCCCGCCCTCCCCCGGAGAATCCCCGGTGAACGAC
>MFAF01000097.1:8941-9428 GCA_001774505.1 Candidatus Coatesbacteria bacterium RBG_13_66_14 | reverse complement strand
GCACCCCGCGCAGCTCTTCGCGGAAGCGCGGCCCGTTGGTGATTTGCAGGTTGACCTCGCCCCAGAGGGAAATTTCGTGGAACGCCCGCTCCCGGGGCAGGTCCCCGAAGACGACGCCGGTCACCCGCCCCCGCGTGAGCTCCAGGATCGCCCGGCCGCCGGTGGCGATGTTCTGGACCTCCACGGTGATGGAGCGTCCGTGCTCGTGCGCCGAGCGGATGAAATTCCCCAGGTGGACCCGGCGCAGGGCGCCGCGGTGCCTGCGGCAGGGATCGGTGCGGAGCACCAGACGGTTCAGCTCCGCCGCATCGAAAGGCCTGACGAGCCACTGGACGCAGAAATCGGTGAAAACCTTTTCCAGGCCGGGGTGGGCGCGACCGCTGACGGCGATGACCGGCACCTCGGGGTGGCGCTCCACGAGCTCGGCCACGAGGAACACCCCCTGCGCCTCGGGCAGCCGACCAAGCGCGACGACCGCGTCGAAGCG
>MFAF01000097.1:7313-8861 GCA_001774505.1 Candidatus Coatesbacteria bacterium RBG_13_66_14 | reverse complement strand
CTGGAAGCTCTACCGCTACATCATGCGCGAGCACGCGGGACCCTTCGTCTTCGCCCTCGTGGTGGCGACGCTGGTGCTCCTGTTGGGCCAGGTGTTCAAGATGATGGAGCTCATCGTCACCAAGGGGGTGCCGGGGAAGTACGCCCTCGAGCTCTTCGTCCTCTACCTCCCCGCGGTGCTGGCCTACGACGTGCCCATGGCGCTCATGGTGGGCACGCTGATGGCCTTCGGCCGGCTGTCGGCCGACTCGGAAATCACCGCCATGAAGGCCACCGGCACCAGCTTCCTGTCGCTCATGGCCCCCGGCGCCGTCTTCGCCTGCATCTTCGCCGTGGGGATGTTCTTCTTCAACGACCTGGTGCTGCCCGAGGCGAACCACCGGTTCAAGAACCTGCTTTTGGACATCCAGAACAAGCGGCCGGACGTGAGCCTGCGCCCCGGCGTCTGGATAACCGACTTCGCCCCCTACGAGATTTACATCGAGGAGATGGACGACCGGGACATGACGCTCACCGGGGTGAAGATAAACATCCCCCGGGGCGGGAGCCTGGAGAAGCAGATCAGCGCCGCGTACGGCGTCCTGGAGACCGGCGAGGGCGGCCGGGTCCGGCTCCTCCTTTCCGACGGCACCATCCAGATAACCCCGCCGGGCTCGGATTCCTTCCAGACGCTCAAGTTCGCCCACTACGTCATCGAGATAAACGCCGACACCGAGCTCACCCGGGAGGAGCGCGAGCTGCGGTCGGACCGGGAGATGTCGGTGGCGATGATGACCGCGCGGGTCAACGAGTCGCTCCTGGACCAGTACCTGCTGTACCGGACGACGGAAATCCGCAAGCGCCAGATTCTCGCAGGCGAGGAGCCCGTGTCCCGCCACCGGCTCCTGACGGCCCTGGGCATGGCGCGGGGGGGGTACACCCCGGAGGAGATACGGCGGCTTTACGGCATCCGCGAGCCCCGGGTGCGCGACGCGGGGGGGACGCCGCGCGCGGCGGGGCCGGACCGGCTCGACTACGGCGGCCGCACCCCGCTCTTCGAGGGGGAGGAGATGGAGCTCGAGCCGTTGGGCGAGACCCGGGGGACCGAGGCCGGGGAAACGCCGCCGCCCGTCGCCGGGGAAACGGAAGAGGGGCCGCAGTACGTCGGCAGCTCCGAGTCGCTCTACCTCGACGCCCGCGAGCAGCAACTGGCCATCCAGGGCGGGGTCAGGCCAAAGGCGGGCGAATCCGCCCCGCCCGTCCCCGCACCGACGGAGGAGCCGGAGCCGGTTCCCACTATCCGGGAGCTCCAGGCCGAGCCGGGGGAGGGCGCCGACCGCACCCTGACCGCCGCGGAGCGCGTCGCCCGGGAGGAACGCTACCTGGCCATCCGCCGCCGCACGCTCCAGGGGGAGATAAACCGCTACACCCTGGAAATCGCCAAGAAGTACTCCATCTCCTTCGCCTGCATCGCCTTCGTGCTGGTGGGGGCGCCGCTGGGGGTGATGATCCGCCGCTCCGGCAAGGGGGTGGGCTTCGTCACCAGCATCGGCTTCTTCATCTTCTACTG
>MFAF01000097.1:4152-7301 GCA_001774505.1 Candidatus Coatesbacteria bacterium RBG_13_66_14 | reverse complement strand
CTTCAAGCGGCGGAAGCCCGCCCAACCTTGATTTTTCACGTTTTACCGTCTATATTTAACCAGGCTGGACGCGCGAGCCGACCTGGAGGTGCCCCTCGTGGGCAGGGAGAGCACCGTTGACGGGGCCAGGGCCCTGGCCGAGAAGCTGGTGGACGGGATAATCGCCGGGGCAGACTCGGACGCCCTGGAGCAGGCCCGCGCCATGGGGCTGGTGCTGTCCATGTTCATGCCGCAGATCGAGGCCGCGCGCAAGGCCTACCACGCGGGGACGGACGGCGGCATCGAGGGCCGCGACGACATCTTCGAGAACGCCGTGACGCGCAAGCTCATGGGATACCACACGTAGGGGTCGCGTCTCCCGACGCGCGATTCGATTCAATCAAATTCCGTAGGGCGGGGGCTCCGTACCCCGCCCGTTTTAATCGTGAAACCGGGCGGCACACGGAGTTGCCGCCCTACGTGACGTGATATTATTCGTAGGGGCGGGTGTCCACACCCGCCCGTTACGATGGTGTAGGGCAGGGCTTCTACGCCCCGCCGCTTTTACCCCTCTCCCTAACCCTCCCCCCAGAGGGGGGAGGGGACACGGCAGACGGTCACGCAACCCCCCGCATTTTTACGCTATAATACCGGGGAAATGACACCCCCGGAGCGTCCCGCCATGCGCAAATCCTTGACCATCATACTGTTGCTCCTTTCAGCAATCTCCGCGCCCGCCCAGCGCGTCCTGCGCACGGAGCTCGAAAACGGCCTGGTCATCGTCGCCGCCGAGGTCCACGCCAACCCCACCGTGACCATCCGGGTCTACGTGCGGACCGGGGGGGTCATCGAAGGGCCGTACCAGGGCGCGGGAATAAGCCACTACTACGAGCACCTCCACGGCGACGCCTCGGAGAGCTACACCAAACAGGAGCTGGACGTCTGGGACGAGTCCCTGGGCGGCATCTCCAACGCCTACACCTCCAACGCCCACACCTGCTACCACCAGACCTCCACGGTGGAGCACTTCGAGAGCATGGTGGCGCTCATGGCGGAGACGCTCCTGCGCCAGGAGTTCACCGCCGAGGCCATCGCCAGCCAGCGCGGGATAATCCTCAAAGAAATAATCATGAACCTGGACGAGGCGGACACCCGCGCCTGGTACCGCTTCTCCCACACCATCTACCCCGGCTCCCCGGCCGCGGACCCGGTCATCGGCTACCCCGACCTCTTCGGCGCGGTCACCGAGGCCGACCTGCGGGACTACTACACCTCGCGCTACACGCCCGAGAACATGGTGGTCGTCGTGGCCGGCGACCTGGACGCCGGGGAGATGACCGCCGAGGTGGCCGCCGAGTTCGGCGGCGCGGGGCGATCGGGGGAGGCGTTGCCCGAGGTGGAGCGGCCCGCGGACCTGCCGG
Organism: Candidatus Coatesbacteria bacterium RBG_13_66_14; assembly: GCA_001774505.1. Classification (GTDB taxonomy): domain Bacteria; phylum RBG-13-66-14; class RBG-13-66-14; order RBG-13-66-14; family RBG-13-66-14; genus RBG-13-66-14. Next base: position 5,901 of record MFAF01000097.1, on the reverse strand, counting down.
GACCGCGCTACGCGGTCGAGTACGCCACCTTCGACCAGGCGCACCTCGTGTTCGGCTTCCGCACCGTGCCCATCTGGGCCGACGACCTCTACGCCCTGGACGTGGCGATGCACCTTCTGACCACCGGCCGGACGAGCCGGCTGTACAGGGTGCTGCTCGAGGAGCGGCAGCTCGCGACGGACTTCCGCGTTTACAGCTACACCCCGACCTTCGACGCCGGGGAGTTCGAGGTGTACCTGGCCGCGGACCCGGCGCGACTCCCCGAGGCCTACCGCACCGCCTACGACGAGGTGGTCGGCCTCGCCGAAGGGCTCGCGGACCCCGGCGAGCTGGAGCGGGTGAAGAACACCCTGTTGGCGGACTACGTCTTCGACGGGGAGAGCCTGGACACCCGCGCGGCGCGGCTCGGCGCCGATGCCCTCCTGGGCGACCTCGAGTTCTCCGCGGGCTACGTGGACGGCTGCCGGGCGGTGACCGCCGAGGCGGTGCGCGACGTCGCGGCGCGGTACTTCACCCCGGACAACCTCTACGCGGCCGTCGTGTGGCCCGTGAGCGCCGGGGAGTTCGACCTGGGCGTCTTCGAGGAGGGCCTGGGCGAGGGGGACCTGGTCGAGTGCGCCCTCTCGGCGGAGGCCCGCGGCCTCGCGGCGTCGGTGGAATCTCTCGGGAATGTGGAGCCCGGCGAGCCGGACGCCTACTTCGTCTATCGGGGGAAGGCCCCGGAGGCGGCCTCGGTCTGGCTCTCCCCGGATTACCCCTTGGAAAACACCCTGGCCCGGGACTACCCGCCGGAGTACGCCTTCGAGCTGGGGGAGGAAGGCGGGAGCGGCCGGATGAGGCTCACCACCCTGGACTCGGGCCTGCGCCTGTTGGTGCTGGAGGACCCGGGCGTCGGGAGCGCCTGGGTGGGGGCCCTGGTTGACGGCGGCTACCGCGTCGAGACGCTCCAGGACGAGGGCGCTTTCCACTTCGCCATGCGGATGCTCCTGGAGGGGACCGGGTCGCGGACCGGGCCGGAAACGATGGCCGCCATCGAGGACCGCGGCGGGTCCATCGGGAGCCAGGGCCTGCGCGACTGCGGTCTTTTGAGCGCCCACGTCCTGGCCGCCGACGCCCCCCTGGCCCTGGAGGTCGTCACCGACTGCCTGCGCGACGCGACCTTCCCCCCCGACCGCGTCGAGGCCGAGCGCCGGAGGCTCCTCGACGAGCTGGCCCGTGAGGACGAGGCGCCGTTCTCCGTGGCCCTCCGGGAGGCGAAGCGGGCCCTCTTCGGCGTCCACCCTTACTCCCACAACCAGCGGGGGACGACGGAGACCGTGGCGGCGCTCACCCGGGAGCGGCTGCTGGACTACCGGGACCTCATCCGGCGGCCCGAGGGAACCCTCATCGCCGTGGCCGGGGACGTGGACTCCCGAAAGGTAGAGGACCTGGTGGAGGAATTATGGGACGACGTCCCGGCCGCGGGGACGCCCCTGCCCGTCTGCGGCCCGCCGGCGTTCCCCGAAGAAAACGTGAGCCTCGCCCTCGACTCCGACCGGGAGCAGACCATCCTCTACTGGTTCTGGCCGGGGATGCGCTGGGACGGCGGGGACCGCTACAAGATGCTCATGCTGGACTCGGTGCTGTCGGGAATCCACCTGCCCAACGGGCGGCTGCACGCGCGGCTGCGCGGGGCGGGGCTGGTGTACGCCGTGCACGCCTATCCCATATTCGGGGTGGAGCCGGGGGCCTTCGGTCTCTATCTGGGCA
>MFAF01000097.1:3815-4099 GCA_001774505.1 Candidatus Coatesbacteria bacterium RBG_13_66_14 | reverse complement strand
AGAATCGCCGCGGAGCCGGTGGGCGAGGCGGAGCTCGTGCGCGGCCGGACCATGCTCGAGGTCAGCCGCTACGTCGTAGACCTGGCGCGGCCCTCGGACCGCCTCCTGGACGCCGCCTTCTACGAGCTCTGGGGGCTGGGCTACGCGTTCGAGGAGGACTTCGCCGACGAGGTGGAGGAGGTAACGGCGGAGGAGCTTCAGGAGTACGCGCGGTGGCTCTTCTCGCGGCCCGGGGTCTTCCTGCGCTACGGCGCCGAGTAGATGGCGTGAATCGCGCGACGCTC
>MFAF01000097.1:1458-3678 GCA_001774505.1 Candidatus Coatesbacteria bacterium RBG_13_66_14 | reverse complement strand
GATGCTATAATGCGCCCCGCTCGACCCTCCACCGGGGAGAACCGCATGGGCTACGACCCCCTGCACGACCTGCGCTCCACCGGCGCCCTCCTCGAGGGCCACTTCATCCTCTCCTCGGGACTCCACTCCAACCGGTACGTCCAGTGCGCCCTCTACCTCCAGCACCCCGAGCTCGCCGAGCGGGCCGGGCGGGAGCTGGCCTACCTCTTGAAAGAGGCCGACCCCGCGCTGGAGCCCACGGTGGTGATTTCTCCGGCGCTGGGCGGGCTCATCATCGGCCACGAGTGCGGCCGGGCCCTGGGGGTCCGCGCCGTCTTCGCCGAGCGCGCCGAGGGCGTGATGACCCTCCGCCGCGGGTTCTCCCTCGCCCGCGACGACCGCGTGGTGGTCGTCGAGGACGTGGTGACCACGGGCAAGAGCACCGGCGAGGTGGTGGACGTGGTGCGAGCGGCCGGGGTCGAGCCGGTGGCGCTGGCCTGCGTGGTGGACCGGCGCGGCGCCGACGCCCCAACGATGCCCGCCGCCCTGGTCAGCCTGGCCCGGCTGGACATCGAGGTGTGGAAGCCGGAGGCGTGCCCCCTGTGCGCCAAAGGGGTCCCGGCGGAGAAACCGGGCAGCCGCGCGCCCAGGTGACCGACAGGGACGACCGGCGGAACCGCCGCCACGAGTATTTTTCGCAGCCGCCGCGAGCACCGGCGGCCCTTCAACCTGACCGAGCCGTCGCCGGGAGCGCCACCAGGGGGCCCGGCGAACCACCCCGGAGGAGCTGATGAAGCTTGCCGTCGTCGGAACCGGCTACGTCGGCCTGGTGACCGGAGCCTGCTTCGCCGACCTCGGCAACGAGGTCATCTGCGTTGACATAGACTCGAAGAAGATCAAGGCGCTCAACGAGGGCCGGATACCGATCTACGAGCCGGGCCTCGAGGAGATAGTCCGGCGCAACGCCGACGGGGGACGCCTGAGCTTCACCACCGACCTGGGCGACTCCGTGGAGAGGAGCGAGATCATCTTCATCGCGGTGGGGACGCCGTCCATGCCCTCGGGCGAGGCGGACCTCTCGGCGGTGCGGGCCGTCGCCGCCACCATCGGCCGCCACCTCAACGCCCCCGACAAGATCGTCATCAACAAGTCCACCGTCCCCGTGGGCACCGGCGACATGGTCACCGAGATAGTCGCCCGCGAGTCCGGCGGAAAGCAGCCCTTCCACGTGCTCTCCAACCCGGAGTTCCTGCGCGAAGGCTCGGCCATCAGCGACTCCATGCAGCCCGACCGGGTGGTCATCGGCTCCAACGACACCTACGCCGCCGAGAAGGTCGCCTCCCTCTACCGCGTACTGACCAAGAACATCGTCATCACCGACCGCCTGTCGGCGGAGATGATCAAGTACACCTCGAACGCCCTGTTGGCCACCAAGATCAGCTTCATCAACGAGATAGCCAACATCTGCGACCTGGTGGGGGCCGACGTGGAGGCGGTGGCCGACGCGGCGGGGCTGGACCACCGCCTGGGCCGCCACTTCCTCAACGCCGGCGTGGGGTACGGCGGGAGCTGCTTCCCCAAGGACACCAAGGCGCTCATAGACACCGCCGCCAAGTACGGCTACGACTTCAAGGTCCTGACCGCGGTGGAGGAGGTCAACGCCCTGCAGCCCAAGCGGGCCCTGGCCAAGATAAACGGCCTGGTGGGGGACCTGTCGGGGAAGGTCGTGGCCCTGTGGGGGCTGGCCTTCAAGCCCAACACCGACGACATGCGCGAGGCGCCGTCGCTGACCCTCATCGAGGGGATTCTGGCCCAGGGCGGCCGGGTGCGCGCCTACGACCCCATCGCCCACGAGACCGCCGCCGAGGAGCTCGCCAAACGGAACCTGGCCATCTCCTTCGCCGGCACCATGTACGAGGCCTGCGACGGGGCGGACATCCTGGTGGTCGTCACCGAGTGGAACCAGTTCAAGGACGCGGACCTGGGGCGGGTCAAGGAGCTTCTGAAAAAGCCGGCGATGGTGGACGGGCGCAACATCTACAACCCGGCGGAGGTGGCCGCGATGGGGTTCGCCTACGAGTCCATGGGGCGCACCTCGCTCGCCAAGCGCGCCAACGGCTGAAAAGGCGAATAATGCGTCGTAGGGCGGGGTTTTGCCGGGGCATAGCTCGCTTCGCTCGGTTCGCTCGGTTCCCTGCCATACGGAATTCGACTGAATCACGCGACAACCTCGTAGGGGCC
>MFAF01000097.1:387-1435 GCA_001774505.1 Candidatus Coatesbacteria bacterium RBG_13_66_14 | reverse complement strand
CATCGCAAACGGCATCCCCCTCCCCCCTCTGGGGGGAAGCGCGCTTACGGGCTAGGGAGGGGGGCCGACATTCACCGACCTCGGTCCGCCCACCGCTTGACACCCGCCGCGGATTCATTGCACCCTTAGCCCCATGAAAGACGCCCCCAAATGCGTGGTCACCGGCGGCGCGGGCTTCATCGGCAGCCACCTGGTCCGCCGCCTCGCCGAAGCCGGCCGCCGCGTCGTCGTCGTGGACTCACTCGTCACCGGCGAGCGGGCCAACCTGACCGAAGTATCCGGGGACGTCGAGCTCCTGGAGCACGACGTCTCCGAAACCCGCTGGCTGGAGGACAAGGCTCTGGCCGGACCCGTGGACCGCGTGTACCACCTGGCCTCCCCGGCCAGCCCGGTGGACTTCACCCGGATACCCGTCGAGATCTGCCTCACCTGCGCCTACGGGACGAAAAACGCGATCGAGCTGGCGCTGGCCAAAGGGGCGCGCCTCCTGGACGCCTCCACCTCCGAGGTCTACGGCGACCCGGACCGCCACCCCCAGACCGAGGACTACCGGGGCAGCGTGAGCGTGGACGGGCCGCGCTCCTGCTACGACGAGGGGAAGCGTTTCGGCGAGGCCTTGATAGCGGCGCACCGCAGGGCGCGGGGGCTGGACGCCCGCGTGGCGCGCATCTTCAACACCTACGGCCCCAGGATGCGCCAGAACGACGGCCGCGTCGTGCCCGCCTTCATCGCCCAGGCCCTGGCCGGAGAGCCGCTCACCGTCTTCGGCGACGGCGCCCAAACCCGCAGCTTCTGCTACGTGGACGACCTGGTCCGCGGCCTGATGCTTTTAATGGAATCGGGCTACGAGGGGCCGGTGAACCTGGGCAACCCCGACGAAAGAACTGTGCTGGAGCTGGCCCAGGCGGTGCTGGAGCTGACCGGCTCACAGTCGCGCGTCGAGTACCGCGCCCTGCCCGCCGACGACCCGAGCCGCCGGAGGCCGGACATCACCGTGGCGGGGCGGGAGCTGGGCTGGCGGCCCGAGGTGGGCCTGGCCGAGGGGCTG
>MFAF01000097.1:215-357 GCA_001774505.1 Candidatus Coatesbacteria bacterium RBG_13_66_14 | reverse complement strand
AACCTTTACCCTCACCACGGCCCGTGCCTTGCGCTTTGCGCTGACGTAGGGGCGGGCCTCTGTGCCCGCCCGCGGGCCGACCTGAAGGTCGGCCCCTACGAGGGTGACGCGGGATTCACGTCTGACCAGTAGGGGCGGGTGT
>MFAF01000097.1:0-163 GCA_001774505.1 Candidatus Coatesbacteria bacterium RBG_13_66_14 | reverse complement strand
GAGGGGGATGACGTAGGGCGGCCCTGTGGGATGCATCCCCTGCGGGCCGCCGTCTTTTTCGTTTTTTTATTCTACCCTCACCCCAGCCCGTCGGCGCGCCGCTCCCTGGAAGGGAGAGGGGACACGTAGGCCGACCTGAACGGCGCGCCGTCGGTCGGCCCCT
>MFAF01000096.1:6166-7187 GCA_001774505.1 Candidatus Coatesbacteria bacterium RBG_13_66_14 | reverse complement strand
GATGACCAGGCGCTGTATCTGGTTCGTGCCCTCGTAGATCTGGGTTATCTTGGCGTCGCGCATGAGCTTTTCCGCCGGGTAGTCCTTCATGTATCCGTAGCCGCCCAGGATCTGCACGGCGTCTGTGGTGACCCGCATGGCGACGTCGGAGGCGAGGAGTTTGGACATGGCGCTGACCTTGGAGATGTCCTTGGCGCCGGTGTCTATGTGCCGTGCGGCCTGGTAGATGAGCGCCCGCGCGGCCTCTATCTCCGTGGCCATGTCGGCCAGCATGTTCTGGATGGACTGGAAGCTGGAGATGGGCTTGCCGAATTGGACCCGCTGGTGGGCGTACTCCAGGGCCAGGTCCAGGGCGGCCTGGGCGATGCCGACCGCCTGGGCGGCCACCCCCGGCCGCGTGCGGTCCAGCGTCCGCATGGCGATGGAAAATCCCATGCCCTCGCGGCCGAGGATGCCGGTTTCGGGGATGAAGCAGTCGTGGAAGGAGAGCTCACGGGTCGAGGAGGCGCGGATGCCCATCTTGTCCTCCTTCTTCCCGTAGTTGAAGCCCTCGGTTCCGTCCTCGACGATGAAGGCGGAGATGCCGCGGGAGCCTTTGGCGCGGTCGGTGATGGCGATGACGGTGTATATCTTGGCCTCGCCGCCGTTGGTAATCCACTGCTTGGTGCCGTTGAGGAGGTAGCCGCCCTTGACCTTCCGGGCGGTGGTTTTCTGGGCGCCCGCGTCGGAGCCGGCCTCGGGCTCGGTGAGGGCGAAAGCGCAGAGCTTTTCCCCGTCGGCCACGGCGGGCAGGAGCCTCCGCTTCTGCTCCTCGGTGCCGAAGAGGATGACGGGGTACGCGCCCAGGGCGGTTCCGGCCAGCGCGAGGGCGATGCCGCCGCAGCCCCGGCTCAACTCCTCGGTTATGAGCGCCAGCTCGAGGATGCCGCCGCCGAGGCCGCCGTACTCCACTGGGATGAAGGTGCGGAAGAGGTCGGTCTGGGCGAATATTTTCACGATGGGCCAGGGGAACTCCTGCCGG
>MFAF01000096.1:3124-6149 GCA_001774505.1 Candidatus Coatesbacteria bacterium RBG_13_66_14 | reverse complement strand
GTGGGGGGTGCAGCGTCCCTTCCCCCCTCCGGGGGGAAGGTTAGGTAGGGGGGTGCAGCGGGCGGGGACGGAGCCCCGCCCCTACGTCCGATTTTTTCGGTATCGACGTAGGGCGGCAACTCCGTGTGCCGCCCGTTTTTTATCCGTTGAAGGGCGGGGTACGGAGCCCCCGCCCTACGTCAGCGCAATTGCACGGTGCAGGTTACGGGTGTAGGTTGCCGCTACCCCCTCTCCCTTTTAGGGAGAGGGTGGGGGTGAGGGTTGGGGCCGGGAACGTTGAAAGCGGCGGGGATAGGAACCGAGCGCAGCGAGCTATGCCCCCGGCAAAACGAAGTAACGCGAAGCGAATCCCCGCCCTACGTCCATCCGCTGCGAATCCAACCCGTAGGGGCGATGAGTCCACGGTCGCCCGCGGGCGGGGACGGAGCCCCGCCCCTACGTCATCGCACCCCTCACCCTAACCCTCTCCCCAGAGGGGAGAGGGGATATGCAAAGGGCGTCTGGGGATCCGCCCCTGCGTCGGCGCAACCAAAGTCGAGGTCGAAGAGCGGCGGACCGCGGGGGCTCGTCCGCCGGGGCCGATTTATGCTACCCTTTGCCGGAACCAGACCGCGTCGGGGCGGCTCCGTGCTCGAGCACCTCAAGAAAACCTTCAAGCACACCGTCATCTACGGCCTCGGCGGCCTCATCTCCCACGCCGTGGGCTTCCTTTTAATCCCCGTCTACACCCGCTACCTCTCCCCCAACGCTTACGGCGTCGTGGCCATGGTGATGATCTACACCACCGTGCTGGAGATCGTGATGCGGCTGGGCGTGGACAGCGCCCTGTTCAAGGTCTACTTCGAGGAGAAGGACGAGGAGTCCCGGCGCACCCTGGTCACCACCACCTTCCTCTTCCAGCTCGCGGCGGCGGGCATCATCTTCGCGCTCACCTACCCTTTCTCCGACGGCCTGTCCGACCTCTTCTTCGGCACCCGGGACTACACGGTCTACTTCCAGTTCGCCACCGCGTCGCAGCTCGTGACGCTCATCCGGGTGGTGCCGCTGTCGGTCATCCGGGCCAAGGAGCGCCCGGGCCTCTTCTCCATCCTGAACGTCCTGCGGTTCACCCTGGTGATGGGGTTCAACATCCTGTTCGTGGTGGTGCTGGAGGCGGGACCGCTGGGCATCATCCAGGCCCAGTTCTACTCCGCCCTGGCGCTCATCCCGGTGTTCCTGGTCATCACGCTGCGCCACATGCGGCCGCGGATCTCCTGGAACCAGTTGAAGCGGCTGGCGAGCTTCGGCCTGCCGCTGATCCCGGCGGGGCTGGCGGGCTGGGTGCTGACCATGGCCGACCGCTGGGTGCTGCGCCTGGTCGCCCCGGTGACGAAGTTCGCCCTCGTGGCCCAGAAGGGCCTGGGGGAGATGGTCACCAAGACCGGAGACGTCCTGGCCGGGGCCCTGCCGACCCTCGTTGACGTGGGGCTCTACGACCTGGCGTACAAGTTTTCCCTCATCGTGCGCATGGGGCTGATACAGCCGTTCATCTTCGCCTGGGGCCCGCTGATGTTCAGCGTCTACCACCAGCCCGAGGCCAAGCGGGTCTACCGGGCGGTGCTGACGCTCTTCACCCTGGCGTCCGTGGGGCTGTGCTTCGCCGTGGGGGTGATGTCGCCGGAGATCGTCAAGCTCATGGCGACCTGGCCCTTCTACAGCGCCTGGAGCTCCGTCTTCATCCTCGCTCTCTCGCACTGCTTCTACGGCCTGTACATCGTCTTCACCGTGGGGACCTCCGTGGTGCACAAGTCCAAGTACCAGGCCTACACCTCGACCGCGGGCGTGGTGGCGAACATCGGGCTCAACTTCCTGCTGATCCCCCTGTGGGGGGTGATGGGGGCGGCGCTGGCAACTCTCTTGAGCTTCGGCGTCATGGCCCTGGTCCACTACCGCTTCTCCCAGCGCGAGTACCCCATCGCCTACGACCTGGGGGCGGTGGTCAAGGTCCTCGTGCTGGCGACGGGGCTCTGGATTGCTACGACCTTCCTGCCCTTCGGCTGGTGGGGTCTCGTCGGCCGGGTGGGGGCGCTGGGGCTCTTTGTGGTCCTGCTGAAGTTCCTGGGCCTGTTCAAGGCCGAGGAGGTCCGGTTGGTGGTGGGCGGGTTCAAGGAGTTCCTCGGCCGCAGGCGCGGCGGGGGCGACGGCGAAGCGGGACCGCCCCCGGAGGAGCCGGGCGAGCTGCAGGGCTGACGCGGTTGGTCGTTTCTCCCCCGGCCGTCTATACTGGATAAACGCTTCGGGAGGTTCGTACATGCGGTCGGCGGTCATTCTCCTGGCGGCGGTTCTGTTCCTCTCCCCGGCCTCGGCCGACGTGGGGTACGATTACGGCGCGCCGCCCTTCGCCCTCTGGCTCACCCTCGACATCGGCCCCGCCTTCGATTTCGATTACTTCCTGGGCACCGAGCTCGGCCTGACGCTCAACTGGTTCCCCCTGTCGGATTTCCTGCACCTGGGCGCCACCTACCGCTACGCCACGGGCGAGGTGCTGGAGCCCGAGGGCGAGAAGCTCGCCCTGCACACCCTGGCGGGCATGGTGGGCTACGGCAGCTTCGATGACCCCGTGGCCTACTACACCGGCATTATGCTGGGCGAGACCCGGCTGGACGGGTACTTCGCCGGAGAAGATTGCGACGAGTGGGTCTTCACCATCGGCTTCTACGCCGACGTGGTCCTCCCGCTGGGCGACGTGGTGGGGCTGAACTTCCACGCGCGCGACCAGTACATCCGGGGCGAGCGGGGCTTTTACGGCTACTACACCTTCGCCCTGGGCGTGTCCCTGGCGCTGTAGGGCGGGAATCGGTCGCGTCGAGGCGGGTTTCCATGAAAACCTGTCGGTGCCTTCCCCGCAGTGCCCTAAATGTAGGGCGGGGACTTTAGTCCCCGCCGCATTCGGCCCCCTTTGCGACCCGTTCGCACTCACCCCGGAGAGGTTGAGGGGGCGGGCGACCGTGGACGGTCGCCCCTACGTGTCGAATCGTCGGCTTGC
>MFAF01000096.1:786-3091 GCA_001774505.1 Candidatus Coatesbacteria bacterium RBG_13_66_14 | reverse complement strand
GGCCCGGCCCAACGGGCTCATGCCGCGCGGTCCATCTCGGGAGGCTGCATGATTAAATACGTAACCCCGCTCCTGCTGGCCGCCCTCGCCGCCTCGGCGGCCATTCCGCCCCAGCCGGCCGAGGGGCCGCCCTGGCACCCCTGGCTTTACGACTACGCGGTCTTCCGGGCGGAGGCGGCGCTGCCCCTGGGCTTCGTCGGCAGCCTGGAGTTCGTCGGCGGGGAGTTGATTCTCACCACCAGCCTGCCCTCCGGCCGCTTCCACCGCTACGACCCGGCGTCGGGCGCCCTCGCGGACCTGGGCGACGCCCCCCTCGGCGTCTCCGGCTCCTTCTGGGACGGGGAGTGCCTGTGGCTGGCCGGGAACGGCGCCGAGCTCTGGCGCTACGACGGGAGCCTCAAATCCGTGGAAAACTGGGGCGAGCCTTACGGCGAGCGGTGGTACATCGAGCTCCCCTCCTGGCGGCAGACGGGGCTGGCCCGGGTGGGTGAGGACTTCTGGCTGGTGGACGAGCTGGGGGTGATTTACCTCTGGCGCCTGGGCGAGGCGGCTCCGCGCGGGGAGTACATCGTCGGCCAGGGCCGCGAGCTGGCCTGCGACGGGGAAAACCTCTGGCTCCTGTCCCACCGCGGGATTATCAAGCTGACGACGGGCGGGGAGATACTGGGTCGCATACCGCTCCCGGCGACCGAGGGTTTTGCCTCGGGTCTGGCCTGGGACGGTGAGCGCCTGTGGCTGGCGATAAACGCCGAGGACCGCACGCTCGTCTGGAGCCTGGACCCCGGCGAAGCGGAGCTCATGCCTCTCGGCGAGCCGCCCGAGGACCGCCGCGACGCCGTGGAGTACGATTGAACCGGAGGCGGCCGGTGCGCCGAGCGTTCATCCTTGCAGCCCCGGCGATTCTTTTTCTCGCCGCGTGCGCGCATTACCTCGTCGAGGGCTCGGCCCGGCAGACCGCGGCCTACAACGCCCTGGGCGAGCCGGCGGACCTCTCGGCCCTCCCCGAATCGCTGACCGGCGACCCCGCCGACGACCCGAGCGCCGCGGGCCTCGCCGATGGCGCGGAGCTCTCTGTAACGGCGGGCGGGCGGCTGGAGCGGTTCGCCGTCACCAGCGGCGGCGACAGCGCCTACGGCGGCGGTGTCGGCCTCGGGAGCGCCGGACTGGCCTTCTCCTGCGCGGCGGACGGCTGGGGCCTCGCGGGGGCCGTCGTGCGGCGGAGCGATTTCACCTACCTGCTGGAGGAGGGGGACCGGCGGCTGGCGCTATCCGGCGACCTGTGGGGGCTGAACGGGGCGGTAAGCTATGGTGACGGCCTGCGGTTCGGCCTGGGGGCCGAGGGGCTCTACGGCGGCTGGCGCTACGAGGAGCCCGACGGCGGTGTTGAGGAGGGTGAGCTCTTCGGCTGGCGCGCCCGGCTGGGGCTGCGCTACGGCGAGAGCGGCTGGAGCTTCGGCCTGCGGGCCTCGGGACCGGCGGAGCTGGGCCGCGGGCCGGGGCTGCCCTGGGAGGCCGACCTCTGGCTGGCGGTGCCCCTGACCGACGAGGGCGGGCTCAAGTCGGTGCTCGAGGTGGCGGCGGGCGGCTACCTCTTCGGGCCGGACGCACGGCTCATCGGTGAACAGGGGCAGGACTATTCAGCGCGCCTGGCCGACGGACTGCGCGGGAGGGTCGGCCTCGCCTGGGACGTTTCGGAAAATTTCTCCTTCGGCGTCGGGGCGTTCCTCTCCGCCTACCCCGTCAAGGACAACGACGCCGAGCGGCTGCTGTGGCAGGTTTACACCCTGGGGGCCGGGTTCGGCGAAAACCCGCGCTGGGGGCTGGAGGCCTCCTTCTCCCAGGTGGGGGTGGAGGGGGAGGACGGCTACGCCGGTGGGGCGCTGCACCTGAGCCTGGGGGCGGATTTCGCGCTGTAAAGCCGTAAAAGGGGGTCGCGTCATTTATTGGTGTGATGCGGCCGACCGTGGACGGTCGCCCCTACGGGGTGTCGCACGGTTCGTAATGTAGGGCGGGGACTTTAGTCCCCGCCGTTTATTACTCTCCCCGACCCGTGACATGCGCGGCGCGATGACGTAGGGGCGGGGCTCCGTTCCCGCCCGCGGGCCGACCTGAAGGTCGGCCCCTACGAGGTTGACTCGTGATTCGCGCCTTATTCGTAGGGCGGGGATTTTAATCCCCGCCGCTTTTTCTAAGGAAGCCCTCACCCCTGCCCCCTCGGCGCGCCGCTCCCACGGGGAGAGGGAGACGCTTCACCCCCCTCCCTAACCTCCCCCCAAAGGGGGGAGGGGAAGGTCTACTCCGACAG
>MFAF01000096.1:0-747 GCA_001774505.1 Candidatus Coatesbacteria bacterium RBG_13_66_14 | reverse complement strand
GGCCACACCCCCGCCGCCCTCGACCAGGACCGTCACGATGTCCAGCTCGGCGAGCCTTTTCATCAGCCCCGTCATGTCCACGCGCACCGGGGTGCCGTGGATGACCTCGACCCTGGCCCCGGCCTCCTCCAGCGAGGTGATCCGCGTCAGGCTGGCCTTGGGCGACACGGCGACGATGGTGCGCGGATTCTGCGTGATGGTGCGGCCCCGCGTCGGCATCCGCCCCTTCGAGTCCACGATGACCTTCTGCGGGTGCCGCACGTCGGGGAAGTCCACCCGCACGTCCAGTCGCGGGTCGTCGGCCAGCACCGTGCGGATGCCGATGAGCACCGCGTCGGTGTAGTTGCGGAAGTGGTGCACCATCCGCCGCGACTCGAGCCCGGTTATCCAGCGGCTGTCGCCCGTGGAGGTGGCGATCTTGCCGTCCAGGCTCGCCGCCATCTTCACCGTCACGTAGGGCAGGCCCCGGGTGATGAACTTGACGTAGGGGGTGTTGAGCTTTTCGGCCTTCTTCTTGAGGCAGCCGACGGCGACGTCGAGGCCCGCCGACCGCAAGGCCTCCAGGCCCCGGCAGTGGACCTCGGGGTTGGGATCCTCCATGGCGGCGACGACGCGCTTCACCCCGGCCTGGATGATGGAATCCACGCAGGGCGGCGTGCGGCCGTGGTGGCAGCAGGGCTCGAGGGTGGTGTAGAGGGTCGCGCCCTTCGACTTGGCGCCGGCGTTCTTCAGGGCTTCTATTTCGGC
>MFAF01000095.1:7260-18529 GCA_001774505.1 Candidatus Coatesbacteria bacterium RBG_13_66_14 | reverse complement strand
ACATCTTCAAGGATGTCCTGGAGGAGATCAAATCCGGGGAGATGAAAGACGGCGAGGGGCGCGGCTCCACCATCTGGGGGACCTTCAACACGACGCTCATGTACGGGAACCGGATCCCGAACTGCCAGAAATGCAAGACCGATTTCCCGGAGGCCTCGCTCAAGCCCGGCGCGGGCACGCTCACGTGTTCCAAGTGCGGCGAGACCACCGAGACCGCCCCGGCGCCCGCGTGGTTGAAGGCGCAGCGGGCGATACTCATCGTCAACGCGAATACAGGGGGCACCGACGGGAAGCAGCTCGAGGGCGAATCGGGCCCCGTGGCCTTTTCCTGCCCGAAGTGCGGCGGCGCCCTGGTCGTGGACGGCACACAACGACTGGTGCCCTGCCAGTTCTGCAACGTGAAGGTGTACCTGCCCGACGACCTTTGGCTCCGGCTCCACCCGGCGAAGTCCAAATCCAGGTGGTTCGTGGTCTTCGAGTAGTTTTAAACCGCGCCGGACGGACTGCGGTTTGGATTGACAAACCGGTTGCGCTATCGTAGTGTCCCCCCGGTTTGACTTCGTTATTTTTTTCACCGAGGCCGTAGTGGAGATTCGGGTTGGGTGGGGAAAAGGGGAGCAGGCGGTCGAGCTGAAACCCGACCGGCTGGCCGGCGTCGTGCATCCGAACCGGGTGGATTCGGGCGATGAGTTCGAAACGCTGCGCCGCGCCCTGGCGAATCCCATCGGCACCGTTCCCTTCGGTGAATTCATCGGCGCCGGAGGGGAGATTCTCTTCATCGTCAATGACGGCACGCGGCCCACCCCCACCGCCAAGGTCCTGGACATCATCGAGGGTGACCTGGCCGGCGTGGAGCCCTCCTTCATCATCGCCACCGGCGTCCACCGCGGCCCCACCGAGGAGGAGCTCCGCTTCATCTTCGGCCGCCACCTGGAGCGTTTCCGCGACCGGATCCACGTCCACGACTCCAGGGCCGACGCCGAGATGGTCCACATCGGCACCTCGACGTCGGGGACCGAGATGTGGGTCAACCGCCTGGGGGTGGAGGCGGACCGGCTGGTCATCATCGGCTCCGTCGAGCCCCACTATTTCGGCGGGTACACTGGCGGCCGCAAGGCTTTCCTGCCCGGCATCGCTTCATACTCAACGATCGAGCAGAACCATAAATTTGCCATGGATATCCGGGCCCAGGCGCTGGCCCTCGAGGGCAACCCGGTCCACGAGGACATGATTGACGCCCTGAAGGTCATCGCCGAGAAACCCATTTTCTCGATCCAGACGGTCCTGGACCGCGACCGGAAAATCTACGCCGCCACCGCCGGTCACATCCACGAGTCCTTCTACGCCGCCATCGAACGGGCCAACGAGGTTTTCTGCGTGAAGATCCCCGCCAAGGCCGACGTGGTGGTAAGCGTCGCCCCCTATCCCATGGACGTGGACCTCTACCAGTCCCAGAAGGCCCTGGACAACGGCAAGCTGGCCCTGGCCGAGGGCGGGATTTTAATCCTGGTGTCCAAATGCCGCACCGGCATCGGCCACGAGACGTTCTACGAGCTTCTCTCCTCCTGCTCCACCCCGAGCCAGGTGCTGGCCCACATCGAGCGGGGCTATGTCCTGGGGTATCATAAAGCGGCCAAGATGGCGGAGATCGGCCTCTGGGCACAGATGTGGGCGGTCACCGAGCTCCCCGACGACGTGGTCCGCAATTGCCTCATGCGCCCCTTCGCCACGGTCCAGGCGGCGGTGGATGAGGCCCTATCCGCCCGGGGGCCCGATGCGAAGGCGCTCTTCCTCGTGGATGGGAGCATCACCGTGCCCCTGATCCCCTCCTGAGGGGTGGGAGGGCGGGATTCGCCGGTTTGCTGGTTATGACGGTTCGTACCCGGTCGGCCTTGCACCCGAGCGTTTACATCGAGCTGGGCGAAAAATGGGAACCCGGTCTCGTGGGTGTGGTAATTTCACCTCGTCACCCTTGACACCCGGACCGACGGCGAGCCGGTCGGCTAGCCGTTCGGGAAGGTGTGTTTTTTTCGTTTCTCGATTTCGGGGGACGGCGGAAGAGTAACCGGCGCAGGGCGCACCCTGTGCCTTATTGTTGGAGGAACCGATGGCCATCAGCCGCGAGGAGGCTCTCGAGTACCACAGCCGGGGCAGGGCCGGCAAGATAGAGGTCGTTTCCACAAAGCGCTGCCGGACCCAGCGCGACCTGTCCCTGGCTTACACCCCCGGGGTGGCGATACCCTGTCTGGAGATCGAGGAGGAACCGTCGAAGGTCTACGACTACACGGCCAAGGGCAACCTGGTGGCCGTCATCTCGAACGGCACGGCGGTGCTCGGGCTGGGCGACATCGGCCCCGCAGCCGGCAAGCCGGTGATGGAGGGCAAAGGCGTCCTCTTCAAGCGCTTCGCCGACATTGACGTTTTCGATCTGGAGATAGCCTCCAAGAACCCCGAAGAGATAATCCGCGCCGTGGAGATGCTCGAGCCGACCTTCGGGGGGATCAACCTGGAGGACATCGCCGCCCCCGACTGCTTCGTCATCGAGGAGGAGTTGAAGAAGCGGATGAGCATCCCGGTCTTTCACGACGACCAGCACGGGACGGCCATCATCTCCGGGGCGGCCCTCTTAAACGCCCTGGAGCTCAACGGGAAGGACATCGGCCAGGTCCGGCTCGTGGTTTCGGGCGCCGGGGCCTCCGCCATCGCCTGCACCAAGTACTACGTCAGCCTCGGGTTGAACCCGGCGAATATCCTGTTGGTGGACTCGAAGGGCGTCATCTTCAAGGGCCGCAAGGAGGGGATGAACCCGTATAAAGAGCAGTTCGCCGTGGAAACCGACCGGCGCACCCTCGCCGAGGCCATGAAGGGGGCAGACGTTTTCCTGGGCCTCTCCGTGGGCGGGCTGGTGACCCAGGATATGGTCCGGACGATGGCCTCCGATCCGATCATCTTCGCCATGGCCAATCCCGATCCCGAAATTTCCTACCCGGACGCGATGGAGGCCCGTAGTGATGCCATCATGGCCACCGGTCGTTCCGACTACCCGAACCAGGTGAACAACGTCCTCGGGTTCCCGTTCATCTTCCGCGGCGCCCTGGACGTCCGCGCCACCGACATCAACGAGACCATGAAGCACGCCGCCACCAAGGCGCTGGCCGACCTGGCCAAGGAGGACGTACCCGATTCGGTCTGCAAGGCCTACGACGTCGAGCGCCTCAGCTTCGGCCGCGAGTACCTCATCCCCAAGCCCTTCGATTTCCGCGTGCTGATCCACGAGGCCTCCGCCGTGGCCCGGGCGGCGATGGAATCCGGCGTCGCCAGGGTCAAGCTGGACTTGGACTCCTACAGGGAAATGCTGGAGGCGCGTCTGGGGAAGAGCCGTGAAATCATGCGCCTCGTGATCAACAAGGCCCGGAAGCGTCCCGCCCGCCTGGTATTCCCCGAGGGCGAGGACGACCGCATCCTGCGCGCCAGCGCCATCATCGTGGATGAGGGGATAGCCAGGCCCACCCTCCTCGGCCGACCCGCCGTCATCGAGGGGCGCATCCGGGAACTGGGCCTGGACCTGGAGGAAGTGGAAATCATCAACCCGTCCGATTCCCCCCGGCTGGAGGAATACGCCGAGGAGTACTTCGGCCTCCGGCAGCGCAAGGGGCGGACCCTGGCCCACTGCCGCGAATTGATGCGCCTGGGGCGCGTGTACGGGCCGATGATGGTCCGGATGGGTGACGCCGACAGCGTCCTGACGGGAATTACGACCTACTACCCCGAGGCGTTCCGCTCGGCTATCCGCGTCATCGGCACCGACGACGTGTTCGGCACCGTGGCCAGCATGTTCATGCTCATCTTCAAGGAGAGGGTTTACTTCTTCGCCGACACGACCGTGAACATAGATCCCAGCGCCATGGAGTTGGCGGGCATCGCCCAGCTCACCGCGAAGTACGTGAAGAAGCTCGGCTACAAGCCTCGGATCGCGATGCTCTCCTTCTCCAACTTCGGCAGCGTGAACCACGAAAAGACGCAGAAGGTGAAGCGGGCCGTGGAGATAATCAAGCGGGCCGTCCCCGACCTGATGGTGGACGGGGAGATGCAGGCGGACACGGCGGTGCTGCCGGAGCTCATCGAGAGCACCTACCCCTTTGCCAACCTGCGGGGCGGGGCAAACATCTTGGTTTTCCCCGACCTGCAATCGGCCAACATCGCATACAAGCTGTGCTCGAAGCTTTCGGGCGCCGAGGCCATCGGGCCGATTCTGATGGGCCTGAGAAAATCGGCCCACATCCTCCCCCACGGCTGCGAGGTGGACGACGTGGTGAACATGGCGGCCATCGCCGTGGCCGAGATCTGACACCCTCCACTGTCGGGGTCCCCCGTTCGGGATGCCGTCCGGTTCTCCGGCGGCATCCCTTTTTTATATCGTCGAAACGAGTTGCGGTCACTCCCTTAAAGCTTGACTGTCCCGATGGGTTTTGTTAAATATGTTTCCACTTTGAGTCGAGCCTCTTTTTGTGTTAGAGTTTGGTGTGAAATGATTCACGCTTGATTCCGGCGGCGGTTCGGAATTGATCAAGGAGCACCCATGAACGCCAGGGACATCGAGAAGCTCAGAGAGATAGTCGGCGAGGAGAACGCGCGCTCGAGCCCCGCCGATCTGTACATCTACGGAGCCGACGCCTCCGTCCACGCTGCCCGACCCGACCTCGTCCTGGTGCCGGGGAAGACCGAGGAGGTCCAGGCGATACTCCGGTACGCCAACGCGAAGAAGATACCGGTGATCCCCCGTGGCGCCGGGAGCGGCATGTCGGGACACGCCGTCCCCATTGACGGCGGGATCGTCCTCGACATGAAGCGGATGAACCGCATCCTGGAGATCCGGCCCCAGGACATTCTCTGCCGTGTGCAGCCCGGCGTGGTGGACGACGACCTGAACAAGGCCCTGAAACCGTACGGCTTCATGTACCCGCCGGCGCCGGCCTCAAGCTGCATCGCCACCATCGGCGGCGAAATCGCCAACAACGCGAGCGGTACCCGCTCCGTCAAGTACGGGGCCACCCGCGACTCCGTCCTCGGGATGAAGGTCGTGCTGGCCTCGGGCGAGCTGGTCAAACTGGGCGCCAACACCAACGTGGAAGCCTCGGGTTACCAGCTCGAGCGCCTGATGGTGGGCTCCGAGGGCACGCTGGGCGTCATCGTCGAGGCCACGATGAAGATCGTCCCCATCCCCAAGATCCGCTGCCTGGGCATCGCCTGCTACAACAAGCTCGCGGACGCCGGACACGCCGTCAGCGAGATCATAGCCAGCGGCTGCTCGGCCTCCATGATCGAGCTGATGGACAACGTCGCCATCACCGCGGTCAACGAAACCCAGAACCTGGGCCTGCCCGACGTGGAGGCCATAATCCTCTTCGAGGCCGAGGGCCGGGTGAAGGACGCCGTCCAGGCGGAGATTGACGCCATCCAAGCCGCCTGCGAAAAGCACGGCGGCTTCAACATCGAGACCAGCTACGACGCCAAGGAGCGCACCCGCATCTTCGCCGGGAGGAAGAAGCTCTTCTCGTCACTTTCGCGCTACAAGGAAGGCTATGCCTGCACCTCCCTGGCCGACGACATGGCGGTGCCGTACTCGAGGATGGCCGACCTGGCGGGCAAGATCCACGAAGTGGCAGCCCGGAACAACATCATCATGTCCGCCTATGGTCACTGCGGCTCGGGCTGCATGCACACCAAGATCCTCATGGACGTCACGAAGAAGGCCCAGTGGGAGGACGCCCGGCGGGCCGTGGCCGAAATCTACGACTACGTCCATTCCGTGGGCGGCACCACCTCGGCCGAGCACGGCATCGGGCTCTCCAAGGCGCCCGCCTTCAAGAAGGAAAAGGCCGACTCGCTGGAGCTCCAGCGCGCGGTCAAGCGGGCTTTCGACCCCAACAACATCCTCAACCCCCACAAGCTCTTCGACGCGCCCGACGACTGGGTCACGGCGACCGAGCTCCGCTACCCCGTGGGCTCGGTTCGCGAGCCGTAGGGGCGGGGCTTAAGTCCCCGCCCGCGGGCGACTCTGTAAGACGTTGTGTCAACCGGCAACCGTAGCGGAACCGGATGCGGTACCACCGTGCGGAATAGGAGGTTTCATGGCCGCCCCTTACGAGAGACTGAAAAGCTGGATGCACGAGCTGAACCTTTGCATCCGCTGCGGGTACTGCTACGAGCTCTGCCACCTCTACAAGTCCCACGCCTATGAGACCGACACCCCCCGGGGCAAGCTGCTTCTGATCTACGGTCTCCTGACCGGAGCCTTGCAGCCGGACCCCGGCATGGTTGAGAAGGTCGTCCAGTGCTTCTACTGCAAGAACTGCGAGCGGAGCTGCTCGTCAAAGGTCTCTCTGACCAAGATCTTCACCGACGCCAAGGCCGATTTCCTCGACGCGGGTATTGATTTCCGGGGGCTCGCCGCCCGCACCGACGACGACCTGTGCAGCCGGTGCCGGGTCTGCCAGGCGGTGTGCAAGAACGAGGCGATCAGCTTCGGCGAGGACGGGAAGAAGATAGATATCGTCAAGTGCGAGGGCTGCGGCGTCTGCGCGGCCACCTGCCCCTCGAACGCGATAATCATGGTCGAGGGGTTCGGCGTCACCCGGGGTGAGCTCCGTGAGACGGTCCGGGCGTTCCTGGAGGAGGTGTAGGGTGGGCGTTACTACCGAGGGTAAACCTGCGGCCGAAGAAAAAAGTTTACGACCAAAGGTCCTGGTCTTCTGCTGCAACTGGTCCACCTACCCGGGCTTTCAGCTCTCCCGGCTCGGGGAGGGAGATGAAGGCGACCGTGAACCCATCATCATCACTATGTGCACCGGTCGGCTGGACCCCGAGCTGATTCTGGAAGCCTTCTCCCGGGGCGCCTGGGGCGTCTTCGTGGCCGGTTGCCCGCCCGACGAGTGCGAGCACAACGGCAACTACAAGACCCGCCGGCGGATTCTGCTCCTCAAAAAAACGCTAGGGCCTTTGGGCGTTGAGCCCGAACGGCTGGCCCTGGAATGGGTTTCCACGGGCGAGTCGGCGAAGCTGGCGAAGCTGGTGGGCGACTTCACCGCGAGGGTGGCCCAACTGGGGCCCTTGTGAGGGCAAGGGGTTTAACCGAGCGTGGCGAGCTACGCCCCCGGCGAAACCCCTTGTCTCCTTGCCAAAGGAGATAGACGATGGCAAAGCCGAAAGTGGCCTTTTACTGGTGCGCCTCCTGCGGCGGGTGCGAGGAGGCGGTGGTGGACCTGGCCGAGGACATCCTGGCGGTGGTCGGCGCGGTGGACATCGTATTCTGGCCCGTGGCGCTGGATTTCAAGAAATCCGACGTGGAGGCCCACGAAGACGGCTCGGTCGCGGTCAGCTTCATCAATGGCGCCGTGCGCACCTCGGAGCAGGAGGAGATGGTAAAACTCCTGCGGAGGAAATCGGGTCTGGTCGTGGCCTTCGGCTCATGCGCCCATCTGGGCGGCATACCCGGCCTGGCCAACTTCCACGACCGGAAATCCATCTTCGAGCGGGTCTACAAAGAAGCCCCCTCCAACGCCAACCCCGGGGGCGTCCTCCCGCAGACTCAGACCACCGTGGACGGCAAGGAGCTAACCCTGCCCGAGTTCCACGACACGGTCCGGACCCTGGACCAGGTTATAGACGTGGACTACTACCTGCCGGGATGCGCCCCGCCGCCCGACCTGATCCTCGGGGCGGTCACCGCCATCCTGGAGGGGAAGCTGCCCGAGAAGGGCGCCGTCCTTGCCCCGGACAAGTCGCTCTGCGACACCTGCCCCCTGAACGACTCCAAGCCGGAGAAGGTTTCCCTGGCGGAGTTCAAGCGGCCGCACCAGATTCTGGCGGACCCCGAGAAGTGCTACCTGGCCCAGGGGCTCATCTGCCACGGGCCGGCCACCCGCTCCGGCTGCGGCGAGCGCTGCATCAATGCCAACATGCCCTGCCGCGGGTGCTTCGGCCCCACAAAGGGCGTGCGCGACCAGGGGGCGAAGATCCTCTCCTTCCTGGCCTCCATCGCGGGGCTGGAGGGCGAGGAGAAGATGACCGACGAGGAGGTCGGGCGTCTCATCGGGCAGATTGACGACCCGGCGGGGCTCTTCTACTTCTACAGCCTGCCCGCCTCGCTCCTGAAGCGGAAGAACCTGAGACAAGGGGCTTAAACCCCTTGCCATAGAAAGGCCGCGTCATGGCTCGCAAGATAACCATTGATCCGATCACCCGCCTCGAGGGTCACGGCAGGATTGAAATCTTCCTCGACGACCGGGGCGATGTGGACCGGGCCTTCCTGCAGGTTCCCGAGCTCCGGGGATTCGAGAAGTTCTCCGAGGGGCGCCCGGCCGAGGAGATGCCGCGGATAACGCCGAAAATCTGCGGCGTCTGCCCCACGGCTCACCACATGGCCTCGGGCAAGGCGTTGGACGACCTCTACAAGGTCAAGCCTCCGCCGGCGGCCAGGAAGATCCGGGAGATGGTGAACTCGGCCTTCATGGCCGAAGACCACGCCCTGCACTTCTTCTTCCTCGGGGGCCCCGATTTCATCGTCGGCCCCACGGCGCCCAAGGGCCTGCGCAACATCCTCGGCGTCCTTGAAAAAGTCGGGCTCGAAGCCGGCAAGACCGTCATCGGCATACGAAAGCGCCTGCGCGACATCATCGCCAAACAGGGCGGGAGGGTCATCCACCCGGTGTGCAACCTGCCGGGCGGCGTCTCCAAGGGTGTATCCAAGGAAAATCGGGAGGAGTACATCCAGACCGCCAAGGACGCCGTCGAGTTCGCCCAGTTCACCCTCGGAGCCTTCGCCGACATCGTTCTGGCCAATAAGGACTACGTGGACGTCATCATCGGCGACCTGTACCGCCACGAAACCTACTACATGGGACTGGTGGACGCGAACAACCGGGTGAACTTCTACGACGGCGATATCCGCGTCGTGGACCCCACGGGCGCCGAGTTTGTAAAATTTAAACCCCGAGAATACCTGGACCACATCGCCGAGCACGTGGAGCCCTGGAGCTACATCAAGTTCCCGTACCTGAAGAACGTTGGATGGAAGGGCTTTGTGGACGGTTCTGGCTCGGGGGTGTACCGGGTCGCCCCGCTGGCGCGCCTGAACGCCGCCGACGGCATGGCCACCCCCCTGGCCCAGGCCGAGTATGAGAAGCTCTACGAGGCCCTCGGCGGGAAGCCGGCCCACAACACCCTGGCCTACCACTGGGCGCGGCTGATCGAGCTGTTGTACGCCGCCGAGCGTCTCTCGGAGCTGGCCGCCGACGAGGAGATCCTCGACCCCAACGTCCGCACCCTGCCCACCGAGATCCCCACCTCCGGGGTGGGCGTGGTGGAGGCCCCACGGGGCACCCTTCTCCACCACTACGAGACCGACGAGCGGGGAATCATCAAGAAGGCCAACCTCATCGTGGCCACGGTGAACAACTCCGCCGCCATGTGCATGTCCATCGAGCGGGCGGCCCGGGGGCTGATAAAGGGCGGAAAGGTGGACGACGGCCTGCTGAACCAGGTGGAGATGGCCTTCCGCGCTTACGACCCCTGCCTGGCATGCGCCACCCACTCCCTGCCGGGCCATACGCCGCTGGAGGTCGTCATCCGCTCGCAGGACGGGACGGTTCTGGAAACATTGCGGCAGTGAAGATGGGGCAAGGGGTTTAACCGTATAGAGGTGGCCCGTAGAACGAGTCCTCTGCGGTCGCCAGCGGGCGGGGACTTAAACCCCGCCCCTACGGCTCGAGAAGCGAGCTATGACTCTGGCGAACCGAGCGGAGCGAGCTATGCCTCTGGCAAACCCCATTGCTTTTAATGCATTTCGGGGTCGGTGCGCGCACCGACCCTTCGTTCGACCGGTCGCGGAACCCGACGGCGAGCGGTCGAGCCATCTCAGCGGGCGATGTACCCCTGGCACGTTTCTTGGAGTACGCTTGGCGGAAGGCTACGCCGGTCTGAGTAACACCGGATCCATTTTTCAAGAATTAATCCGACCTTTCGGCTAGAATCCGGGTCGCCACGACAAAACCCCAAGATGAAAAAAACCGTCATCAACCTCCAGTCCATCCGGGAGACCGCGGTCAAGCTGGCGACCGACTTCTGCCTCCTGTCGCGGCGCATCCTCCGCTACGCCAACCTGGGCACCCCCCGCGCGGACTTCCTCCGCGAGGTGTCCCGGATGCTGATGGAATTCTCGCACTGCGACGGCGTCGAGCTGCGGATGCGGGACGGGGAGTTGCACTACCGTTGGGAGGCGACCGACGGCGTGGGGGAGAACTTCTTCTGCGAGAAGCTGTCGCCGGTGCTGAAGTGCGGCGACCGGACGGTACCCTGCGTGGACGACGGCTCGTGGATCGAGAAGCTCTGCGGCGCTGTGATGTGCCGTCACGTGGACCCAAAGTTGGACTGCATCAGCCCCGGGGGCAGCTTCTGGATCGGGAGCACGGACCGACCGCTCGCATGCCCGCCTGTCTTTTCGGAGCTGGCGCCCGAGGAGCTGCGGGAGCTGACGGGGGGTTACCAGTCCGTGGCCTTCATCCCCTTCGAGCTGGAGGAGGAGAGCCGGGGTCTGTTGCAGCTCAAGAGCCGCCGGGTGAATTTTTTCACCCCCTCCACCATCGAGTTCTACGAGGGGCTGGCCGAGGCCCTGGGCGTGGCCGTGAACGACCGCCGCGCCCAGTACGCCCTGCGCGAGCGGGTCAAGGAGCTCTCCTGCCTCTACGGGATAGACGAGCTCGTTAGGCAGCAGGACGTCGCGTTGGACGAACTGCTGCAGGGGATCGTCGAGCTGATGCCGCCCGCCTGGCAGTACCCGGACATGGCCTCGGCCCGGCTGGTGGTGGACAGCCGGAGCTACGAGAGCTCGAATTTCGAGGGTGAGGGCAACTCCCTCCGTTACGACATCGTGTGTGGCGGCGAGAAGCGGGGCTTCGTCGAGCTGGTCTACTCGGGCGGGGAAGACGTGCTGGAGACGGCGCTTTTCCTCGAGGAGGAGCACGACCTCATAGACAGCATCGCCCGTCACATCTCGCTGATTCTCGAGCGGCGCCGGACCGAGGAGGACAAGCGCACCCTGGAGGAGCAGTTGCGGCATGCCGACCGCCTGGCCACCATCGGGCAGCTCGGGGCGGGAGTTGCCCACGAGCTCAACGAGCCGCTCACCTCCATTCTCGGCTTTGCCCAGCTCTCCCGGAAGGCCCCCGGGCTCCCCGACACCCTGAACCGCGACCTGGAGCGCATCATCAAC
>MFAF01000095.1:1925-7013 GCA_001774505.1 Candidatus Coatesbacteria bacterium RBG_13_66_14 | reverse complement strand
TGGTCGTAGACGATTCCCCGGAAACCCTGGAGATGCTCAGGCGTACCCTGACGGCCGAGGGGTATCGGGTATTCACCGCCGGCAGCGTGGCCGAGGCCGTCCGCCTCCTCGACGGGACCGCGGTGGACCTCCTGATAACGGACCTGCGCATGCCCAACGTCTCCGGGCTGGAACTGGTGCGCCACGTGCGGGAGAACAACCGCGACACCGAGGTGATGATGATCACCGGGTACGCGACGGTGGAGGGCGCGGTGGAGGCCATCAAGACCGGGGCGGAGGAGTACCTGCCCAAGCCGTTCACCGACGAGGAGCTCTTCGCCGCGGTGGGGCGGTCCCTGGATAAGCTCTCCCTCCGGCGGGCGGCCTTCCGGCGCCGCCGCCTCGTGTCCCACGACGATTACGGTATCGTGGGCGAATCCAAGGTCATGAAAAAGGTCTTTCAGGCGATAGGAAAGGCCGCCGGGACCTCGGCCACCGTGCTCATCACCGGGGAGTCCGGCACGGGCAAGGAGCTCGTCGCCCGGGCCATCCACTACCACGGCTCGCGGGCGCAGGCCACCTTCGTGCCGGTGAACTGCGGCGGAATCCCCGAGGGGCTCCTGGAGAGCGAGCTCTTCGGGTACGTCAAGGGGGCGTTCACCGGGGCCAACCAGTCCCGGGCCGGGTTTTTCCAGACCGCCGAGGGCGGCACGATCTTTCTGGACGAGATAAGCGAGACCTCCCTGGCCATGCAGGTGAAGCTGTTGCGGGTGCTGCAGGACAAGGAGGTCTCCATGGTCGGTTCGGCCAAGAGCCGCAAGATAGACATCCGCATCCTCACCGCCACCAACAAGAACCTGCGCGTCCTGGTGGAGCGGGGCCACTTCCGCGAGGACCTCTACTACCGGCTGAACGTGATCAACATAGACGTCCCGCCGCTGCGCGAGCGCGGGGAGGACGTGCTGCTGCTGGCGCGCCACTTCATCGGCAAGTACGCCCAGGAGCTCGACCGGCCCAAGGCGGATTTCAGCGACGACGCGCTTCGGGTCCTGGTCAACTACAGTTGGCCGGGCAACGTGAGGGAGTTGGAGAACCTGATCCAGCGCCTGATGGTCATGGTCGAGGGGGAGAAGCTGGACGTCTCCGACCTGCCCTCCCACATGCGCTACAGCGTCCCGTCCGGCGGGCGCCTGAACCGCACCCTGGCGGAGGTTGAGGCGGAGTACGTCAAGAACGTGCTGGAGGAGGTCGGGGGGAACAAGACACGGGCGGCCAAGATTCTCGACATTGACCGAAAAACGCTCCGCGATAAACTTGGCCGCGCCCGGGAGGATGTGGACGGGAAATAGCCGGGGAATTTCTCCCCGGTGGTGCGAGGCTCCCCGGTCCGTTCGGGGAGGAACGAGAAGCGAACGCCGCCCGCGCGGCGTTTTTTAAATGCTCCCCCTCCGGTTGTGCAAGAGTATTTCGTTGATATGAAAAGACATAAACTGATGAAAAATATTGTCCGGGCTGAACCCTCCATCTGGCACACCTCTTGCCTTACCAATCCCATCGAAGGGATGCGTAAGAGGTTCTGAAAAGTAAGGAGGCGTCATGGCCGGCAAGACGAGCACACCGGGGAGAGTGAAGACGGGATCCCCGAAGGAAACGAAGGCCCCCGCGCAGCCGGCCCTGAAGGCGCCGGCGAAGAGGAAAAGAATCCCCGGGCTCTGCGGGACCTGCAAGCGCGAACCGACCTGCAC
Organism: Candidatus Coatesbacteria bacterium RBG_13_66_14; assembly: GCA_001774505.1. Lineage (GTDB taxonomy): Bacteria > RBG-13-66-14 > RBG-13-66-14 > RBG-13-66-14 > RBG-13-66-14 > RBG-13-66-14. The sequence goes on along the minus strand of MFAF01000095.1, from coordinate 5,289 downwards.
CTTCCCGCGCCGGTCCGGCCGGCCGCTCCTGGAGTGCGACGAGTTCGAGGGGTTCGAGCGCCGGGACGTCATCGCGGAAAGGCTCACGAAGGTTCTTTTAGGCAACACAGACGTCCTCGCCCGTCTGTACGACGGTGAGGAGGAAGAAATGGAAACCCCGGACGCCGCCGCGGCGGATCGGTCCGGGGCGTCCGACAACCGACAGGGAGATACCATGGCCACGGCCGCAGTCCTCACAGAGGAAAAGAAGAAGACCACGGTTCCGGTGGAAAAAAAGAAAGTCCACACGCCGCTCGGATTGTGCTCGACCTGCAGGCTGGCCGCCACCTGCACCTTCCCGCGCAAGCCCGGTCATCCGATCCGCTTCTGCGACGAGTTCGACGGCGAGCAGAAGGTCGAGACGGTGAAGCCGAAGGTCTCCGCCAAGAAGGTCACCGTGAACAATCTGAAGGGGCTCTGCCGGCTGTGCGACAAGGCCGCCACCTGCACATTCCCCAAGGCCGAGAGCGGCGTCTGGCACTGCGAGGAGTACGAGTAGCGAGGCTTGGCTGCGTTTTTCTTGAAGGGATTGAGCGCGGCCAAACTGGGGCGGTACGACCGCCCCCTCTTCATATCCACCGACGAGGGATGGTTGCGTCCGTGGCCGCGTCTGGCGGGGGTTTCGGTACCCGGTTCACCTTCACAAGGGGCGGAACAAGGGGTTGTGCCAGAGGCATAGCTTGGTTCGCAAACCGTAGGGGCGGGACTGGGAACGTAAAAGCGGCGGCCCGCAGGGGATTCATCCCATAGGGCCGCCATACAACGTTTCTACGGAAGCGTAACCTCGTTTACGGGTAGATGCCGCGCAGGCGGACGGCGTCGGCCACGCGCTTGATGGCGAAGACATACGCCGCGTCGCGCATCGAGATGTTCTTCTCCTCGGCCAGGGCGTAAACCTTGTCTATGTTCTGGTTCATCAGGGTGGCCAGCTTGTTGTTGACCTCCCTCTCGGTCCAGAAGAAGAAGGCCAGCCCCTGGACCCACTCGAAGTAGCTGACGATGACGCCGCCTGCGTTGGCCAGGAAATCGGGCGCCACCGTGATTCTCCGCTCGAAGAAGTCCTGATCCGCCTCCGGGGTGGTGGGGCCGTTGGCGCCCTCGACGATGATCTTCGCCCGGACCTTGGCGGCGTTTTTCCCGGTGAGCTGGTTCTGCAGGGCGCAGGGGGCCAGCACTTCACACTCCAGCGCGAGGAGCTCGTCGTTGGTGATCTTGTCGCCGGGGAGCAGCTTGCTCACGCTGTCCTCGGGCTTCATGGCGCGCTCGACGGCGTCGTAGGGGTTGAGCCCCTTGGGGTTGTAGACCGCCCCGTAGACATCGGAGAGGCCGATGATCTTGCACCCGTCGTCGTGGAGCAGCTTGGCGGCCCAGGCGCCCACGTTGCCGAAGCCCTGGATGACCACCCTGGCCTTTTTGGGGTCAACTCCCTTTTTCCCGAGGATGTTTAGGGCGCTGATTTCCACGCCCCGCCCGGTGGCGGCGTCGCGCCCCAGGGAGCCGCCCAGCTCCAACGGCTTGCCGGTGACCACGCCCAGGGTGGTGTTGCCGGTGTTCATGGAGTAGGTGTCCATGAACCAGGCCATGATGCGGGCGTCGGTGTTCATGTCCGGCGCCGGGATGTCCTTCTCCGGCCCCACGATGGACTGGATTTCGGAAAAATACCGGCGGGACAGTCGCTCCAGCTCCCCCTCGGAGAGGTCGTGCACGTCCACGTTGATGCCGCCCTTGCCGCCCCCGAAGGGGATGCCGGCCAGGGAGCACTTCCATGTCATCCACATGGCCAGGGCCTGGACCTCGTCCAGGGTGACGTCGGTCGAGAAGCGCACTCCACCCTTGGCCGGGCCGCAGGCGGTGTTGTGCTGCACCCGGTAACCGGGGAATGTTTTTATCGTGCCCGAATCCATGCGGACGGGGACGTTGACCAGGAGCGAGCGGACCGGCTCCCGGAGCACTTCACGGTAGCTCGGGTCCAGCTTCATCATCTCCGCGACCTTGTCGAACTCGCGCTGTGCTTGGTTGAACGCGCTGTAGGTCTCTTCCATCGAGCCTCCTCCCGGACCGTGAAAATACACGTCCGGTTTGCGGGTTGACATCCCTGCCGGGGGTTTCGGAAAAAAACGGACGACACGCAGCAGACGCTTTCCAAAGCGCCCGTCATATTAGTACATGAGCAATAACCATACCATCCGCCTCTGCGGAATGGTCGAGCACGGGAGGAACCGGCGGCGTATGCTACGACCTCTCCGACGGCTTGTCAAATGCAATCTCGCCTTCGGGGCGAACCGCGCACAGACGTAATGGTTGCGACGCGTTGACTTCGAAGGTCGGTTGACATCCCCCGCCCGGACGTGCGTTAATTTTCCGGTCACCGTTCGTCGAAGGAAAGGAGGTGATCATGCTTCGTCTCCGGCAATTCACCCATACCTGAGGCCGCGATTACTCCTACGCCAGAACCTGATTTCCCTTTGGGCGCAGTTTTGGCGCACCCCGCGGCTCGGTCAGGGTCCGCGAAAAAGCACAGTTGAACGCCGGAGATGGGGCGGTTTCAGGACCACCGACCTAGGTGGGTCCCTGTGATTGCAACGTCCTCTCCGGTCCCGGGGCGTCGAGAAGAGGTACGCCCTCGGTAAATCCTTTCGACCAATCCACCGAAAAGGAGAGGACGATGTCCGACGATTACCGCCCGATGTGGGCCGGTCTGGGTCTCGACCTGGAGAAGCACGACCGGCTCCTGGCCCTGTTGAACGAAGTCTACCCCCCCATCTACCTCGAGCATCCGAACCGGCCCGAGGCGATGGGGTATTTTGATTTCGTGATAAGCGAAATCCACGGCCTGCGTGTCAAGGAGCTCCTGGACCACAAGGCGAAGGGCGGCAAGGTCTTCGGCACCTTCTGCCTCTACGTGCCCGACGAGATCATCACCGCCCTGGGCGGCATCTCGGTGGGCCTCTGCGCCGGGACCGATTTCTCCGAGGCCGACGCCGAGGTGGACCTGCCCAGGAACCTCTGCCCCCTCATCAAGTCCTTCTACGGGTTCAAGCGGGGACGCATCTGTCCCTACTTCGAGGCCACCGACCTCGTCGTCGGCGAGACCACCTGCGACGGCAAGACCAAGGCCTACGAGTACCTAGGCGCGATGCACCCCGTGTACGTCATGGAGGTCCCCCACCGCAAGAACGACGACACGCGGAAGCTCTGGCGGGCCGAGCTGGACAAGTTCATCATCGAGGCTCAGAAGCTCACCGGCAACCGGCTCACCTATGAAAAGCTGAAAGAGAACGTCAGGCTTCACAACGCCAAGCGCCGGTCCCTGCAAAGGCTCAAC
>MFAF01000095.1:1743-1860 GCA_001774505.1 Candidatus Coatesbacteria bacterium RBG_13_66_14 | reverse complement strand
CTTTTACGATGATCCCGTCCGCTTCACCGCCTCGGTCGAGAAGCTGGCGGATGAGTGCGAGCGGAGAGTCGCCGACGGTGTGGGCGTTTTCCCGAAAAACGCCGTCCGGCTGATGAC
>MFAF01000095.1:748-1509 GCA_001774505.1 Candidatus Coatesbacteria bacterium RBG_13_66_14 | reverse complement strand
CGAAAAGGGGAGGGATTCATCCCTCCCCTTCACCAAGGCTTTTCGATGGATTGTTTCGCCGGCATTGACGTGGGCTCCACGACGACCAAGGCCGTGGTCGTGGACGGGAGCGGGGGGATACTGGGTTGCGCCCTCGCCCCGACTGGGGTATCCGGCGCCGGGACCGCCGCTTCGGTCCTCGACCGGGCGTTGACGGAAGCCGGCGCTGTAAGGGAAAACCTCCGCTCCGTCGTCGCCACGGGGTACGGCCGGGAGTTGGTGCCCTTCGCCGATTCACGTGTGACGGAAATTACCTGCCACGCCCGGGGGGCCTTCGCGCGCATCGGTCAGGAATTCACGCTCATAGACATCGGCGGCCAGGACACCAAGGTGATTGTCGTCACCGGGTCCGGCAAGGTGGAGCGGTTTTTGATGAACGACCGCTGCGCCACCGGGACGGGCCGCTTTCTGGAGGTCATGGCCCGGGCGCTGGAGACCGACCTGACCCACCTGGCGGCCCTGGCCCTCGGGGTGGGGAGGGAGGTCAAAATTTCGAGCATGTGCACCGTCTTCGCCGAGAGTGAGGTGGTGAGCCTGTTGGCCCGGGGGACGCCTCGGGGTGATATTGCCAAGGGCCTGCACCGCGGCGTGGCCGAGCGTGTGGGCGGCATGGCGAGGAAGGTCGGACTGCGGGGGGAGGTCTACCTCTCCGGCGGCGTGGCGTTCAACCCGGCCGTGGCGGCCGCGCTGTGCGAGTTTTTAAGACGGGAGGTCGCCGTCAT
>MFAF01000095.1:659-741 GCA_001774505.1 Candidatus Coatesbacteria bacterium RBG_13_66_14 | reverse complement strand
CCGCAATTGAACGGGGCCTACGGCGCGGCGCTTTTGGCCCTGGGCGGCGCGTGAGATTCTCCGGTTTTAAAAAGCGCCCCGC
>MFAF01000095.1:0-640 GCA_001774505.1 Candidatus Coatesbacteria bacterium RBG_13_66_14 | reverse complement strand
GCCGCCGTTGACGTTGACCCGGTCCCAGTCCCAGCCGAGCTCCTTGCCGTCGGCCAGCACTTGGGCACTGAATGCCTCGTTGACCTCGATGAGGTCGTAGTCGCCGATTTTGGCCCCGGTCTGCTGCATCAATTTCTTCACCGCCACGATGGGCGCGTAGAAGAGCTCCTTGGGCGGGGTGCCGCCGGTGGCGTACCCTGTGATGCGGACCTGGGGCTTCACGCCCAGCTTCTTGGCCGCGTCGGCGGCCAGGACGATCATGGCCGAGGCGCCGTCGTTCAGGCCCGGCGCGTTCCCGGCGGTGATGGTGCCGTCCTTGGAGAAGGCGGGGCGCAGCTTGGCCAGCGATTCCAGGTTGGTGTCCTCGCGGGGTCCCTCGTCGGTGTCGAAGATGATGGGGTCGCCTTTGCGCTGGGGAATCCCGACGGGGACGATTTCGGCCTTGTACTTGCCGCCCTTGATGGCCGCCACGGCCTTGGCGTGGCTCCCCGCGGCCCATTTATCCTGCTCTTCCCGGCTGATGCCCGACTTCTGGGCGGTCCAGTCGCCGATGGTCCCCATGTGCTGGTCCTCGAAGGCGCACCAGAGGCCGTCGTGAATCATGCCGTCCACCAGGTCCATATTGCCGAACTTCTGGCCG
>MFAF01000094.1 GCA_001774505.1 Candidatus Coatesbacteria bacterium RBG_13_66_14 | reverse complement strand
GGGGGTGAAGCGGGCTACGTCATCGTAGCAAGGTTGAGGGTAGTAACGGCGACCCGTGGAGGACTCGTTTTACAGGGCCACACTGAACGTCCGAGCCGCCGGGGAACCACCGGCGATTTGGTGCTATAATCGGCCGTAAAAGGGGGTGTTGCGATGCGCGCGGCGGGTTTCGTCCCTCTGCTATTCGTAGGTTTTACGATGGCCGCCGAGCCGATAACACTGGCCGTCACCGACCTCCAGTCCCTGGGCGTCTTCCCCGACCAGGCCCTGGCGGTGGCGGAAATTCTGCGTACGGAGCTCATCGGTCTCCCCGGTGTGCGTGTCATCGAGCGGTCGCAGTTGGCGCGGGTGATCGAGGAGTGGTCTCTCACCACGGCGGGCATGACGGCCGGGGAGGCCGCCGAGCTCGGCGCGCTGACCGGCGCCGACTACATCGCCGTGGGGTCGCTCTCCGCCCTGGGCGAGACGTACACCCTGGCGGTCCGCCTGGTGGCCGTGGAATCCTCCGAGGCGGTCCTGGGCGAGACGGTGACGGTGGGGACGACGGCCGAGCTGCCCTGGGCCTGCCGGGACCTGGCCAAGGCCCTGGCCGAGGCGATAGGCGCCGAGTCGGGCGCGACGGTCGTGGTCGAAGTGGAGCCGACGGCGCGCCCGCCCGAGGTCGTCTCGCTCGACTTCTACCGCCACGGCGATTACTCCGCCCCCGCGGCGAGCTTCGATCAGGCCGAGACCGAGATGGTCGTGTGGGTCCTGAATCTCGAGCGGGAGGAGGCCGGCCCGGAGGAGGCCCACGAGGTCACCGTGGTCTGGACCGCCCCGGACGGCGGGGTGCGGTGGGAGGAGGTGCGTCCAGCCGCCTTCGGTGAAGGGGAAAACACCCTGCGCGTCATCGGCGGCAAGGGCTACACCGAGCCCGGCACCTGGCAGGCCGGCGAGTGGCGCGTCCAGGTGAAGCTCGACGGCGCCGAGGCTGCCTCCGGGGGCTTCACCGTGGAGTGACTCGGGGCCGCCCGCCCGCGTGTTATAATGCCGATTTTGCGGCCGCGCCGTCGCGGAACGGGCGGCGGGAACGTCTTCGGTGCGAGGAGGGGTAATACATGGCGGCGCTGATAGAATGGGTCCCCAACATCAGCGAGGGCCGGCGGGGCGATGTCGTAAAGGCCTGCGTCGAGCCCTTGAAGTCCATCGAGGGCGTCAAGCTCCTCGATTCCTCCTCCGACCCGGACCACAACCGCTCGGTCATCACCTGCGTGGGCGGGCCGAAGGGACTCAAGGAGGCCACCCTGGCTCTCTACGCCAGGGCCGTCGAGCTCATTGACATGAACCAGCACTCGGGCGAGCACTCGCGCATCGGCGCGGTGGACGTCAGCCCCTACGTTCCGGTGCGCGACGTGAAGATGTCGGACTGCGACGACCTGGCCAAGGAGTGCGCCCTGGCCGTGGCGGAGAAATTCGACCTCCCGGTGTACCTGTACCGCGAATCGGCGACGGCCCCGCACCGCCAGAGCCAGTCCGACATCCGCAAAGGGGAGTACGAGGGCCTCGCCGAGAAGATGCGGGACCCGATGTGGAAGCCCGATTTCGGTCCGGACTCACCGCACCCCACCGCCGGCGCGACCATCATGGGTGCCCGGCCTTTTCTAATCGCCTTCAACGTCAACCTGGGCACCACCGACGTCGGGATCGGCAAGCGCATCGCCAAGGCCATCCGCGGCTCCTCGGGCGGCTTCATCAACATCCAGGGGGCGGGCTTCTACCTCGAGGACCACGAGGAGGGCCCGGTGTCCGTCAAGAGCTACGACGAGCGCGGCGCCATGGTCACCCACCGGGGCTCCTTCGCCCGGAAAACGGGCATGGTTCAAATCTCGATGAATTTTCTGGACTACACCAAGACCCCGCTCTTCCGCGTCGTGGAGACCATCCGGCGCGAGGCGGCCCGCTACGGCGTCCCCATCGTCCAGACCGAGCTCGTCGGCCTCGCCCCCGCCGACGCCTTCCTGGATTCCGCCAAGTGGTACATGCAGGTGGACAACCTGAAAAACGCCCAGATAATAGACTTCCAGATATAACCCGATGAATCCGCCCAAGCCACCCCAGGTGACCGCCCGGGACGACGGATACCCCGACCTGATCGTCCACAACGCCTCGCTGGTCCTGACCTGCGCCGGGAAGGGACCCCGGCGGGGCTCGGAGCAGGACGATCTCCACGCCGTCCCCGACGGAGCCGTGGCCGTCACCGGCAGTCGGATTACGGCCGTGGGTCCCGTGACCGATATCATGCAGATGGGCGGCGTCCCCACCACCCTCCTCGACGCCCGGGGCGGGATAGTCATGCCCGGCATGGTGGATTCTCACACCCACCCGGTGTACGGTGGGAACCGGGCCGACGAGTTCCTGAAACGCCTGGCCGGCGCGAGCTACGAGGAGCTGCACGCCGCCGGGGGCGGAATCCAGGCCACCGTGGACGCCACCCGGAAGATGCGCGTGGCCGACCTCGTCGAGAGCGCACGGGGAAGGCTTTGGAGCATGTTTTTCGCCGGGGTGACCACCTTCGAGGCCAAGTCGGGCTACGGCCTCTCCGTGGCCAGCGAGATGACGCAGCTCCAGGCCATCCGGGAGCTCGACGCCGAGGGTCCCTGGGAGCTGGTGCCGACCTTCCTGGGCGCCCATGCCCTGCCCCGCGAGTGCGCCGACGACCGCGGGGGTTACGTGGACCTGGTCTGCGAGAAGATGATTCCCAAGGTGGCCGCCCTGGAGCTGGCCGAGTTCTGCGACGTCTTCTGCGAGCGGGGCGCATTCACCGTGGAGGAGAGCCGCCGCATCCTCCAGACGGGGCAGGCCCACGGCTTGATACCGAAGTTGCACGCCGACGAGCTCTCCCCCTCGGGGGGCACCCGCCTGGGAGTGGAACTCGGCGCCCGCAGCGTGGATCACCTGCCCTACGTGAACGACGAGGAGATAGAGCTTCTGGGAAAATCGAACACCGCGGCCGTCCTCCTGCCCGCGACCTCTTTCTTCCTGTTCAAGGACCGGTATGCGCCGGGGCGCAAGCTGGTGGACGCCGGGGCCATCGTCGCCCTGGCCTCGGACCATAACCCCGGCTCCTCCCACACACTCTCCATGGGGCGGGTCCTCGAGCTCGGGGTGATGCGGTGCGGCCTGACGGTGCGCGAGGCGCTCAACGCCGTCACGGTGAACGCCGCCTACGCCGTGGGGCGCGAGAAAGAGGTGGGCACCCTCGAACCGGGCAAGCAGGCCGACATCATCATCCTGAACGTGAGCACGCCCGAGGACCTCATCTACGCCTGGGGCGTCAACCACGTCGTGGCCGTCATCAAGCGGGGCCGACTGGTGGACCGGCGCCGGCAGCCCGACGAAACCCGACCTAAAACGCAACGGTTCTCGGACCTCTTCAGTTGACGTGTGCGGCTTTACACGCGTGGGCTCCCCATCCCCCAGTTACGCGAAGGAGCATCGGATGCTGACGGACCTCACCATCACGGATTTTTTAAAAAAGCTCGGCAGCAAGGAACCGGCCCCCGGGGGAGGCTCCTCGGCGGCTCTGGCGGCCAGCCTTGGGGCGAACCTCCTGGCCATGGTCTGCCAGTTGACCGCGGGGAAAAAGGGGTACGAGGAATTCTGGGACGAGTGCGCCGGGGAGAACGCCGGGATCGCCGAGGCCGCCGATCGGCTCCGCGCGCTGATTGACGAGGACACAGAGGCCTTCAACGCCCTGATGGCCTCCTTTAGGATGCCCAAGGAGAGCCCCGAGGAGAAGAAGGCCCGCAATATCGCGGTTCAGAAATGCACGAAACGGGCCATCGAGGTGCCGCTCGAGGTGGCCCGGCTGAGCCGTCGCATGCTCACCAAGGCGCCCCGGCTGGCGCTCATTGGAAACCGGAACGCCATCAGCGACATCGGGGTCGGCGCGCTGTTGTTGACCGCCGGAATAAACGGGGCGATTCTCAACGTGGAGATAAACCTCGGAGGGATCACGGACGAGGGGTTTGCTCGGGAGACACGGAACACCATCAAGAACCTCCTCGAGGGGGTTCCCACCGATCTCAACGCCGCCATGGCCAAGGTCCACGAGCGGCTCTAGGTCGAGTTGCGCGAGCTAATCCTCTTACGACACGCCGAAACGGTGGCCAACGAGCGGGGTATCCTCCAGGGTCGGACGGACTACCCCCTTTCCGCGCGCGGCGTCCGGCAGGCCCTGGCTCTGACCGATGCGTTGGTGAACCTCGGAGTTGACGCCGTTTACGCCTCGCCGGCCGGGAGGGTGGCGGCGTCCTTGGCCCCCGCATTCGAGCGGGGGCTTCCGCGTCCCGTGATAATCGCCGAGCTGGAGGAGATAGACCTGGGTCGGGCGGCTTGCCTCACCTACGGCGAGTTTCACGCGGAGTTTTTACGCGAAATAGACCCGGATGCGTACCGCCGGGGCGAGTACCGCTTCCCGGGGGGCGAGTCCCGCCGGGACGTTTACGAGCGGGCCTCGGACGCGGCGGATAGGATTCTGGGCGGGGAGTGGGCCCGGGCCCTCGTCGCCGCCCACGGGGGCATCCTCTCACAGTTCCTCGCCGCGATTCTGGGCGTCCCCTTCGACGGCTGGGTCCGGTTCCGCCTTGACAACGCCTCCCTCGCAGGCATCGTCTGGCTCGACGATCGCCCGAGTCTCGCCTACTTCAACGAACGGGGGCATCTTCCGCCCGAGCTCCGCTCGGACACCTTCCCGCCCCTTTTTCCGAAGGGTTGAACGTGGAGTTCGACCGCGGGCAGCTCAAGCACGATCTCAACCTCTGCACCTGGGAAGGCTGCCTGGCCCAGTTCCACCTTTCCATCGCCGCCGGCGTCGTCTTCACCGGCTTCGCCATCAAGCTGGGGGCCGACGAGCTCATGCTGGGGCTCCTGGGCTCCCTGCCGTTCCTCTTTCGCCCCCTCCAGCTCCTCTCGGCGTATCTCATCTCCCGGGGGGTGCGGCACCGGCCGATTTTCGTGTGGACCTCCACAGTGCACCGCATGGTGTGGGTCGTCCCGGCGGTGCTCCTGTTCCTGCCGCTGGACTCGGGTTCTCGGCTCATGCTGTTGTTGTTCACCGCGGCCGTCAGCTACGCTTTCGCGGCGCCCCTGGAAAACGCCTGGGTTTCCTGGTCCGCCGACTTCGTTCCGGTCACCATCCGGGGAAGGTACTTCGGCACCCGCAACATCTTCACCGGCGCCACGGGGCTCGCCGCCGGTCTGGGCGCCGCGGGGCTCGTGGACCTCCTGGGGGAGGACAACCTCGCCCTCGGGCACCTCATCGTTTTCGGCGCGGCCGTGGCGGCCGGCGCGGTGAGCGTATACCTCCTGTCCCGCTACCCGTCCTCACCCCGCTCGAACAGGACCGAGTTCAACATTTTCCAGGGGCTGCGGGACGCCGTGGACAACGACAACCTGCGGCGGTTCCTCTTCGCCGTCGTGTGCTGGAACTTCGCTCTCGGCGTGGGCGGGCCCTTCTTCCTGCCCCACGCCCTGAACTACCTCGGATTTTCCTACACCACCATCCAGGCGTACTGCGTCATCGTGACGGTGGCGATCCTGGTCACCAACCGCTTCTGGGGTCGGGCGATGGACCGCTTCGGCGCCCGGGCGGTGCTGGCGACCTGCGGGGTTGTGCTGGGGCTCTTCCCGTTGGTCTGGAGCGCGACCGGGCCGACTTTGACCTGGCCGGTGTG
>MFAF01000093.1:4453-9856 GCA_001774505.1 Candidatus Coatesbacteria bacterium RBG_13_66_14 | reverse complement strand
CCCCCCAAAGGGGGGAGGGAGACGATGTAGGGCGTAGTTTCCTAACCCCGCCGCTTTTTTTAAGGCAGCCCTCACTCCCATCCCCGTCGGCGTGCCGCTCCCACGGGGAGAGGGAGACCGCGGGCCGCCGTTGTCACGTTCCCGACCCCCACCCTAGGTTGCGATGACGTAGGGGCGGCCCTTTAGGTCCGCCCACGGGCGACCGTGGACTCATCGCCCCTACGATTCGATTTCGCATCGTTCACGAACTTAAAGGCGGGCCTCTGCGCCCGCCCGTTTTCCACAAAATGCCCCCCGTTTTCTACACGACGACCCCCCTCGGCCTGTTCTATTCCTTCTCCTCCTCCTCCGCCTCCTCCACCAGGACCGCCACCGCCGAGAGGGCGTCCCCCTCCTGGAAGCGCATCAGCCGCACCCCCTGGGTGTTGCGACCCATGACGGAGACCTCGCTGGCCGGGTAGCGGATGACCATCCCGCCCTCGGAGATTAAAAGAAGTTCCTCATCGCCCCCGATGAGCCGCATGAAGACCACCGGGCCGTTGCGCAGGGTGGTCTTGATGTTTATCACGCCGAGGCCGCCGCGGTTCTTCAGCGGGTACTCCTCCAGAGGCGTCCGTTTGCCGTAGCCCTTGGCGGTGGCGACCAGAATCTCGGAATCGCCGCCCCCGGCGGGGTCCACCACGGCCATGCCCACCACGGCGTCCTCGGGGTCTGTCAGACGGATGCCGATGACCCCTCCCGCGGCGCGCCCCATGGGGCGTGTCTGCACCTCTGCGAACCGGACGGCCCGGCCGTTGCGCGTGGCCAACAGGACGTGCTGCCGGCCGTCGGTCAGCCGCACCCCTATCAGCCGGTCGTCTGACCCCAGTCCGATGGCGATGATGCCGCCCTTGCGCGGGTTGGCGAAGGCGGAGAGCTCGGTCTTCTTGACCATCCCCCGGGCCGTGGCCATGACGAGGTAGTTCTCCTTGTCGTCCAGGTCGCGGACCGGCACCACGGCCGTTATCTTCTCCCCCTCGTCGAGCTCGAGGAGGTTGACGATGGCGGTGCCCCGGGCCAGGCGCGAGGCTTCGGGTATCTGGTAGATTTTCAGCCAGTAGCACCGCCCGTCGGTGGTGAAGCACAGCAGGTGGTCGTGGGTCCGGGCGATGAAGAGCTGCTCGACGAAGTCCTCCTCCTTGGTCTGGATGCCGGTGATCCCGACGCCGCCCCGGCCCTGGGCCCGGTAGGTGTCGGGCTGCATCCGCTTGACGTAACCTTCACGGGTGAGCGCCACCAGGGCGCTCTCGTCGGCGATGAGGTCGGTCGCCTCCATGTCGGTCAGTGAGCCCTCGACGATGCCCGTCCGGCGCTCGTCCGAGTATTTATTCGCCACCTCGGTGAGCTCCTCTTTGATGACGTTTTTTATCATCTGCCGGTCGCCCAGGAGCTCCTCGAGGCGGGCGATGGTCCGGGTGAGCTCGTCGTAGGAGTCGGCGAGCTTTTTGTGCTCCAGGGCCACCAGCCGCGACAGGCGCATCTCGAGGATGGCCTTGGCCTGGGGCTCGGAGAGCGACCAGCCGTTCATCAGGCTGTTCTGCGCCGCGGCGGTGTCCGGGGAGGAGCGCAGGGTGGCCACGATGCGGTCCATGTCGCCCAGGGCGACCAGGAGGCCCTCGACGATGTGGGCCCGGCGCTTGGCCTGGTCCAGCTCGTACCGGCTCCGGCGCTCCACCACCTCGATCCGGTGCTCGACGAACCGGCCCAGGAGGTCCGTGAGGCTCAGGTATTGGGGCTCGCCCCCGACTAGGGCGAGGTTGATGACCCCGAAGGTGGTCTGGAGCTGGGTGTGCCGGTAGAGGTGGTTGAGGATTATCTCGGGATTAGCCTCTTTCTTCAGCTCCACCACGACGCGCACGCCCCGGCGGTCCGACTCGTCGCGTAGGTCGGTCACGCCGTCCACGGTCTTCGAGCGAACCAGGTCGGCTATCTGCTCCACGAGGCGGGACTTGTTCACCTGGTAGGGTATTTCGGTGATGACGATGCGTGTCTTGCCCTTTTTAGATTCCTCCACGGTCGTCCGGCCGCGGACGGTCAGCTTCCCGCGCCCCGTGGCGTAGGCTTCGAGGAGCCCCTCACGGCCCATGATGACGCCGCCCGTCGGGAAATCCGGACCGGGAACGAGCTGCATCAGCTCGCCGAGACTGACACCAGGGTCGGCGATGTAGCGCACCAGGGCCCGGCACACCTCGCCCAGGTTGTGCGGCGGCATGTGGCTCGCCATCCCCACGGCGATGCCCGTGGAGCCGTTCACCAGAAGGTTCGGGATGCGCGAAGGCAGGACCACCGGCTCGTTGAGCGACGCGTCGAAGTTGGGAACGAAGTCCACCGTCTCCGATTCGATGTCGGCGAGCATCTCCTCGGCCAGCTTCGACAGGCGCGCCTCCGTGTAGCGCATCGCCGCGGGGGGGTCGCCGTCCAGGGAGCCGAAGTTGCCCTGGGGGTCCACCAGGGGGTAGCGGCTGGTGAAGTCCTGGCCCAGGCCCACGAGGGTGTCGTAGAGCGCCTGGTCGCCGTGGGGGTGGAACTTGCCCATCGCCTCGCCGACGATGCGGGCCGCCTTGCGGTGAGGCTTGTTGGAGGCCAGGCCTAGCCCCTGCATGGCGTAGATGAGTCGGCGGTGGACCGGCTTGAGGCCGTCACGCACGTCGGGCAGGGCGCGGCCGACGATGACGCTCATCGCGTACGAGAGGTAGCTCCGGCGCATCTCCTCGTCCACGGAGACTTTCTGGATGGACTGTTCGCGCAGGGTCATGTTCGAATCGGGGGGTGGTGTGGTGGGTTGAGGGGTTCCTTAAAGGGGGCATGATAGCATTAACTCCCTTGAAAGTCAACGCTTTTCGGCGTTCCGGCTCGTCTCGAAAACCGCGGTTTTTCACCGGGATTCCGGGCACCTCCGGGGCGCATATATATCCGGTGAGTGTGGTACAATACGTCTCCCGCTCCGATCCGGAAGCTAGCGGGGATAATCCGCGGCATTGACCTTAAGAAGGCCGCCAACCCTAAACCGAGCGCACGGCTCGCCGTCGCGAGCTATGCCCCCGGCAAATCGCGAAGCCTGGAGTGGTCACACCACAACCGGGAGGTGCCGCCATGGTCATGCGCGCCATGCGCGAGAAGATGAGGCCCATTCTCTGGATCGCCATTATCGGTTTTCTGGGAACCATCGTCTTCGCCTGGGGCATGGGCTCCACCCAGGGCGGCGGCTGCCAGAAGTCGCCCGTCGTCCTCGTCGTCAACGGCGAGGAGGTTCCGTACTACGAGTACTACCAGCTCGCCGAGGGCCTCTTCCGCCGGTACGTGGCGAACGAGCGCTCCCGCATGGGCGACTTCTACGACCCGTCCGTGGAGCCCGTCCTGCGCGAGGTGGCCGGTCAGGACGCCATCGAGCTCCTGATCGAGGACTACGTGGTCCGGCAGCAGGCCGGGGAGTGGGGCCTGGGAATCACCGAGGAGGAGATCAGCCAGACCATCGAGCAGGCGCCCTACTTCCGGGGAGAGAACGGGGCCTTCGACCGCGGCCTTTACGAGGCCTTCCTGCACGATCAGGGCACCAACGATGACGAGTACCGCCTGACCCTGGGACGCCAGCTCCTGGTGGAGAAGGTCCACTCCATCGTCTTCGACGCGGTTTACGTCCCCGAGCCTATGGTGCGCGCCGAGTTCCTCGATTCGAACCAGTTCGCCTCCGCCGACTTCGCCAGGATTTCCTACGGCGACTTCGTGGGCGACGTCGTCCTCGCCGAGGCCGAGGTGCGCGCGTATTACGACGCGCACCCCGAGGAGTTCATGGCCCCGGCACAGGTCACCGTGGATTACATAGCCTTGAACTTCGACGACCTGTACGCCAAGGTGGAGCTCACAGAGGAGAACCTCCTGGCCTACTACGAGCAGGTGAAGGACGAGGAGACCTCCGCCGGCAGAATCCACGTGCGCCACATCCTGTTCATCACCCCGCCCGACGCGGACGAAAAAACGGTCGAGGCGGCCCGGGTCAAGGCGGCCGCCGTCATCGAGCGGTTGAACGGCGGGGCCGATTTCGAAAAAATCTTCGACGAGTACTCCCAAGCCCCGGTTCCGACCGACGCGGAGCCTTCCGTCGTCGCCGAGGACCTGGGCTTCTTCGGACCCGGCGAGATGGTCCCCGAATTCGAGGAGGCCGCCTACGCCCTCGAATCCGGCGCCACGAGCCCGGAGCCGGTGAGGACCGCGTACGGCTGGCACGTCATCCGCCGCGAGTCGGACGTGCCGACCTTCGCCCAGATGCGCCCCGAGCTGGAGAACCGCCTGCGGATGGACCAGGCGCTCTCCGCCATGGACAAGTTCCAGGGTACGCTCTCGGTGGCGCTCTCCGAGGGCAAGAACCTGGCCGAGGCCGCGGCCCTCATCCCAGGCGTCGAGGTCCAGCGGGCGGGGCCCTTCGCCCAGGACGCCATCATCGTGGACGCGAAAATAGGCCGGTTCAACCAGTTCCGCGACGCCGCCTTCAAGCTGGAACCGGGGCAGGTCTCCGGCATCCTCGCCCGCACCCACGAGGATCCCACCGATCCCGACGCGGTGTTCAAGCACGACTTCTACGTCCTGTCCGTGGTGGAGCGGACCTCGGAAAAACCCTACCCCTTCGAGGAGGTCCGGGGCCGGGTGGAGGCCAAGGTGCTCAACTCCAAGGCGTGGGACCTGGCGGAAAAGCATGCGGGGGAGCTCGCGACCCTGGCGCGGTCGGTCGGCCTGGACCGCGCCGCCTTAGAATTGGGCGACCGTGTCGTCTCCGCCGACCAAATAACCCGTAACGGGAACATCCCCGACCTGGGCACCGCCCCCGTGGCGGCCCGCACCGCCTTCGAGATCCAGCCCGGCCAACTCTCCGGCGTGGTCCGCGACCGCGACGGTTTCTACATCGTCCGCGGGCGGAACGTCTCCGAACCTTCGCCCCAGGCCTACGGCCAACGCCTGGAGGGCCTGCGCCTGGATATGACAACGGTCATCAAGAACACCTTCTACCGGGCCTGGGTGGATTCGCTGGTGGCCCAGGCCGAGGTGGAGAACCACCTGGAAGAGATTCTGTCCGAGCTCGCCAAGCGGCACGCCGAGGCGGAGCAGGCGGCCCAGGAGCAGGAGCCCGCCCCCGATATGGGCGGCTACGGGTACTAGGCCGACGGTCCGCGAGTAGATGATAACGGGGCTGGCTGCGGCCCGCCCTTTACTTCACGGCCCCTTGCGTAGGGGCGGGGCTCGTAGAGGCGACCCGTGGGACGAGTCCCCTGTGGTCGCCCGCGGGCGGGGACAGAGCCCCGCCCCTCCTACGGGTCGCCCCTACGTCCGGAGCAAGGGGCTGAAGCCCCTTGTCTGAGCACTTGAATGAGT
>MFAF01000093.1:3981-4089 GCA_001774505.1 Candidatus Coatesbacteria bacterium RBG_13_66_14 | reverse complement strand
CCGCCGGTCTTCATCCACCTGCCCATGATCCTGGGGCCGGACCGGCAGAAGCTCTCCAAGCGCCACGGGGCCACGGCGCTGGCCGAGTTCCGCCGCCAGGGCTACCTC
>MFAF01000093.1:1459-3841 GCA_001774505.1 Candidatus Coatesbacteria bacterium RBG_13_66_14 | reverse complement strand
GTGCCGCTATGTCAACGGCGAGCATCTGCGTCGCTTATCTCCCGAGGAGCGGGCTCGCCGGGCGCTAGATCACCTTTGTGAGGCTGAGGTGGTCCCCGAAGATCTCACCGAGGGTTCCGCGGGCTGGGGACGCCTGGTGGATATCGTAGACCGTGTCGGCGACCGGGCCAAGCTCTTGCCCGACTACCCCTTCTACGTCCGTCCCTTCTACCTCGCCCCCAAGGACTACGACCCCGAGGCGGTGAAGAAGGTTCTGGGCAAAGAGGGCGTCCGTGCCTCCCTCACCGAGGCGCGGCGCCTGTTCGAGAAAACGGACCTCGACCACGATGCCCTGGAGGAGGCCTTCCGCGCCAAGGCCGAGGAGTTGGGCGTCGGGCTGGGCAAGCTGGTCCAGCCGGTCCGGGTGGCGCTCATCGGCGGCACGGTGGGCATCGGCCTCTTCGAGACGGTCGTTCTCCTGGGGCGGGAGGAGACCCTGGAACGGATAAAAGCCTGCCTGGATTTCATCGGCGGACCGTAGTTTCGAAACCTCCGGTTGTCCCGTCCACCCCGGTGAAGATAGTAGGGGTTTCAACCACCCTTCACCATCCGCCTGCTTAAGACAAGGGGCTTCTGCCCCTTGCTCATTTCCACAAGGGGTTAAAGCCCCTTGTCTCTGTTGGGTTAAAACCCCTTGTTTTAACCCCCACGCTTCCCGCGTGGCTGGAGACTTTGTTGGTGGGCGGCCGAATACCCCTCGGTCGTCGCCGGGACGCGCGCCCGGCGGGGTTGACAAGGTAGAGCGGCCGCGTTAGACTTGCCACCGCTTGCGGAACCTGGGGCGGATTAGCCAAAAAATATCAATAAATTACGCCCCTCAACCTCCACCTCGGCAACGCGCCGGTCTCTTTAAAAAGGAGGCGACGTGTCCATCACCCTCACCCCCCAAGAGGTCATTCCGACCCTGAAGAAGTACATGCTGGTAGACGGCTACGACGACCTGGTCTTCGACCTGGAGCGCTCCAAAGGCGCGGTCATCTACGACAAGCTCCACGACCGCGAGCTTCTTGACTTCTTCACCTGTTTCGCCAGCTCGCCCATCGGCTACAACCACCCAAAACTCACCGCGCCCGACTTCCTGAAGAAGCTGGGCCGGGTGGCGGTGAACAAGCCGTCCAACTCCGACATCTACACCACGGAGATGGCAGAGTTCGTGGCGACCTGGGCGCGCATCGCCATGCCCGATTACGCCAGGCACCTCTTCCTGGTCTCCGGCGGCGGCCTGGCGGTGGAGAACGCGCTGAAGGTCGCCTTCGACTACAAGACCCGGCGTAACCTCCAGGACGGCGTCTGGAAGGACGACGCCGAAGCCCAGGCCCACGAGAGCGAGCTGGTCGTCATCCATTTCAAGCAGGCCTTTCACGGCCGCACCGGCTACACCCTCTCGCTGACCAACACCGCCGACCCCCGCAAGTACAAGTACTACCCGAAGTTCGACTGGCCCCGCATCAACTCCCCCGGCATCAACTTCAGCCTCCCCGAGCCCGAACGCTGGGAGCTCTGCGCCGAGCAGGAAGAGCAGGCGATCGGGGAGATACGCGCCGCCATGGCCAAGCATCCCCACGGCGTCGCCGCGATAATCATCGAGCCGATCCAGGCCGAGGGCGGGGATCGCCACTTCCGCTTCGAGTTCCACCGAAAACTGCGCGAACTGGCCGACGAGGCCGATGCTATGCTCGTCCATGACGAGGTCCAAACGGGCTTCGGCCTGACGGGGAAGTTCTGGGCCTCGGAGCACTTCGGTGTCCATCCGGACATCATCGCCTTCGGTAAGAAGAGCCAGGTGTGCGGGATCATGGCCGGGGAAAAGGTTGACCAGGTCAAGTACAACGTCTTTTCCCCCGAGACGGCGCCCGACGGGACGGTCCCCGGCTCGAGCCGCCTCAACTCCACCTGGGGCGGGAACCTGGTGGACATGGTCCGCTGCCAGGCGTACCTCGAGGTGATCGAGGAGGAACGCCTGGTGGAGAACGCCGCCCGTGTGGGCGCCCACCTGCTCGAGGGGCTGCACTCGGCCATTGAGGGGACGGAGGCCACCAGAGCGCGCGGCCTGGGCCTGATGATCGCCTTCGAGCTCCCCACGGGCGAGGAACGGGCCAGGGCCTGGCGGGCGATGTACGACCGCGGGCTCTTCGCCATCACCTGCGGGGCGCGCTCCATCCGTTTCCGGCCGCCCTTGAACCTGACCGAGGCCCAGGCGGACCGGGGGCTGGAGATTGTCCGCGAGGCGCTAAAGTCGCTTTAATATCCGGAGTGAGGGAGAGCGCAAGGTCTGACAACGGCCCCCCTCTCCCCGTGGGAGCGGCGCGCCGACGGGCTTAAGGGTGAGGGCTACCTTTGAAA
>MFAF01000093.1:855-1382 GCA_001774505.1 Candidatus Coatesbacteria bacterium RBG_13_66_14 | reverse complement strand
AGGGGGGCGGGCGGGTGTGGACATCCCCCCTACGTCATTGCTGACAGCCCCCTCGTATGGGCCGACCTTCAGGTCGGCCCGTTCCCCCTCTCCCTGTGGGAGGTCTGCGAGGCACGGGCTAGGGTGAGGGCTGCCTTGATTAAACGGGCCGACCACATCCCGGCCCCCTCGTCATCGCCCGATACCCTTCCCAACCCCGTTGTGTTACCATCCCCGACGGGGTGAGCCCCACTGACACACTGGTTTATAAGCCATTTTCCACGATTGCCCCAGAGGTAAACCGTGAAGTACGTCGGCTACGTCCTGGCCCTGGTGCTCATCTTCTTCGGCGTCATCTTCATCTGGAGCGCCTTCGGCCCCTACGCTAAGTACGTTTACACGCGGCTCTTCGGCGGGATCGGCACCCTCGGCGTCGGCATCGTCGTGCTGGCCCTGACGGCGCGCTGGGCCGCGAAAAAGAAGCGCGAGGAGGCCGGCGAGGTAACCATCCACCAGCAGATTGACCTCACCGGCGACGTCCACATCGA
>MFAF01000093.1:0-839 GCA_001774505.1 Candidatus Coatesbacteria bacterium RBG_13_66_14 | reverse complement strand
GAAGTAGCTCAGCAGGCCAGAGCTCCCGCCTTGTAAGCGGGTGGTCGTCGGTTCGAATCCGACCTTCGGCTCCACGATTTCCCCACCGCGCGATTGACCCTTGATTTTACCCGGGTCCTTCGAGTATAATGCCCGGTCCGTGGCGGGGTTCCCGAGCGGCCAAAGGGAACAGACTGTAAATCTGTCGGTGTATGCCTTCGAAGGTTCGAATCCTTCCCCCGCCACCAGCGGCTGGGAGCCGCCACCGGCTCCGCGGGGAGAGGTTGGGTCAGTTCGAGGGCAACCGCCGCGGGCGAGGCGTTTTTTAAAGAAGCGGATTGAAGCCACCAGCGGCTGGGAGCCGCCACCGGCACCGCGGGAAGAGGTTGGGTCAGTTCGAGGGCAACCGCCGCGAGCGACGCGTTTTTTACAGAAGCGGATTGAAGCAACCAGCGGCTGGGAGCCGCCACCGGCTCCGCGGGGAGAGGTTGGGTCAATTCGAGGGCAACCGCCGCCGGCTTGGCCTTTTGTAAGTGAAGCGGTTGGAATAGCCACTGGTCCCGCAGATGGGACGGACGTTTAATAAAAAAAGGCGGCAGACCGCCCTCGGGATGCCCGGTATTATTGGTAATTCGCAGGATGAGCCGCCGGTGTTCGCGGCGCGGGAATAGCTCAATTGGTAGAGCATCAGCCTTCCAAGCTGAGGGTCGCGGGTTCGAGCCCCGTTTCCCGCTCCAGTAGTTAACGGGGGAGAATCCGCGGGGACGAGGTTTCGAGCGGCGCCAACCGTGAGCCGCGAAACAGGGAGTGGCCCCACCACCCCGTTTCCCGCTCCAGGTTTTTGCAGGGCCAATCCGCGG
>MFAF01000092.1:5187-6519 GCA_001774505.1 Candidatus Coatesbacteria bacterium RBG_13_66_14 | reverse complement strand
CCCCGCCTTCGTCGGCGCCATGCAGACGCTCTACCTGGGCGCCGCCGCGGGGAGCCGAAAAATTTACGTGAACGTGGACCGCCTCAAGCCGGGGGCCAAAAGCGTGAAATACCACTCCCACTCGCTTCAGGAGGAGTTCTTCCTGATCCTCGCCGGGAGGGGGACGGTCCGGCTGGAGGGCGAGAACCGCCCGGTGAGGGAGGGGGACTTCTTCGCCAAGCCGGCCGGGGAGGGCGTCGCGCACCAGTTCATCAACACCGGCGGCGGCACCCTGGAGATCCTCGACTGCGGCCTGGTGAAGGCCGACGACGTGGTCCTCTACCCCGACGAGGGGACGCTCCTTTTTAAGCGGGAGAGGAAGGCGTTCAACCTGGGCGGCGCCATGGAGGGGTGGAGCTCGGACCCGAACCCGCCGGCGGGCGGCGCCGGGGAGTGACCCCCGCCGTTTCGACGGCATCCCGAAGGCGGCATGCCGATGGATAAGCTGGCCCTGGCGCCCGCGACGTGCCTCTACCCCGCCCCCGTCGTGGTGGTGAGCTGCGGAGTCGGCGGGCGGGCCAATTTAATCACCCTTGCCTGGGCGGCCAACGTCTGCGCCGAGCCGCCCCAACTGGCCATCGCCGTCCGCCCGACCCGGCACTCCCACCACCTCATCGCGGGGGAGGGCGCCTTCGTGGTCAACCTCCCCGCCGCGGGGCACGTCGGCGCGGTGGACTTCTGCGGCACCTTCTCCGGCCGGGACGCGGACAAGTGGGCCGAGACCGGACTGACCCCCGTCCCCTCGGCGAAAGTGCCGCCGCCGCGCATCGGCGAGTTCCCGGTCAACATCGAGTGCGCCCTGCGGCACACGCTCCCCCTCGGCTCCCACGACCTCTTCGTGGGCGAGGTCCTGGCGATTCACGTCGCCCGGTCGGTGGCGGGGGAGGACGGCCGGCTGGACCCGGATCGGCTGGCCTCGGTGGTCTACGGCCACGGCCGGAGCTACCACGGCCTGGGGGGGACGCTGGGAAAGGCGTATCAGGCCCGCCGGAAGGGGGGCGGACGATGAGGGCGACTCTCTTTCTCGTGAGCGCCGCGCTTCTCTTCTCGACCCCGGCCCACGCCGCCGCCGCCGGGGAGGGGTTCCCCGAGGGCGAGTGGGAGACCCTGAGGGCGCTGATGGAGGGAGAGGGCGCCGGGGCCGTGGTGGAATACGTCCAGAGCTTCGCCGACCCGGCGGAGCGCCTTACGCTCTTCTCATTCGCCCGACCCGCCTTCGCCTACCGCGAGTGGAAAAATAAGAACCTGGACGACCTGGTCACCGTCGGCGAGGCGGGGATTTCCGAGACTCTC
>MFAF01000092.1:3021-5153 GCA_001774505.1 Candidatus Coatesbacteria bacterium RBG_13_66_14 | reverse complement strand
GCCGGGAGCTCATCGGGTGGGCCAACGTGGAGGCGTACAACCTCGCCGCGGACCTGGCCGAATGCTGGCCCGGCGACGACCTTCCCCGCGAAAGGCGCCACTTCGAAAAGGGCGTCGAGCTCGCCGACCGGTGCCTGGCCTGGCGGGAGGAGCTGGGAAAGGGGCCTTTCGCCTTCAGCCTGGCCTACTGGGCGCGGGGGATGCACGAGCTCTCGCTGTGGAACACCGAGCGGGCGCGGGACGACTTCGCCGCCGCCCTGGAGCACGCGAAAACCTACGCCGTAGAGGAGGGCCTCCCGGCGGACTGCGCCCCCGGCGGCGATTTTTCCGTGATACTGAACACGGGCTACCTGGGCCTGGCACTGTGGGTCCAGAAGGACCCCATGGGACCGGTGCTCTACTACCAGGCCCTCGGGGCCTTCCGGGGCTCGGAGGCGGATTTTCCGGAAACCGCCGACGACGCCCGCTTCGGCATCGAGCAACTGGAGAAGGTGCGCGGCATCTTCATCGGCGAGAGGTAAACCAAAGGGGGAGAGCGCAGGGTGCTCGGCCGCCCGCGCGGTTGACTCCGCCGCCCTCTATCGGGTAGATTGATGATGTTACAGACAAATCCGGAAGGCGGGATATGAACAGGCTCATCGCGCTCGTTCTGGGGTCAGTCCTGGCCGCCGCGGCCGCCGCCGAAGAGGTCGTCATCGGCGACGCGGCCTTCCCCCTGAACACCCCATTCTGCGGCACCTGAGGCGACGACATGCGGGTCCAGGAGCTGGTGCCCGCCGACGAAATCGGCACCTCGGGCTGGGTGACCAAAATCGAGTGGCAGGCGGCCTACGCCGCGACCGACGCGCGGTTCTTCGACCTCGAGCTCAAGCTCTGCCACACCCCCCTGGACGAGCTCACCGACCGCTTCGACGACAACTACGGCGGCAACACGCCGGAGCTGGTGGCCGAGGCCGACCCGCTCTCGGTCACCGCCGGCGCGGACGAGTGGTTCGCCGTGCCGGACATGACGCCCTACCACTACGACGGGGCGCAGAACCTCCTCGTCGAGGTCCGCTGGCGCGTGGACAACGAGAAGGAGGTTGACTGCTGGAGCTGGGCGTCGGACCGCCTCCGCTACCTGTCGAACTACGGCTACGACGCGGAATCGGGGACGCCCTCCGTCAAGGCCAACCGCCTGCGGCTGACCCTGGAGCCGGAACAGGCGGTGGCGGGGACTAGCTGGGGGGTGATAAAGGCCGGATTCTAGGCCGATCTGCTTGAATGTAGGGCGGGGACTTTAGTCCCCGCCGCTCTTACCACCCGGGAGGAATGGTGTATAATATGAGAGTCATTGAAAACGCCCCCGATTCCAAGGGAGGTATCATGGGACGAATGGTTGGACTGGCGCTTCTGGCCGCGGCGGTCCTGGCGCCCGCGGCCGCCGACGAGATAATCATCGGCGATCCCGAGGCCGGGTACAACATGCCCTTCTGCGGCCACTGAGTGGAAAGCATGCGGGTCCAGGAACTGGTACTCGCCGAGGAGATAGGATTCGCCGGAAACATTAGCGACGTGGCCTTCCAGGCCTTCAACGGGGAAACCGACGCCCGGTTCTATAGCTGGCGGATGATGCTCTGCCACACCTCCCTGGACGAGCTGACCGACTCGTTCACCGCCAACTACGACGGCAACACGCCGGAGGTCGTCTGCACCGCCGACCCGCTCTCCATCACCTGCCAGACCGACGACTGGGTCGCCATGCCGAACTTCTCCGACTTCGCCTACGACGGGGAGGACAACCTTTTAATCGAGTACCAGTGGCAGCTCGACAACTCCCTGGACGTCTACACATGGACCTGGGCGACGGAGATTCAGCGCATCCTCTACAACAAGAAGCTGGACGAGGACACGGGGTTTTCCGAGCCGCTGATGCACCGACTCCGCCTCACCCTGGAGCCGGAACAGGCGGTGGTGGGAACTAGCTGGGGAGTCATCAAAGCCGGGATTTAACGCCCAGCTCGCGGGAAAGGGCTCGGGAAATTAGACGACTCTCCCCACGGAACCGGGGTCCAGCGCCCCGCGCTGGCTGGGGAGTAGGAGATGTGATTTCCCCTCCCCCCTCTGGAGGGAGGGATAGGGAGGGGGGTGTA
>MFAF01000092.1:0-2988 GCA_001774505.1 Candidatus Coatesbacteria bacterium RBG_13_66_14 | reverse complement strand
CCTCCTGGACTACCAGCCCCGCGCGGTGGTGAGCCGGGCCATCGTGGACAAGCCGGTGGGCACGCTGACCCTCTTCGCCTTCGACGCGGGGGAGGGCCTCTCCGAGCACACGGCCCCCTACGACGCGGTGGTGCTCGTGGTGGACGGCTCCCTGGAAATCACCATCTCCGGGAAGCCGAGCACGGTGCGGACCGGCGAGCTGCTCCTCATGCCCGCCGGCGAGCCGCACGCCCTGCGGGCCGTCGAACGCGCGAAGATGCTCCTGGCGATGATCCGGGCCTGAAGACCCGCGGAAGGACGTTCAAGGACCGAACGATACATTTTTCCGAGCGCGAGGTTTCCCATGGCCGTGAAGCTTTCCGCCGTCATCCACCGCCGGGGGACGGCGTGGCTGGCCCGCTGCCCCGAGGTGGGCACCATGTGCCAGGGCGCCACCTACGGGGAGGCGCTGGCCAACCTGGAGCGGATAACCGCGGAGTACCTGAAGAGCTTCGCCCTGCCGGAGGATTTCGACCTGGCCACGCTGGCGACCTTCGAGATCGAGTCGCCCAAGCCGGGCCCCGGGGGCGAGCCGACGGTGTAACGTCGCGGCGGTGGATAAAAAATTGGGGCGGGCTTCGGGGCCCGCCTTTTGTATCCCGCCTATTGCGATGTAGGGTTGGGTATCCACACCCGACCGTTGCACAATCCCCTCCCCCCTTTGGGGGGAGGGTTAGGGTGGGGGGCGAATGTAGGGCGGGGATTTTAACCGAGCGAAGCGAGCTATGCCTCCGGCAAATCCCCGCCGCGTTTACACTCCCAACCTCGACCCTCTCCCTGGTCCGTCGGCGCGCCGCTCCCACGGGGAGAGGGGGACATCGCACCCCCCTTCCCGACCTTCCCCCCAAAGGGGGGAAGGGGCATCGCACCCGGTTGCGATGACGTAGGGACAGGTGTCTGCACCCGCCCGCGGTTAAAAAAGTCAATTGAAACGGGCGACCGTGGACTCATCGCCCCTACGGGGCGAATTTTCGTCGTATAGCCGTAGGGCGGGGGCTCTGTACCCCGCCCGCTTCACCCCTCACCCCACACTCCCCTCAGAGGGGGGAGGGGGTTACCGCGCGACGACCAGGCGCCGGGTGAGCGAGCCGTAATCCGTCGCCAGGCGCACGAGGTACACCCCGGCCGGGAAACCCCCCGCTTCCCAGGAGGCCTCATGCCGACCCGCGGCCAAGTCGCCCGCGACTAAAATATCCACCCGCCGCCCCGCCAGGTCATAGACGGTAAGTTCCACGCTACCGTTTTGCGGGAGGTTGAAACATAGGGTAACGGACGATTGAACCGGGTTGGGGTAGGGGGCGAAGAGGGCGAACTCACCCGTAGGAGCGACGCACTCCACCTCCACCGGCCCGAACTCGTGGAACAGGGCGTCATCAGCGTAAACGCGCAAGTAGTACTCGTACGTCCGCCCGGTTTCCACGCCACAGTCGAGGTAGTGAAGGGAGCCATCACCGAATATCGGATTAGGATTTATCAGTTCCCCAATCGGGTTCGCCGATTCGACGGCTCCGGCCTCGCGGCGGTAGAGGTTGCAGTACGAAAGCTCGTCCCCCGCGGACGCCTCGACGCTCCAGCTTAAAAGAACTGACGATCCATCTACGGACTCGGCGTCGAAGCCGACCACGTCAACGTCCAGGGTGCTGTAGTGGGCGTACTTCAGCTTCCCCTCCATGTTTTTCCGGTGGGATATACACGGTGCTCCCGAGGAATCAACAGCAATGGAGCTGAACTGCCCCGCATTATTCCCCTCGACCATATCCAGCCACCACCTGGAGCCGTCCCACAGGGCGTAGTTGAGGGAATGGGTGTATTCGTCGCGATACGAAATATGAACCCAATCCCGTCCGTCCACGGCTATGGATGTCTGATAACAGGTATAACAATCGATGCGACAATCAGGGTCCACGGTGTAAATGTCCCATGAGCCGCCGTTCCACGCGGCACACCTAAGATTTTCACTCCCACAACCGTAGCTTATCCAAGGGTGGTCGTCCGAATCCATGGCTATAGAGCAGTCGTAACCGCTATTCCCGTCCACTATCTCCACCTGCCAGTCGCCGCCGTCCTGGTGAAGATACGCGAGCTGCATATAACTCCTGGCGTACATGTCCGGAACCACTATGTGCGGGCAGTCGTTGCTGTCGAGGGCTATCGCCCCCCAATCCCAGGTATTGCCAATTTCCGGGTCGAAGTTTTTCATCTGCCACTCGGCACCGTCCCAGTATGTGTACCTCAGATACCAACACGGAGCGAACCCCACGTGAAAGAGGATGTGGGGGCAATCGTGGGAGTCCACGGCGATATCGCAGATCGCCTGCACGCCGTCGGTATAAAGGTCCTCGATGACCCAGGCCGAGCCGTTCCAATGGGCGTACTTCAGCGTGTTGTCGCCGGTGGACCTGTAGTAGGCGATGTGCGGCCAGTCGTGTGAATCCAGGGCCAGGGCGCAGCAGTACCCGGTGCTCCCGTCGTCGTCCACGGTCTCGATGTGCCAGTCCGAGCCGTCCCACCGGGCGTACTTGAGGCTCTCGTCGCTGTAACAGTGGTACGCGATGTGGGGATGGTCGCTGGAATCAATGGCCAGCGAGGAATACCAGCCGACGTCCCCGCCGTCCTCATCCACGTATTCGCTCTCCCACCCCTCGGCGAAGACCGCGCCGACCACCAAAAGGGGAGCCAGCGCTAAAAACAGCCTTTTCATGACACCTCCTCAAAAAGATATATTACTTCTAACTTTAATATGGATCAGAAATATTAAAATGTCAAGGGCCCGCCGACCGGTCCCTCTGTTTGCCGTAGGGGCGGGTCTCCTGACCCGCCCGCGGGCGACCGTGGACTCATCGCCCCTACGGGGCGAATTTTCGTCGTATAGCCATAGTGCGGGGACTTTAGTCCCCGCCGCTTTTTTCAAAGGAAGCCCTCACCCTGGCCCGTCGGCGCGCCGCTCCC
>MFAF01000091.1:16983-17138 GCA_001774505.1 Candidatus Coatesbacteria bacterium RBG_13_66_14 | reverse complement strand
TAAGGTGTAGGGCGGTCCCTCTGCGGGCCGCCGCGACGGGGATAGTAACCGAGCGAACCGAGCGAAGCGAGCTATGCCTCTGGCAAACCGAGCTATGCCCCTGGCAAAACGAAGTAACGCGAAGCGAATCCCCGCCCTGCATCGTCTCTGCTACT
>MFAF01000091.1:11422-16937 GCA_001774505.1 Candidatus Coatesbacteria bacterium RBG_13_66_14 | reverse complement strand
AAGTCCGTGCCGTCCCAGGGCCAGGCCCAGTCCAGCCGAATCGGTATCCCCAACGACGCCCACCGTATCCCCACACCGATGCTGGCCTTCAAATCCCGGAAGCGCAGCTCCGGCTCCGTCTCCCAGAGTTTCAAGTCGGCCCCGGTTTCCCACGCCAGCCCCGCGTCCATGAACCCCACCCCGCGGATGTCGCCGATGATGAACCCCGGCAGGAAGCCGAAGTCTATGCGGTCAATGACGGGGATCCGAAGCTCGAGATTGGCCAGGGCGATGTCGTTGCCGGAGAACTCCGAGTAGCCGAAGCCTCGCAGGTCGAAGGCCCCGCCGAGGTAGTACGTCGGCTCGACGGGGTCGCCGTCGAAGGTGAAAAGGCCGTAGAGCCGGAGGGCGAATCCGGCGTCGGCGTTCTTGAAGAATTGCAGGTAGCCGCGCAGGTCGGCGGAGACCTCGTTGAACTCCCAATCGGAGCCGAGGAAGAAGCTGGGCCGGTCGTAGGTGACCTTGGCCCGGATGCCGGAGACGGGGTGCCAGTAGGACCACTGGGTGTCGTCGTAGACCACGGCGACGCCGGGGCCGATGATGTTCTGGTAGTCGTTGTACGTGCTTCCGTCGTAAAAGGTGAGCTCGTGGGACCACTCGTAGCCGGTGACGGCGGCCTCGACGCGCAGGTGCTCGGTGAGGGGGTAGGAGACGCTCGCCTGGCCGCCGGAGACCCGCTCGCGCAGGTAGCCGTCGGTGATGAGGTAGTACTGGTTCCAGTTGAAGAAGCGGCCGCCGTAGATGGGACGGTACTTCAGCCAGTAGTAGCCCACGTCCAGGTCCAGGTCCGTCAGGTCCGAGATGCTGCCCAGGCCGAACTCGACGAAGAGGCGGTGGTCGCCCAGGGTGTCGGAGCCCTCGAGGAGGCCCAGGGCGCGGAAGAGTCCGCCCGTGGTGTACTCGGCGGTGACGATCCCGGAGTCTATCTCGAGGTCGTACTCCCAGGGGTGGAGGTCGCCCAGCTTGGAGAGGTCGCCTATCTCGGAGCCGGTGCGGATTGGCGGCATCCCGGAGTCCTCCGGGGCGAGCTCGGCCAGCGTCGGCTCGTAGGGCCGACCCAGCGCGTCCGCCAGCGGCATCACGTACACCTGGTAGGTCATGTCCTTGTACGAGTTGAACGAGAGCTTCCCGCCGTCGGCCGAGACGTCGGGGTTGAAGACGTCCCGCAGGGAGTCGGTGAGCTGGGTGACGGCGCCGGTCGCGGCGTCCCGGAGGAAGATGTTGGATGGCCCGACGCGGTCCGAGGAGAAAATAATCCCGCTTCCGTCGGGCAGGTAGCACGGGTAGCGGTCCTCGGCGACGCCGGTGGTCAGGACGGTGATCCCCCCCGAGGCGAGGTCCAGCTCGGCCAGGTGGGTGCCCTGCTCCTGTTCGAGGCAGAAGGCGAGTGTCTTGCCGCCGGGCGAGGCGGCGGGGTAGAGCTCGACGTGGGGGGTGTCGGTGAGCCTCTCGAGGTGTCCGTCGGCGAGGTTCAGGTTGTAGAGGTCCACCTGGCCGCGGTTCTGCGCCGAGAGGTAGAGCGACTCGGAGTCCGGGGCGAAGGTGATGCCGGTGATGTCGTCGAGCTCCAGGTCGGAGAACTTGCGGTAGGTGTACCCGGTGACGGCGTCCACGAGGAAGACGTTGAGCCAGCCCTCCTGTTTGGCCACGACGGCCACGGAGTCGCCGGAGGGCGCGAAATCCAGGGTGGCGCCGCCGGCGGCCAGGTAGTCGTAGTCGCCGGCGTCGGTCAGGCGCTGAAAGACCTCGCCCTTTTCCGCGTCCACGAGGTACACGTTGGCGTCCCAGTCCAGATTGCTGATTACGGCCAGGAGCTCACCCGACGGGGAGAACCGCGGGCCGACGTAGCTGGTGTAGTCCTCGTCCAGCCTGGTGACGCGGCGGGCGATGTCCTCGGGCCGGCGGCCCTCCACCAGCTCCACCCAGTACCGCCGCTTCAGGTCCAGGGTCCACTCCTCGTGGAAGTCGCGCAGGTCTATCCCCGCGACCTTCTCCAGCGCCTTGGACACGTCGCGGTCCGGCTCGGCGGCGATGGCGTCCATGAGTTCGGGCAGCTTGTCGGCGCCGTAGCGCTCGACGAAGAAGTCCAGCGCGCTCTGGCCTTCCTTGTACGCCAGGTAGAGCGCCCAGCCCGGGATGTAGTCGCCGTAGCGCAGGTCGGTCAGGGGGACCAGGTGCTCGCCGAGGACGGCGTCGCGCAGGACCATCCGCCCGTCGGTGTCCCAGTCGCGCGCCTCGTGCTCGGCGATGCCCTCCATGAACCAGAAGTCGGGGGAGCCCACCTCGGTGTTCAACAGCTCGCCGGTCATGTCGCGGTAGAAGCTGTAGAAGCTGAAGACGTGGGTGAGCTCGTGGACGGTGGTGTCCCACATGCGGGGCTGAGAGCCCTCGAAGGGGATGACCACGCGGTTTCGGCCGGCCTCGGAGAAGCCGCCCACCCCCTCGGGGAGGAACCCGAGGTAGATGTTGGTCTGGCGGAAGTCGCGCCCCGAGGCGTACAGGATGAAGGGGATGCGGTGGACCGGTTCCATCCCCAGGTCCCCGGAGAGCTTCTTCCAGGCGGCCTCGGCCATCTCCGCCACCCCGCCCACCACCCCGGCCGAGTCGGGGTAGAAGTAGATGTCGAAGTGCTCCGTGGCCAGGATCTGCCACTCGAGCTCCCGGTCGCGGACCTTGTTCTGGCCGAAGTAGCCGTACTGGGCGTCCGCCGTGGTGACGAGCAGCGTCGCGACCAGCGCCGCGAAACGCAGGTACTTGAGGGTCGTCTTCAAGGTCGCCCTTTTTCCTGACAGTTAAGAGGGGAATGCGATTCGAAACCGGGAATTACCCGCATCGGGCGAATAAGTACAAGGCTTTTCAAGGAACGGATACACGGCGGGGAGGGTGACGGAACCCGGGAGGGTCTGGAACTGACCGACCGTCGCCGACCTTAAGAAGAATCCAGCGATAATCCTGACTTCCCCGTCTTAGGGTTGCCGACAACAACAGGTTTAAACGGCTGACCTCGATCCGTGTCTCTCGATCATCATAAAAGCTACTTCTCCATAGCTCGCATTTCTATCAGCTGGGCTAGTAACATATTAGTTAACCCGAGTCTGTGAAAAATAGCCGCTTGGTAAAGGCCACCTTGATATGCACGTTCCGCGGCTTTTTCATATTCCTGGATTCGCTCATGAGTCTCCTCAGCCATGTCTCCTCCCGGTAAATGAGCCCCCGCCGCGATTAGGCTGTGATCGAGGAGCGGGGACAGAGATGTTCGGCCCAACCAGCCGGACCCCGCCGGCGGCTCACGGCACGACGTAGCGGGTTTCGGCGCGCAGGTGCGGCTCCAGCCCCAGGCGCAGGTCCTCGACCACCGGCTGGACCAGAGAGTTGAACACGCCCATGAGCTCGGAGCGGGTGGGGGTGCGGTTGGTGCTGCTCGTCTCCACCCGCTCGGAGGAGGTCCGGCGCCAGACGACCTCGCCGGTGGCGGCGTCGTAGGCGCGCACGGAGATTTCCAGGACGTACACCGTCCCGGTGCGGCGCGCGTCGGCCTCCCATGAACGGCCCCAGGCCATGGACGGGCTCTCGCTCTCCTCCACGTCGTAGCTCTCGGCGAGGCGCTCGGCGTAGTCCTGGGCGTTGCGGCGGCTGAAGACGACCTTCCCGGTCACCAGCACGGCGGCGCCGGCCTCCCGCGTCCGCGCGAGGGCAGCGTCCAGGTCGTCCCCGGCGAGGTCGAAGAGCGGCGCCGACGGGTCGGCCATCTCCAGTTCACGCACGACGGCGAAGCGTCCGCCCGCGCTTATCCGGTCCCGCACCCGCTCCGCGGCCATCAGGCCGAACTCTATCTCCCCCCCGTAGGCGAAGTCCTGCACCGCCAGGGTCGGGTAGGCCTCGGGGTCCAGCTCGCCCTCGGCCCGCAGCTCGATGACCAGCTCGTCCGAGGTGCGGCAGCCCAGGAGCGCCAGGAGGGCGATAACCGGGACGAGGCTAATCCACCTCATCGGTTTCATCGGTCTCCTCCGGGGGGTAGAGCTCGGGGTGGGCCTTGCGGAAGGCGAGGAGGTTTTCGCGGAGCTCGTCGTCGTCGGGAGCCAGGGCCACGGCCCTCTCGTAGAGCTCCCGGGCAAGGGGAATGTCCCCCAGCGCCTCGTGGGCCACGGCCAGGTTATTGAGTATACCCGGGTCATCGTGGGCCAGCTCGTCGGCGCGCTCCCAGCGGTCGAGCGCCTCGCGCCAGAGGCCGGCCCCGGCCGCCCGGTGGGCGAAGCTCCGGTAATCGTCCAGCCCCGCCCGGTGGCCGCAGCCCGCCGCCAGCGTCAGTGCCACGAGAACGACCGAAACTGCCGCGGCTTTTCTCATTTTAATCCCGCTCTCCTCGATACCCGCCGGTCGGTCGCCCCCCGCGGCGCCTCATCTCAACCGGCCTCCCCGTCGTCCACGGCGAGGCGGTCCGGGGTGAGCTCCTCGCGGGTGCCGTCGGCGCGCTCCACCACCAGGGTGCCCTTGATGGCGTTCACCTGGCGCACGACGACCTCGGCGCCGTCGGCGAGCGTCACCCGGCTGCCGCTTCGGGGCAGCCGCTTCACGGCGTCCAGGTAGTAGTCGTACTCGTAGGCCAGGCAGCACATGAGCCGCCCGCACAGCCCCGAGATGCGGTTGGGGTTGAGCACCAGGTTCTGATGCTTGGCCATCTTGATCGTCACGGGGTCGAAGGTGCGCAGCCAGTTGGCGCAGCAGAGTTCCCGGCCGCAGGAAGCGTACCCGCTCAGGCGGCGGGCCTCGTCGCGGACGCCTATCTGGCGCATCTCGATGCGTATCTCGAGCCGTCGGGCCAGGGTCGCCACCAAGCGCCGGTAGTCCACCTTCTCCGGGGTGGTGAAGAAGAAGGTGACGGAGTCGCCGCCCACCGCGGCGGAGACGTCCACCAGCTTCAGGGGCAACTCCTCCTTGAGCTCCTTGAACAGGCGGGCCGCGCGGCGCTCCAGCTTCGCCGCCTCCGCCATCCGCGCGACGTCGTCGGCGCCGATGGGGCCGATGACCCGGCACGGCAGGTGGTGCACGGTTTTTTCCACCAGCGGCACCCCGGTGCGGGCCACCTCGGCGAAACGCTCCCGGCCGTCCACCACCACGCGGTAGCAGTCGCCCGCGGCGGGCTTTTCACCGTCGCAGTGGCCCAACAGGCGCAGGTGGTCCTCGCGCAAGCGGAACTCGGTGTAGAGTCTCATGTGTTCGCGCCTAATCTACGTGGGGCGGGGCGATTCGATGCCCATTATAGCGGAAAAATTTATCCGCGCCCGGCGGGGCCGGGATCGTTTCGCCCGCAAGGGGCGGGTCGGCTATTGCCCACGGCGAGTCCTCTGAGGTCGCCCACGGGCCGACCTGAAGGTCGGCCCCTACGAGGGCCGCCACGCTTTCTTCTCCCTAAAAGGGAGAGGGAATCATTTTTTTCAAAGGTAGCCCTCACCCTTAATCCCTCTCCCACGGGGAG
>MFAF01000091.1:5200-11359 GCA_001774505.1 Candidatus Coatesbacteria bacterium RBG_13_66_14 | reverse complement strand
GCCCTCACCCTTAATCCCGTCGGCGGGCCGCTCCCTATGGGGAAGGGACGCTCCACTTGGCACGGCGGCGATTTTGTGCTATTTTATCTTCTGCGGGCGGGCCGGACGGCCGCGACGCGGGGGGCCAGACTGGGGGTCAAGCCCTCAAGTGGCCCTGAAAAACCGCGCCGAGGAAAGTCCGAACTCCGCAGGGCAGGACGCCGGGTAACCCCCGGGGCCCGCAAGGGTACGGAAAGTGCAACAGAGAGCAGACCGCCCAAGTCCGGGAAACCGGACCGGCAAGGGTGAAACGGTGGGGTAAGAGCCCACCAGCGGCGGCGGTGACGCCGTCGGCTCGGTAAACCCCGTCCGGAGCAAGACCGAATAGGGAACCCCCAGAGGTGGCCCGCCTCGGGCCGAGAGGCCGGGGTTCCGGGTAGGTCGCTGGAGCCCCGGAGTAATCCGGGGCGTAAGATGGATGGCCGTCACCCCATCGGAGGGGAAACCCGCTCGCACGAAGGGGTACAAAATTCGGCTTACAGGCCCGCCCGCAAAAAAGACCGCCCCCCAAGGCGGTCTTTTTTTTACACAAAGCGGTCAATCCACAAGAACCTCGATATCGCCCAGTCCGGCGGTAATTTTCAAGGAGCAGGAGTTCCCCTTGCGGGAGATGGCGCCGCCCATCAAGCTCGTGACGGCCTCGGCGCCGGGCAGGTCCGTCGTCACCGAGCCCATGCCGGTCCGGGCGTCCACGGCCAGGCCCTCGGGAACCGCGGAGAAAGTTACCTCCACGTTGCCGTTCCCGTCGCTGACCTGCACCTCGCCCGAGAAGCCGCCGCCGATGCCGACTACGACGTTGCCGTTGCCGGCGTCGAGATCGGCCACGGCGGAAAAATTCTGTGGTATCTCCAGCTCGACGTTCCCGTTCCCCGCGTCCACAATTGTATCGCCGGTCACCCCGGAGACGGACACGTTTCCGTTGCCGGCATCAATGTCCACCGCCGAGCCGCCGGTTACGGTCACCCCGCCGTTGCCCGCCGTGACCTCGACCCCCAGCCCGCGCGGGAACCGGATGGTGAGGTCCACGGAGATGTTGCCGGCGCGGCCCTTGGTGTCGAACACCGCCTTCGCCTCGCCCCCCAAGACGCTGAAGTCCGTGTAATCCAGCCAGCCCGAGGATGCCCCGCCACTCGCGGTGATGCGCACGCCGGTGGAATCGTCGGCGATGAGCTCCACGTCGCCGTTGGCCCAATCCACATGCAGCGTTTCCACGCCCGTCGTGGAAAGCTCCGTTTCGTAACTATTTGCGGCCGCCGCCGGCGACAGGGCCAGCAGAGCCATCGCTGACAGGACATATTTCATGGTGAACCCCTCCTGTTGAAGTTGACGTTTCGTAATCCCGCAGTCATACGCGCCGCCACTCCGGGGCGCGGCGCGGAAGCCCGAACCTACCGCACGTTGACTTCGATGCTCCCCGAGGCGGTGTCCAGGCTTATCTTCGGTCCCGCGCCCTTGAGCTGTATCTCTCCCGCGCCGTAACGGTTGAACACGGCGGCGCCGGGGAGATTGGTCGAGACGCTGCCCGAGGAAGTCTCCGCCTCGATTGCCAGCCCCTCGGGAGGGTCGGTCAGGTCAACCGTGATGCCCCCCGAGCCGGTGCCGAGGTCGGCGTCGCCGGTAAAGGTTCCGCCGTAGGAGAGGTCAATACCGCCGCTGCCCGTGTGCAGGGAAACCGCCCCGGCCTGGCCGGCCCCGACGGAGAGGGTTATCCCGCCGCTGGCCGTCTCGGCGTTCACCGGCCAGGCGTGGTCGGGGCCGAGCCCGATCTCGATCCCGCCGCTGGCGGTCTCGGCCTCCACGGCTCCGGCGACCCGGTTGATCTCCAACCCGCCGCTGGCGGAGCTTACCTTCAACGAACCGCCCACGCCCTCCACCACGATCCCGCCGCTGGCGGTTTCGACAGAAACGTCGCCCGTGACGCCGGTGACGGTTACTCCGCCGCTGCCGAGCTCGATCACCGCCGACGAGCCGCCCGAAATGGTCAGCGCGCCGCTGCCGTTGGCCACATCCACGGCCATCCCCCGGGGAAAGCGCACCTCGAGCGCGACGCTGTAAGGGCAGACGATTCCGGGCTGGGTGAACTCCAGGGCGACCCTTTCGGTCTCCCGCCGGAAACTGACCATATCCAGCCACTCTTTGGGCTCCACCAACCCTCCGCACATCCGCCCCACGGCCGTGACGCGGATCGAGTCGCCGTCATCGCCGACGAGCTCGATTCCACCGCTGTGCCACTCGACGGATACCAGGGTCGCGCCGGCTGGGTCGAGCTCCACCTTGTGCTGATACCGGGAATCCACGTCCACACCTCCGCCGGCGAACCCGCAGGCCAGGAAGAGCGCCGCGAAAAAGGGAAGGAACCTCATCTGGCCTCCTCGGCTTCCGCCGAAATAAAAAAGTACACCCCATTTGATACGCGGGGGATGGACGCGGTTTCACGCGACGGATCGGCCGTTCGACTTTCCACGGAGGTTAACACCGCGGGTCATTCCCCGCGTGGGTCGAAGAAGCCCTCGGGCTTCGCCGGCTCCACCGGCACCGCCCCCCGGGCGACGAGGAGATCCACCAGCTCACCCCGGCGGGCGTAGAAGCCCATGTAGTACGACTCACCCTCCCGCGGCCCCCCCTCGACACGTTCGGTTACGTCCACCACCAGCGCCTGATAGTCCGCCATCCGGGGGTCCGAGAGGACGAGCTGCTGGGCGAAGGGGAGCTCGGCCCAGGTGTAGTCCGTCGTTGCCCGCCGGCCGGCGATCCAGTCCTCGATCTGGTCCCGGGTGCCGGGCAGGGGGCGGATAACGATTAGGCCCGGCTGCCGGCGGAACACCGCCTCTGAGTCACCCACCTCGTGGCCCGGTCGGAATTCGTCCGTGCGCTCACCGTGCAGGGCGACCTCGACGGTGCACAGCCCGTAGTAGTCTATGAAAGGCAGATCGGAGAAATAGGCCAGGCGTCCCGTGGCCCCGCTTGCCAGGAGGGTGCCCGGCGGGACGTTGTCGTGCAGCCAGCCGGAGCTGGCCGGCGTCAGGAGCTCCCGGGGGTGCCGAACGCGGGTGGCCGCCGTCACGGTGAACCAGGCGGCCGTCCAGAGCGCCAGGAAGACGGAGAGCAGAACCGGGAACAGCCTGCGCGGGGCGAGGGCGTCGAACAGGTCCTCCACCCCGCCGACCGCCAGCACGACGAGTATGAGGTACGCGGGCACCAGGAAACGGTAATACCCCATCATGTCGCCGCCGGCGTACACGGTGAACCCGACGACGGCCGCCAGGAGAAGAAGGAGCAGTCCGGGCTCGGGCCGCTTCCAGCGCCGGATGACCCCGTAGGCCGCCAGGAATGCCAGAAGTATTATCGGCGTACCCCACATCCAGTTGAAGACGAACTTGGCTCCGCCCAGGATGTGGGCCAGCGACCCCCCGGCCTTGACGATGGCCGGCAACGGTAGAAGGAGGCCGTAGTAGAACAGCCGGAATACGAACTGCGCCAGCGGCAGGCCCAGAGCGGGTATCAAATCCCGCCAATCCGCCCCCGTCTCCGTTTTCCGGCGCCGCATCCAGATATGGTGCGCCGCGAAGAAAAGGGTGTAGGCCAGCCCCTCGGTGCGGGTGAGCGCCAGAAGGCCGAGCCAGAGCCCGGTCCAGGGGAATCGTTTGGGAGGCGCGCGCAGGTAGGAATGGACCGCCGCCAGGAGGAGGGCGCAGAACGCGGCCGTCTCGAGCCCCGACCCGGAGTGGTAGCTCAACGGGAAATACAGCGCCGCCAGGGCCGCCCCGAGCAGTGGGAGGTACGGATTGCCCTGTGTCAAACGGCGCAGGATGGACCAGACGAGGATGATGACCAGCGCCCCGGCGACGAGGCCCAGAATCACCGCCGTCGTCTCCGCTTCCAGCCCGAGCGCCATCCCCCCCGCCACCGACAGCACCCACAGGAGGTTCGTGTATCCCTCGGCCCGCTCCCCGGGGTTGTAGACGAGGCCCTCGCCGCGCACCAGGTTGCGCGAGTAGCGGAACGAGATGAAGGCGTCCTCCAGGACGTAACGGGAGAACCAGGAGTACGTCAGCCACCCGGCCACGATGAGCCCCAGGGCGACGTACATCCAGTTCTTCTTGAGCCATTCCGTCGCCGACATCGGTCCTCCCGCAGGTGGGCGTGCCCGTGAAGACCCGTACCTCCATGGAATTATACCGCGCGCATTGTGCCACGGTCCACCGGGTTTTATAATCGTCCCGGAATTAAAGAATGAGGGAAATGGAAAACATTCAGCCGACCGCCTCCGCCCCCCCGCTCTTCGGCACCGCCGGGCACGTGGACCACGGCAAGAGCGCCCTGGTCAAGGCGCTCACCGGGACGGACCCCGACCGGCTGCCCGAGGAGCAACAGCGGAAAATCTCCATCCGCCTGGGCTTCGCCTTTCTGGAAACCCCGGCGGGCGAGCTGGCCTTCGTGGACGTGCCGGGACACGAGCGGTTGGTGCGGGAGATGGTCGCGGGCGCCGTGGGCTTCGACGCGGTGCTCCTGGTGGTCGCCGCCGACGAGGGGGTCATGCCCCAGACCCGCGAGCACCTGGATGTGGTGGAGCTCCTGGGCA
This sequence comes from Candidatus Coatesbacteria bacterium RBG_13_66_14, assembly GCA_001774505.1. Classification (GTDB taxonomy): domain Bacteria; phylum RBG-13-66-14; class RBG-13-66-14; order RBG-13-66-14; family RBG-13-66-14; genus RBG-13-66-14. The sequence goes on along the minus strand of MFAF01000091.1, from coordinate 6,738 downwards.
TCCGGCGCGGCGTGGTGGCGCTGACCAAGGTGGACCTGGTCGAGGACGGTGAGTGGCTGACGCTCCTGGAGGATGACGTCCGGGAGACGCTCTCCCGCACCGGACTGGCCGGCGCCGGAATCATCCGCACCAGCGCCAAAACGGGCGTCGGCCTCGAGGAGCTGAAGCGGGAGCTCGTCCGGCTGGCGGAGGAGTCGAAAAGAGAGGACGATTCCGGTAGGCCCTTCCGCCTGGCCGCGGACCGGTCCTTCAAGATGGAGGGCTTCGGCGCCGTGGTCACCGGGACGGTCGCCACGGGCGTCCTGCGCGTGGGGGACTCGGTGGAGGTTCAGCCCGGCGGCGGCTCCGCCAGGGTCAGGGGCCTCCAGGTGAACGCCCGGTCCCGGGAAGCCGTGTCTCCCGGGATGCGGGCGGCGGTCAACCTCACCGGCCTGTCGAAACGGGGCGTTCGGCGGGGCGACGAAATCGTCACCACCGGCTGCGTCGTCCTCTCCAACCGCCTCGACGCCAAGGTAAGGCTCCTGGCCTCGGCGGCCGAGCTGCAGAGCCTCTGTCGCCTGAAGCTCCTCAAGGGGACGAGCGAGCTGGGCTGCCGGTTGGTCCTCCTGGACCGGGAAAAATTGAAACCCGGCGAGGAATGCCTGGCCCAGATCGAGCTGGAGGGGAGCCACCCCGTCTTCTTCGGCGAAAGGTTCATCCTCCGGATCCCCTCGCCGTCAATCACCGTCGCGGGGGGGCGGGTGCTCGACCCCCTGGCCCAGAAGCACCGCCGCAAGCGGGCCAGCTACCGGGAGGCTCTCGTCGAGCTTGACGGGGCTGGTTCCCGGGAGGCGCTGCCCCTCTGGCTCAAGCACAACCCCCTGCCGCGCAAGGACCTCACGACGCAGGAGCTGGCCGCGCGGTCGAACCTTGTACCACCGGCGGCCGAGGAGGAGCTTTCGCGGCTGGCCGACGCCGGCGCGATTATCAAGCTCGCGGCCGACCGCTGGCTGCACCCCCGCTGGCGCCACGGCCTGGTGGAAAACCTGGGCCAGGCGCTGGATAAAGTGCTGGCTAATCGGCTCCCCTTCTGCCGGCTGGACCGGGGCCGCCTGTCCTCCCTCGCCGGGCGGAACGTGGAGGACGGCGCGCTGCGCGACGCCATCGCCGGGCTCGTCGAGGCGGGCAGGCTGCGACCGGTGGGCTCATCCTACGCCGTTCTCCCGCACGGGGAGCCGACCGCCGAGCAGAAGTCGCGCATCGCCGAGGCGAAAAAGGCTCTGGAAAACGCGGAGAACCTCGCCCTGGCGGATTTCGAGAACCTCCGCCCCGACGCCGCGCTGGACCTGGCGCACTACCTGGAGGCCGCGGGCAATGCCGTTTTCATCGGCGAGACCCATCTCTGGCCGGCGGGGCGCTACGAGGAACTGCGCCGCATCGCAATCGCCATGCTCAAGGAGTCAGGCACATTGCGCGTGGTCGAGTACAAGGAGCGCGCCGGCCTCTCGCGCAAGACGGCCACGCTCCTCTTGGACCACTTTCACGAGCGGGGGCTGACC
>MFAF01000091.1:4205-5073 GCA_001774505.1 Candidatus Coatesbacteria bacterium RBG_13_66_14 | reverse complement strand
GGTGAGCCTCGCGGACTTCAAATCCGTTGTGGGGCCCTAACCCGGTCCCAGGTGGGTTCGATTCCCACCAGCTTCCCCCAAAAAGTGAAAGGGCCCCCGGCCCTTTTTTCATTGCCCCTTGACGGGAGGCGGCGGTTGGGCTAAATTATAGTCGAGGGGAAAGAAGGTGAACGATGAAAAACATACTTCCCACGGCGGTGTTTATTCTTATAATCCTAGCTTGTGCAGCATCTTCCGAAGACACTTCTCTAACCTCACTCACCCCGCCCCGACCTGATTTGGATACACTGTGGGAATACCGCTTCTTTTACGATGATGAGTTGGAAGCTGTGGGTTCAAGCTATGTTTTGCATGCAGTAGATGATTTTCAAACTGGGAACGCAACACTGAAAGGGTTTGAATGCTGGTGTTTTTTTGGTGCTGGTGGTAGCTACTACGACTTTATTCTTACAATATATGAAGATGATAACGGTCATCCTGGGAATCCAATCTGGTCAGCCCTTACCAATGACGTTACGTTTACTGATACTGGCTATCAATATCCACATTCAAGTGACCAGATTCTCCATTGTGATATATTACTTGATGCACAAGATTATTTGTATTTATCCGAATATAGAATATATTGGTTAGAGATATACCAGGAAGAATTGACCTATTTTAATTGGCTTTGTGATCCATACTATGATGGAAATCTTCATCTTGATGAAGGAGATGGTTTTAAAGATATCCATCTAAACGCCTTCTTCGTCGTTAAGGGGAACTGGGGTTCCTCCGTCACGGAAACCTCGTGGGGCGAGATAAAGGCCGCCTACGAGTGACCCACAAATCGTGATAAAAAAGCCTCCCCATTCGAGGAGGCTTTTTG